>NZ_JAPDBP010000018.1:0-114478 GCF_027705305.1 Aeromonas sp. QDB17
CGTTTTGTTATCCGGTTTGAAGCCGTATGACCACTCCCTTTTGTGGGCAACTGTCAGGTGAATACCATCTCCATACAGGCGGGGTGCTTTCGGCGTTGGACATCACCGTATCCATCTGCACCAGTGCGCCGGCGGGCAGCTCGCTGACGCCAATCACGGTGCGGGCGGGCAGGTAGGCCGGGAAGTATTGGGTGTAGATGGCATCCACGTCCGCCAGATCCGCAATGTTGGCAAGCTGGATATTTACCTTGACGATATCGTCCATCACGTGGCCGATGCTCTCCACAATGGTCTTGATATGGCCGAGGCACTGGGCGGTCTGCTCACGGACGCAACCGGTCAGCACTTTGCCGGTGGTCATGTCGAGCGGCAACTGGCCCGCGATATGGTTGTAGTGGGAGAAGGCGACGCTCTGGGTATGCAGCGGGCTTCTCGGTGCCTTGTCGGTATTGCGGGCACGGATCACCAGGTTGTGCCTGTCTTCCACCAGCTGGGGCGGGGTGCCGTCACCGTGGGAGATGACCGCATCCATCTGCACCCGGGCACCCAGCGGCAGGGCAGAGGCCGCGATCACGCTGCGGGCCGGCAGATAGGCGACGGCACGGGCAATGGCCGAATCGGGGAAGAAGGTGGTGTAGACCTCGTTGACGGCGTCCAGATCGGCGAGGTGGGTCAGATAGACAGTCACCTTGACGATATCGTCGAAGGGCACGTCGATGCTCTCCAGCACCGCCTTGATATTGCGCAGGCACTGGCCCGCCTGCTCCTTGATGCCACCGGCAACCAGGGCGCCGGAGGCGGGGTCGAGGGGCAGCTGGGCGCCGATATTGTTGTAATGGGAGAAGGCGACGCTCTGGCTGGAGAGCGGATCCTGCGGCGCCTTGTCGCTGTTGCGGGAGATCTTGAGCAGCGGGCAGGGAGCCTGGGGGAAGGTGCCTTCCCCGTTGGAGAGCAGGGCGTCCATCTGCACCCTGGCGCCGAGCGGCAGACTGGCGACGGCGAGCACTGTGCGGGTCGGCAGCGAGTGGGGGAAGAATTCCCGATAGACGGCGTTGACGGCATCGAGGTCGGCGATGTCCGCGAGGAACAGGGTCACCTTCACCATGTCCTCCATGCCGTGGCCAATGCTCTGGACGATGGCCTGGATATTGGTGAGACACTGTCTGGCCTGCGCCTGGATATCCCCTGCGACCAGCGCGCCCGTGTTCGGATCGACCGGGAGCTGGGCGGCAATATTGTTGTAGTGGGAGAAGGCCACGCTCTGGGTATAGGGCCCCAGATCCTGAGGCGCATTGGGGGTATTTCTGGCGGATTTGATGATGGTACCACTCATGGCGATACTCCTTTTTCGTTTTTGATGTAGGGTCCGGGCCGCATTGTTCTTCCCTGGCCGAATACGGCACGCTGATGACTCGTGATATTGCGGCAACAGTTGCCCGTTCCCGCCACAGGGCGACGGAGAAAAGGAGAACGATCATCACAGTGTCGAGCCCTGTTTCGATGCAGACAGCGCGTGCAACAGACAAGGGAGAGAAGTTGGCCTGGTGATTCAGACGGGAGAATTCTAGGGGGCGGTTATCCCGGGATGCAAACCGGGATCCTGTTTCTATGAAGTGGCTCAACAGAGTGAAATATATTCATTTTGCGATTCAATTCATGACGGGTATGGCAAATAAAGGTGATGATGATCCCGCTTTACCATGAAAGTGGAACCAGATAGCGCCATATTGTCGCGCATCAGGGTTACAGCCTGTGAATCCTCCGTTAATACTTTTGGCGACATTGCAGCTTATTCTCCCGGTTTTGCATAGCTATCTATTTATCGCTCTCTCGACGCCCTGTTCAGCGCCGCCAAAATATGCTGCGGTGAGCACACTGAAATAACATTCACCCTCTTTGCATGGCCACAGGTCATGACATAAATACGGGAGAAAGAGAGGGCGCTTTTTAGTCCCTGCGGCGGAGGCTGACATGGGCGGGTCGCCACACCGCCTATGCCATATCTTTTCAGCGGCGCGAACACAGCCCGCCAGCAGGGCTCATAAGCAAGGGGAGGGGTGCCTTCCCCTTGCCTGCCCCGACTTGCCGCCCCCCGATGCATATCACTCCTGTCATGACCCTCCCTGTGAGGGGGCCCCGGAGTCCGCCCTGCTTTGCCGCCCTGACGTATCCCGCACTCCTTGCGATGCTGCCGGCTCATCTTCCCCGCACCACCCTTATTTGTGTTTTTTGTCATCAACTGCCGTTATTGCGACCTGGGTCGGGGTTTGGGTGGATTATTAACTGTATGATTAATAATGAAATCAGGGACCCTGCCGACGAGCAGCACGGATCGGCACTCATCTGCCCGGGAGTGGCACATGCGATCGCATCGCGATCCCCGTCATCTGACTTCGGAGGTTTTATGCTTGGATTCATTCTGGGTGACATGTACAGCCACACCAGCGGGTTTCGGCCACCCCCCCGCCTAGGCAAGCACTTCCCCCTCGCCCCCGACTATCAACTGCGCGGTCGCACCGGCGCCGCCATCCTGACCATGGAGACCCTGCTCGATACCCCCTATCCCCAGAAGAAGTTCAGGGCCCTGATCTATGGCGCCTTTATCGAGCGCCAGCGTCGCCTCTTTGCCGAGCAGGTGGTCATCGGCCGGATGGAGGAGGGCCAGGACCTGGCGATCGCCATTGACCTCGCCTTTATCAGCACGGCGGTGCCCATCGGTCTGCTCGCCATCTCGGAGGAGATCGCGCTGCTGACCACCCCCCGTCCCACCCAGACCCATCCTCATCAGGCGGCCTTGAGCCAGGCGCTAGACTGCACCGCCATGCTGATGTTCTATGCCAAGGTCATTCGCCAGCGCAATGCGGTGCTTGAGCACATCGGCCACCAGTTCGGCTACAGGCCGCAGGCCGGGCTGGTGGCCAGGGTGGGCCACGGCGGGGAAGATGACTATGCCGCCTTCATGGTCAATGTGATGACCTGCATCGCCCATTCGGGCTCCTTCAAGGAGGCGCTGGAGAATGGCGTCAGGATGGGCATGCACGAGCCCGCCTTCTTCTGTATCGTCGGCGCCCTGGCCTCGACCCTGTGGGGAGTCCCCAAACCCTGGGCCCATGAGATCTCTCGATTCATCCAGCGCCAGCATCCCCACTATCTCCAGATCCTGCTGCGGGGCGAAGCCAGGGTGGGCCGCAGACAGATCAACCTGGAGCCTCCCAAACCGCCGCTCTGTGCACCGGTCAAGCGCCAGGTAAACCGCTTCCTGAAGTGGGCCTTCTAGGGCCATGGGAGTGCTCTCGAGGTGCGGGTCCATGGTGCCATCCCATCGGCCCGCCCCTCCTGAGGGTCATCACGGGGCTGTAATCTCACTGACCCCTGATCCCCCGGCTACCTTGCCCATGAGAGGATGGCCAGAAAAGCCAACGGCTGCACGGGGGACAAGGGGCGGGTAGAAGGTGATCCACCTCGCCTTTTGATGTGAACGTCTTTTGATGTTTGGCGCCATACGATACCATGCGCAGCGTGTGTTCCTGTTGGGGGAGGTGCCGCTCATCGCCCCGTGGCTGGCCGCTGGTCCTGTCATGATCACGGGATGCACAACCCGGGGCCGCCACGGCAACCCCTTATCGCCATAGCCAACAGGACGGAGTATCAGGATGGCCATTGCCATTGAACAGTCGGACAACACACTGAGGGTCAACAAGGATCGCTACGATCTGGGCCGCATCGTCGGCGTGCAGGTAAAAGCTCTCGGCTGGATGGATAGGCTCAAGAAGAGCTTGTTGCTGGGAGTGGTCACCTCCAGTGTGCTCTTTTACTTCACCCCTTCCTACGAGCAGGCGGGCAACTGGCTCATCGTGCTCTTCCTGCCCCTGGTGGGTTTTCTGTCTGGCGCCCTGATGGGGCTGCTCTCCAGCACGAAATATGAGTTTTGCATCGAATTTTCCCACGCCGACGAGACGGGCGTGCAGTGGATCACCGCCGCCAGGAGTCGGCATGTCGCCGATTATGAGACCTTCAAGGCGCAGGCGGCCAGGTTGAAAGAGCGGCTCGGGTAGGGAGCACAGAGTGACGGGTCTGCGCCATCTGGCGCCAGGCATAACAACAAGCCCGATCAAGTGCACCTGTTCGGGCTTGTTTCATTAGGGGAGGGCGCTCGGGGAGCGGCTCAGGCGGGATAGAGGGCGCCCAGCACCGCCGGGCGGCTCGCCCCGGTCACCGCAGGCAGGTTGCCCGGCTTTCGCTGGATAAAGCGCTGTGCCAGCCAGGCAAAGGCGGCCCCTTCCACCCAGTCCGGTGCAAGGCCGAGCTGGGCGGTGCTGGTCAGATGCCAGTCGGGCAGCAGGGCAGCAAGCTCCGCCAGCAGCGGGGCGTTGTGGGCGCCGCCGCCGCAGACAAACAGCTCGGGCCGGGTTGGCGCATCACGGTGGGTGGGCAACTGGCGGGCGATGCTGTGGCAGGTGAGGGATTGCAGGGTACGCTGCACATCAGCGGGGGCGTATGCGCAGCCGTCCAGCTCGCCGTCGAGCCAGTCGAGGGTGAACATCTCACGCCCCGTGCTCTTGGGGGCGGGGGCGGCGAAGTAGGGGTGAGCCAGCAACTGCTCCAGCAGCGCAGGGATAAGCTTGCCGCTGGCGGCCCACTGGCCACCGGCATCATAGCTGTCACCGTGCGGATGGTGGCGGCGATACCAGCCGTCGAGCAGGGTGTTGGCGGGGCCGGTATCGAAGCCATATACCCCTGAACCAGAGCCAGAGCACCCGTCGGTCTGGCCGGGCAGCACCGAGATATTGGCAATGCCGCCGAGGTTCAGCACCACCCGCAGGGCGCCGGGGCGAGCAAAGAGCGCCTGATGGAAGGCGGGCACCAGGGGGGCCCCCTGACCGCCGAGGGCCATGTCCATGGTGCGAAAATCGGCCACCACGTCGATGCCGGTCAGGGCCGCCAGCAAGGCCGCGTTGCCGATCTGCAGGGTAAAGCCGAGCTGGGGGCGGTGGCGTATGGTCTGGCCGTGACTGCCGATGGCGCGAATCTCCTGGGGAGTCAGCGCCGCCTTGGCGAGCAGGGCCTGGGTGGCGGCGGCAAATTCGCGGGCCACCAGGTTGTCGGCGACCCCCATGCGGTCGATTTCGTTCTCCCCCGGGGTGCAGAGGGCGTGCAGCTCGTGGGCGGTCTCCGCTGGCCAGGGATGGCACAGCGCCGCCTCTACTCGAAGCGCTTCCCTATCCATCGTCACCAGCACGGCGTCGATACCGTCCATGCTGGTACCGGACATCAAGCCTATATAGCGTTCCGTCATGACAACCCCTTTCAATGATGCGGGGGAACCGTCCGATACCGTGTTCCACCTTGGTCGACAGCGGTCAGCTGTCGTCGCCGTTGCCCTTGTTTCTGGCCAGTTGCAGCTCGGGGCTGTCCAGCTTGGCCAGTTGGGGCATGGCCTGGGCCTTGAAGCTGGCCAGCGCCCGCCCGCTGAGAGACTCCGCCTGGGGCAGGTTGAGGGTGCGCGGGTTCTTGTGCACGCCGCCCACCACGAATTCATAGTGCAGGTGCGGGCCTGTGACCCGGCCGGTGCCACCGAGCAGGCCGATGGTCTGCCCCTGCTTCACTCGCTGCCCCTTGTTGACGGTGCGCTTGGAGAGGTGCAGGTACTTGGTCACGTAGTTGCCCGCGTGCTTGATGAAGACGTAGTTGCCGTTGAACTGGTTGTAGCCGGCGGCCACCACGCTGCCGCCGCCCGCCGCCATGATGGGGGTCCCCACCGGCGCCACGTAGTCGATGCCGTTGTGGGGACGCACCTTGCCGGTGACCGGGTGAAGGCGGCGCGGATTGAAGTTGGAGCTGATGTATTTGAAGTTGACCGGCGCGCGCAGGAAGCTCTTGCGCATCGCCTTGCCGTCCGGGGTGTAGTAGTTGCCATCCTCATTCAGCACGGCGCGGTAGATGGCCCCCTGGTTGATGAACTCGGCGGCCAGGATGTCGCCGGAGGCAACCCGCTCGTCATCCTGGTATTTGTCCTGGTAGACCACCCGGAAGCTGTCCCCCGGTTGCAGGTCCTGGGCAAAGTCGATGTCCCAGCCGAAGATGGCGGCGAGATCCATGATCTGGTCTTCCGTCATGCCCGCTTCGACGGCGGCGCCCCAGAAGCTGGAGCGGATTTCCCCCTGGGCCACCTGTTCGCGGGTGTCGAGCTCGATCTTCACCGGCCTGGCCACGAAGCCGTCATCCCGGCGGTTCACCTTGAGCGCCTGCTCCAGGCTGTGGGGGTAATAGAGGCTGTGCAGCTCGCCGCCCTTGGTGAGCTTGAAGGTGAGCTCCTGACCGGGCTTGAGCAGGCGCAGGGTATCCGTGCCCTCGAGCTGGTCGATGAGGTGCAGATCCGTGGTACTGAGGCCCAGGCGCTGGAAGATGACCCCCATGTTGTCGCCGCTGCGCACCTTCACCTGTCTGGTGACATAGCGCGGTTTGGGCGGGGTGACGGGCTCGGCCCGTGCCAGCTGGGCCTCCTCGTCGACCTGCTGCTCGACGGCCAGTTCGTTGTCGTTGTCATCGACCCGGGTGGCGACTGCCTGTTCGCTCGGCCAGGCCGCCAGCATCATCACCATGATGCTCAGGATCAGCACCATCTTGCGGTGCCAGTGAGGGAGAGAGTTGAAGGCGTGCCAAAGGACCATGAGAAACAGACAAAGTTGAACCCGGAAGAAGGTCGGAGTTTACCGCCTTTCCAATTGGCCCGCCATTCCAGTAATATGTCTGGCCCTGTGGAATCGTGATTGGAGAGTCAAAAAATGTCCCAGCTCGAGGTGGCGCTAGCCGAGATCAAGCGCGGAGCGGAAGAAATTCTGGTTGAAGAAGAACTGATCGCCAAGTTGAAGGAAGGGCGCCCCCTGCGCATCAAGCTGGGGATGGACCCGACCGCGCCGGACATCCACCTGGGTCATACCGTGATCCTCAACAAGCTGAAGACCTTCCAGGATCTGGGCCATGAAGTGATCCTGCTGATCGGTGACTTCACCGCCATGGTGGGTGACCCCTCCGGCAAGAACGCCACCCGTCCGCCGCTCTCCGAAGAGGCCATCAAGCACAACGCCCTCACCTATGCCGAGCAGGCGTTCAAGATCCTCGACCCGGCCAAGACCCGCATCGAGTACAACTCCACCTGGCTGAGTGAGCTGGGCGCGACCGGCATGATCAAGCTGGCGGCCAAGCAGACCGTGGCCCGCATGATGGAGCGCGACGACTTCAAGAAGCGCTACAGCAACGGCCAGTCCATCGCCATTCACGAATTCCTCTATCCGCTGCTGCAAGGCTATGACTCGGTCGCGCTGAAGGCGGATGTCGAGCTCGGCGGTACCGATCAGAAGTTCAACCTGCTGATGGGCCGCGAGCTGCAAAAAGATGCGGGCATGGCGACCCAGTGCGTGTTGATGATGCCGCTGCTGGTAGGCCTGGACGGCGTCAAGAAGATGTCCAAGTCCGCTGCCAACTACATCGGCGTACACGATGCCCCGGGGGAGATGTTCGGCAAGATCATGTCCATCACCGACGATCTGATGTGGAACTACTACGAGCTGCTCTCCTTCCGTCCGCTGGCTGAAATCGAAGAGTTCAAGGCAGGTATCGCCGCCGGCACCCTCAACCCGCGCGACGTGAAGATCTGGCTGGCCAAGGAGATCATCGCCCGTTATCACGATGAAGCGGCGGCCGAAGCGGCCCACGAAGACTTCACCCAGCGCTTCTCCAAGAACGCCATTCCGGACGACATGCCGGAAGTCGAGCTGGCACTGGAAGGGGAAGGGCTGGCCATCGCCAACCTGCTCAAAGACGCCGATCTGGTGGCCACCACCTCCGAAGCGCTGCGCATGATCAAGCAGGGCGCGGTCAAGGTTGATGGCGAGAAGCTGGACGATGGCAAGGCCCTCATCGGTGCCGGTACCGCCGTCTACCAGGTCGGCAAGCGCAAGTTTGCCCGGGTGACCGTGAAGTAAGTCGCCACCTGTGGCGCTGCCATAAGAAAGGCCTCCCTTGCGGAGGCCTTTTTGTTGGGTCATTGACCGGGTCGGTTGGGATCAACCCTCGGTTTTCAGGAAGTTGCGATAGAGCATGTAGAGGTGGGCCGAGCTCCAGCTGAAGTTGCTGGCCCCCTGCATGGCGCCGGTCTCCGGGTTGTAGTTCTCGCGGATGGGGCCGCTGCCCGCCAGCCCCTCGGCGTTGGCAAACAGCTTGTTGACGAGCTGTTGGGCATCGCTGCGATAGCCGTAGTTCTCCAGCCCCTTCACCCCGAAGTAGAACTGATCCAGCCAGACCCGACCGCGCCAGTAGATGTCGGGGTCGTAGGCCGGGTTGGTCAGTGCCGCCGTGCCGAGCGGCACCTTGGTGTTGAACTCCTGGGCATTGAGCATCACCTCGCGCACCCGCGCCGCCTTCTCCTTGTCTGCCACCTCGGCCCAGAGCGGGCTCCACCCTTCCGGGCCACGGCCGCGGGCGGTCAACAGCTTGCCGACGCAGCCGTTGGCGTCGGGCAGATCCCCCTGGGCTATCTGGCGGTCGTAATAGAAGCCGGAGGCCTCATCGAACAGGCAGCTGTTGATGTAATCGGCCAGCTGGGTCGCCCCTTCGCGATAGCGGCTCGCCTCGTCCGGCTTGCCGAGCAGCTCGGCCATGTCGGCCAGGATGCGCTTCTCCTTGGCGAGGAAGGCGTTGAGCTCCACCGACTCCTGATCGATGGAGAAGCCGATGAGGCTGCCGTCGTCCTGATGGTTTTCAAAGAAGAAGACGTTCCAGTCCTGGCGCGCCTTGGCCATGTCGCCGCCATAGGTCTTGTCGGCATAGCGCTTGAGCTGATCCGGCTCGATAAAGCCGAAGCGGGCGGCGTTGTCCATGCCGGATTCCCAACCAGCGCCGTGCTGGGCGCCGATATCCATGTCGGCGTAGCCGCCAACGCTCAATACCTGCTGATAGAGCGCCATGCCGGCGCAGCCATACCAGCCATCTCCCTCATTGGTACAGCTCGACAGATCCAGCCCGACCGGTGCCCCCGTCGGGTACTGCACCTTGAAGGTGATGTTGCCGAACTCGTCGTTGTGCTCGACGTGGCGGGTGGCGCCATATTCGATGATGCCGTTGCGGTTGTTGTCCCGCGCCCGATACCACCAGTCGTGATAGGCCTGGATCTTCGGATACATCTCGGCGATGAAGGCCTTGTCCTGGGTGGCGCTGTAGATCTCCCAGATGGCCCAGGCGGAGAGGGGCGGCTTGGTGTCGCGCTCGTTCCAGTTGCCGCCGTCGCCACCGCGATCGGCGAGCTTGTTGTAGAAGACGGCGTCGATCACCATGCCGGCATCCTGCGGCCGAACCGGGTCATCGGCCTGGATCTGGTAGTCATACATGGCGCGCACGTTGTTCTTGGCTACCTCGGGGTTGAAGTGGGCCATGGCGTAAGCGTGCTTCCAGCTGTCCCAGGCCCAGACCCCGTCGAACCAGCGGGCGGTGTTGGAGGGGGTGACCCCGTCGTGCAGGATGGCACCGGCCGGCGAGCGCCAGTTGCCGTTGAGGGTCTCCATCGCCTTGACCGCGATGCGCCGCTCCGACTCCGGGATCCCCTGATTGGAGAGGCCGCGCGCCAGGTAATCCTCCCAGCGGCGGATGGAGTCGTCGAAATGGCTGGCGGGGTCGGCCAGCAGCGCCTGGCGGCTTCGCTCGAAGCGGCTCGCGTCAGCACTGCTGTGGACATAGCTCTGCAGGGTGTAGATATCCTGCTGGCCCTTGGCGGCCAGGGTGAGGCTGGCCTCGCTCACGTAGCCGAGCCCCTGCTCGTCGAGGGTGGTGCTACTCGGCAGGGTGCGATCGATGCGGTAGCTGGCGCTGCCGCTTTGCATGATGTTCCAGGTGCTGCGCAGTTTGCCGAACTGGAATGCCACGCCGCGCTCGGTCTGGCTGATGGTGCGGGTCCAGGCGGGGTACTGCTCGGCTACCGTCTTGTTGGCATCCCACTGGTTGAGCAGCTCCCCCTGCCAGTTGAGCTTGAGGGTGAGGGGGGCGTCAGTGTGGTTGATGAGGCGGGTGCGAACCAGCGCAGTGCGGGCATCGCCGTAGCGCAGCTCCAGCTCCAGGGTGAAGGGGTCGAATTCGAAGCGTTGCACCAGCGCCCCCGGGATGGCGTACAGCGCCTGTTTGCTGGCGCTGGTGAGGGGAAAGGCGCGGCCGCTCTCGTCGCTCAGGGTCAGCTTGTCCAATTCGCTTGCGAAGAACAGGCTGTACTCCTCTGCGATGACCATGGGGCCGGTAAAGCCGCCCCACTCGCTGTCGCTGGCGGGCAGCAGGAAGCCGTGCCAGGCGCCGAGATCGAGCAGCGGGTTGTATTTGAGGTTGGCGTAGCTGTCAAAGTCACGGAACTGGAGCGGGGTGCCGCTGCGGTCGATCACGTTCTGATACTGATTCGCCAGGGTGGCGCTGGGGGCGGCCGAGCTGCTGGAGTCATTGCCGTTGCAGGCAGTGAGGCCGAACAGGGCGACGCTCAGGGTGATGGAAAGTAAATTTTTACGAAACATCTCTCGCTCCAATGACAGTTTTTGTAGGTTGAGGAAGGTGTTTTATAGTGATTATTTTAGTGAAAGCGTTTGCGAGAGCCATTATAGGGCGATTTTGGCGGGATTATTGGCGCTGTGTCACAGTGCAGGAGGGGCGAGTGTGAGCCGGATCACCCGGTTACACGAGGTTACATAGTCTTTTGTTTTAGTAATTGTTTACTTTTGTGGTGGCAGTCAGCGAGAGAGAGGAGGGGCAGGTACGCAGGTATTGGTGGGGGGTCAGGCCGAACTCCTCCTTGAAGCGCGCGGCAAAGCGGCCGGGGGAGTCGTAGCCACAGGCGAGGGCGGTCTGAAGCGGCGTGAGCCCCTGTTGCAGCAGGGTGAGGGCGTGCCCCAGGCGTACCTGGGTCAGCACCTGGCGAAAGCTGCGCCCCTCGGCGGCCAGTTTGCGGACCAGAGAGGCGCGGCTCATGGCGAAGTGGGTCGCTACCGTCTCCAGCCGGTGATCAAGACCAGGCTCCACACTGAGGTAACGGGCCAGCCGTTCCCCCAGGGTCATGGTGGTGGCAGGAAAGAGCAGGCCAAGGCCCCCCGCTTCCCTGAGCTCGCCATAAAACCCTTGCAGCAGCTGGGTCTGGGCCGTCTCGCAGAGCTGCCGCTGCGCCATGGTGGTGACGAGATCGAAGCAGAAGGCGAGGGCCGACGTCACCCTGATGGCCGGTGGCTTGAGGAGATCGAGGGGGCTCTCTGCCAGCCACTCGGCCGGTGGCGGGGCCAGCAGGGTGAGCGCCTGGGAGCGAAACGAGCCCTGCTCCGGCTGGTTGACGAAGGTGAGCCGGTGACCCGCCGGGATCAGCAGCCAGCTCTCCTTGTCAAAGGAGAGGCGCTGCTCCCGCCACCACAGCTGCTTGCGGCCCTGCTGCACCCAGATGAGGGTCGGCGCGTAGATGAGCACCCGGCGCAGGGGCTGCTGGCGGATCCCGAAGTAGTGATTCAGTTGCAGCAGGGGCGTGCTCATCGGGCGGGCTCCTAGGGGGTGGTGAAGGTGGCGGTCAGGGTGGCCTTGCCAAGGGCCAGGCTGTTGAGCATGTAGCCTACCATGGCGGGCGGGGTGTTGGCCTTCACCTCCAGCGCCTTGGGCAGGGCCCAGACGGTGAACTGGTAGCGGTGCATGCCGTGACCGGCGGGCGGGCAGGGGCCGCCATAACCCTGGGTACCGTAGTCGGTGCCAAGCTCCAGCCCCTGCTTGATCTTGCCGGAGGCATTGCTCGGCAGCTCGCTCTGGCTGGCCGGCAGGTTCACCACCAGCCAGTGCCACCAGCCGCTGCCGGTGGGGGCGTCCGGGTCATAGGCGGTGATGGCGACGCTCTGGGTGCCGGCGGGCAGGCTCTGCCAGCTCAACTGGGGGGAGCGGTTCTCGCCGCTGCAACCAAAGCCGTTGAAGCTGAAGACCTTGTCCATGGGTTCACCCTCGCGGATGTCGGTACTCTTGAGGGTCATGGCGCCGGCGGGCAGGGCCGCGAGGCAGAGCAGGGGCAGCAGCGGGATAATGGGGGATCTCATGATGGGCACTCCTTTGTGTGAAGATGGCATTCACTCTAAGGGGGTTGGCTCAAAACAGAGTGCCCATATGGCTCAAATTATGCCATGGAGACGGCTTTTGTGAGCTGTTCGGGGCTTTTGAGGGGCATAAAAAAAACCGGCATCCTGGGATGCCGGTTTTTGGGAGAGGCGAGGGGCCTTAGCGCAGGATCATCTCGTCACGGCCCGGGCCGACGGAGACCATGGGCACCGGCACGCCCAGCAGGGCTTCGATGCGCAGCACATAGTCCTGGGCAGCCTTGGGCAGCTCGGCGAAGGTGCGGCAGCCGCTGATGTCTTCGCTCCAGCTCTCCATCTTCTCGTAGACGGGGGTGAGGGCGGCGGTTTGCGGCCAGATCGGGTTCTCGGTGTGGGCACCTTCGTAGGCCACGCAGATCTTCAGATCCGGCAGACCGGTCAGGCAGTCCAGCTTGGTCAGGGCCACTTCGGTGGCAGCCTGCAGCTCGACGCCGTTCTTGGTGGCGACGGCATCGAAGTAACCCACGTCACGGGGACGGCCGGTGGTGGCGCCGAACTCGTTGGTGATCTTGCGGAACTCGTCCTGGTTCTCCATGGCGGTCAGCAGGGTGCCGGTACCGACGGAGGAGCTGAATGCCTTGGCCACGGCGATGACGCGCTCCGGGCGCAGGCCCGGCAGACCGCCACCGATGCCGGCGTAGGCGCCGGAAACGTGGGAGGAGGTGACCCAGGGGTATTCGCCGTAGATGAGATCACGGCCGGCACCCAGCTGGGCTTCGAACAGCAGGGTCTTGCCTTCGGCTTGCAGTGCCTTGAGGGGCATGCTGACGTTGCAGACGGCGTCCAGCCAGGGAGCGGACACTTCCAGCAGCCAGTCGGCCATCTCCTGGGCGGTCTGGGTGAATTCGAAGTCCGGATAGAGAGCCTTCATCTGCGGCAGTTTCCAGTCCAACATGAACTGGATGCGCTCGACCAACACGTCCGGCTGTTTCAGCCAGCCCACCAGGATCGCCTTTTTCATGACCCGATCACCGTAAGCCGGGGCGATGCCCTGACGGGTGGAGCCGTAGGCGCCGTCACCCAGGCGTTGCTCTTCCAGGGTGTCTTCCAGCGCGTGCAGCGGCAGGCAGAGGGTGGCACGGTCAGAGATGGCGAGCTTGGGAATGACGCCGGAGGCCTTGACCTCTTCCAGCTCGACGGTGAGCTTCTCGGGGCTGATCACCATGCCGGGGCCCAGCACGACCAGGCAATCCGGGTTGAAGACGCCGCTCGGCACCTGGTGCAGCTTGAAGGTGCCCAGATCGTTGACCACGGTGTGGCCGGCGTTGTTGCCGCCCTGGAAACGAATACTGGCGCCAGCCTGGCCTGCCAGATAATCGACGATGCGGCCTTTGCCTTCATCACCCCAGTTAGCACCTACGACTACGATAGACGACATGACTCTTTCTCCTAAGACGTTAGGCGTCCATCCTAGGAGCCCCGTGAGGATTAGAAAAATTAATTATCTTTATAATTCCGATAAGGAAGTCATATAATTCCGGTGCAATTATCGACACCGCGCTCCCTTGCGTGGTGCCCGTGCCCTGGCGGCGCTGGCCCTGCCATCGACCCGGGAGAAGAGGAACCCCATGCTGGACATTCACTGGCTGCACACCTTCGTCACCCTGGCCCGGTTGCAGCACTTCGGCCAGACGGCCACCGAACTGCACATGACGCAACCCAATGTGAGCCTGCACCTCAAGAACCTGGAGCAGGCGACCCGGGTCAAGCTGGTGGAGCGCAGCCCGTTTCGCCTGACCCAGGCGGGGGAGCGGCTGCTGCAAAGCGCCGAACGCGCCATCAACGAGTTGCAGCTCTGCCAGTCCGATCTCAATGCCCTGAGCCAGTTGAGCCAGGGGACGCTCGCCATCGCCGCCAGCGACATCATCTCGCGCCTGCTGCTCATCCAGCCGTTCCAGCGCTTCAAGCAGGCCTTCCCCGGCATCGACCTCACCCTGTTCAACACCACCTCGGATCAGGCGGCGGATCTGGTGCGGGCGGGCAAGGCGGATCTGGGCTTCGTGATGGCACAAAAGCGCAGCGAGCCGCTCTTCTACACCGAGTTGCAGCAGGTGACCTGGTGTGCCCTGGGGCACGGCCTGGCCCGCTGGCAGGCGCGGGCCAGCTCGGGGGAGAGCGATCCTCTGGACGAGCCGACCCTGATCCTGCTGGGGCACGACACCCGGACCCGGGCATTGATCGACCCCTCCCTGCCCCTGCTCGGCCTGCCGAGCTGCCGCATCATGGAGGTGGGGAGCGTGGATGCCCAGCTCGACTGGGCCGAGGCGGGCTTTGGCGTCGCCATCGTGCCGGATTTCTCCCTTCACCCCAGGCTCAAGCTGACCGCCCCGGTGACCCGGCTCACCGATTTTCCCGGTACCAGCCTGGGGTACGTGGTGCGCCAGAACCAGGTGCTGTCGCGGGCCATCAAGCAGCTGCTGCACTGGGTGGAGGAGGAGATCCAGAATCCGGCGCTGCTGCTGGCGCCGTGACAGGCCAGGCGCCCGTTCCCCATAACCAAGAGGCCACCCCTGGGGTGGCCTCTTGGTTGGTGTTCATTGCCCGGCGGGGGTTGTGGTCCCCACCGCGTGGCTGGGCGGGCTGGCCGGCATGGCCTCCGGTGATGGCGCCTCCAGCGGTGTTGCCGACGAGGCGGGCGCCTCAGGCGGGGTCAGGGGATGGCCTGGTGCCAGGGTTGCGCTGCCCGGTGTGGGCGGCTCGGTCAGGGCCGGGGCCTGGTTGGTGGAGGCCGCCCCCGAACTGGTTGAGAGGGTCGCGGCGGCCGGCTGCTCCGGCAAGGTGTCGGACCCCTCCAGTGGCGCGGTGCCTTCCTGGGGGCCTGCCCCATCGGTCGGTGTGGCCGCGCTGCTCGCCGGGGGCAAGGTTGGCAGGGCGCCCGAGGTGGCCACGGCACCGGATGCCGTGAGGGTGTCCGCCGGGAGGGTGGGCACGGCATCCAGCATGCCGGGATGGAGCAGGGCGATGCTGCCCGCCTGCATGCCTTCCCAAGTGAGGGTGGTCAGTGCCGGATGCAACCGGGTGAACTGCTTGAGCCGCTCGTTCAGCACGTCCCGCAGGGTGCGCACCTCGCTCTCGGGCAGGCTTGCCAGCGCCACCAGTTCGGCGGTGACGGCGAAGGTATTGACGCCGCTTGTCTGCCCCGGATAGAGGTTGGCGCCGATGCGGCTGCGATCATAGTAGGGGTGCTGCTTGAGCAGCTTGTCCACCTGTTCCCCCTCGATGGGAATGAGGCGGGCCTGACAGCGGCCGGTGAGATCGCCGATGGCCTGATTGGGGTGACCGGCGACCACGAAGGCAGCATCCAGGGTGCCGTCACAGAGCCCCTCCAGCCGGTTGCCCGGGGAGATCACAGGCGGTCGGCTGAAGTCGGCGACCCGCCACCCCATGGCATCGAGCAGGGCCCGGCTGGTGACCCTGTCCCCGGAGTTGGGGGCGCCGACATCGACCCGCTTGCCCTTGATGTCGGCCAGGGTGGTGATGTTGCTGGTGGCGCTGGCAATCAGGGTCAGGGACTCCTTGTGGAGCCGCAACAGGCTGCGCAGCTGATCGTCCGGGGCCTGGCCCGCGAAGGGGCCGGTGCCGTGCACCGCATGGTAGAGCACATCCGACTGCATCAGGGCGAGCTGTACCTCTCCCTTGGCGAGCGCCGCCAGATTGGCGATGGAGCCCGAGGTACTCTGCACCGTGCAGTGCAGGCCGTGGCGGGCACTCTCCTCGTTGAGCAGGCGGCAGATGGCCCCCCCTGTGGGGTAGTAGACGCCGTTGAGGGCTCCCGTGCCGATGGTGACATAGGCGGGGGAGGCGAAGAGGGAGGGCGCCAGCACGGCCGCGAGCCAGGGCAGGGCGGTACGTGACAGACGCAACAGGGCAGAGAAGGCGAATGGGCGCATAGTGGACCGAAACCGTGGCTGAACATGAGGAGGAGGCGGGCTCATCCGGTGATGAGCCTCATCTTATCCGTATCAGACGGGAAGCTGAACGGATTTTACCGCTTTTGCGCGCATCGGGCGGCCTGGAGCCGCCGCCCGGGACGGTTCGCTAGCGGGTCTGGAGAATGGCTTTCTCCATGCGGGCCAGGGCCTCGGTGAGACGGGCCCGGGTGCAGCCAAAGTTGAGCCGCACGAACTGGCCGTTGCCGAACTGGGCACCGGGGGAGAGACCCACGCCCGCCTGTTCGAAGAAGGCGACGGGATCGTCCAGGCCCAGGGCGCTCATGTCGATCCAGGCGAGGTAGGTGGCCTGGTTGCGGGCCAGCTTGACGCCGGGCCAGCGGGCCACGGCCTGCTCGATCAGGGCCAGGTTGCCGGCCAGGTAGTCGAGCTGTTCATTCAGCCACTGCTCGCCCCCCTCATAGGCCGCCTCGGCCGCCACGAACCCCAGCAGATTGACGTCGGCGCTGATGCCGCGCATCGCCTGTTGCAGCTTGAGCCGCAGGCGGGCATTGGGGATCACGGCGAAGGAGCAGCACAGCCCTGCGATGTTGAAGGTCTTGCTCGGCGCCATCATGACGGCGGAGCGCTCGGCCGCCTCCGGGCTCAGGGCACCATAGGGGATGTGGCGGGCATCCTTGTCCAGCAGCAGGTCGCAGTGGATTTCGTCGGAGCAGATCACCAGGTTGTGGCGCTCGGCGATGGCGTCGATGGCCAGCAGCTCTTCCCGGGTGAAGACGGTACCGCCCGGGTTGTGGGGGTTGCACAGCAGCAGCAGATCCGCCGAGGGGGCCTGACGCTCAAGCTCTTCGAGATCCAGCACCCAGCGGCCTTCTTCCTCCACCACGGGGACGGTGAGCAGGGGGCGGTCATTGAAGCCCGGTGCCTGCAGGAAGGGGTAGTAGACCGGCTTGGGGGTGATGATGCCGCGCCCGTGCTGGCTCCAGGCCTTGCAGGCGAGATTGAGGCCCGGCACCACCCCGGGCAGGAAGACGAGCCATTCGGGCTGGATGGTCCAGCCATAGCGGCTGGCCAGACGCGATACGATCAGTTCGATGAGCCGGGGAGAGGGGCGCGAATAGCCGAAGATGCCGTGGGCGACCCGTTTGGTAAGGGCCTCCAGTACGGCGGGGGGAGAGACGAAGTCGGTGTCTGCGACCCACATGGGCAGGACATCCTGACCCTTGTATTTGTCCCATTTCAGGCTCATGGTACCGCTGCGATCTATTTCCCGGTCAAAATCAAACATGTTAAATCCTTGTACTGGCGCTGGATGGGCTTCCAATGTACGGACTTGGACGCCCCCCCGCAACCCTTGAGGTGGCTGTTGATAATGACATAAAATAGCCGCCGCCATACGCCAAGCCCGCCCACATCTGGCTCCTTTTTTTCTTCCATATCAATGGTATCTCTATGAGTTTGCTGTCTGTTGCCCGCAAGAGGCCGGATCCCGTCTCTCTCTCGTTTCTCGCCGTGACCTTCATGACCGGGGTGGCGGTGGCGCTGCAGGTGCCGACCTTGAGCCTGTTTCTGGCCGAGGAGGTGCAGGTGCGCCCCTTCCTGGTGGGGCTCTTCTACACGGTGAACGCGGTGATCGGCATCCTCATCAGCCAGTGGCTCGGCCACCGCTCCGACAACAAGGGGGATCGCAAGCAGCTGATCCTGCGCTGCTGCTTCGCCGGCATCGTGCTCTCTCTGCTGTTTGCCTGGAACCGGCAGTACTGGTTGCTGGTGAGCCTGGGGGTGCTGCTGGCGAGCCTGACCGCCACCGCCAGCCCGCAGCTGTTCGCCCTGGCGCGGGAATACGCCGACAGCCGCAACAAACAGGCCGACATGTTCAGCTCAGTGCTGCGGGCCCAGTTCTCCCTGGCCTGGGTGATCGGGCCGCCCATCGCCTTCGCGCTCGCCATCGGCTACGGCTTCAAGGTGATGTATCTGGCCTCGGCGCTGGCCTATGTCATCTGCGCTTTCGTGGTGTGGCGCTGGCTTCCCTCCCTGCCGCTGCCGGTGATGGACAGCGAGGTGGAGCGGGTGAGCAGCTGGCGGGATCCGTCGGTGCGGGCGCTCTTCATTGCCTCCACCCTGATGTGGACCTGCAACAGCATGTACCTCATCAACATGCCCCTCTACATCACCCGCGAGCTGGGGCTGGAGGAGAAGCTGGCGGGTTTGCTGATGGGCACGGCGGCGGCCCTGGAGATCCCCTTCATGCTGCTGGCGGGCTACTACACCCGGCGCTTTGGCAAGCGGCCCATGATGCTGCTGGCGGTGCTGGCCGGGGTCGGTTTCTATGGCGGTCTCGTGACCCTGTCGAGCCAGCATGCCCTCATTGCGCTGCAACTGCTCAATGCCATCTTCATCGGCATCGTGGCCGGCATCGGCATGTCCTATTTCCAGGACTTGATGCCGGGGCGCGCCGGGGTGGCGACCACGCTCTTTTCCAACAGCATCCGCACCGGCTCCATCATGGCGGGGGCCATCGCGGGGACGGTGGCGGAGCTCTGGAGCTTCCACGGGGTCTTCATGGTGGCGGCGGCCCTGGCGCTGATGGCACTGGCCGCCTGCTGGCGGGTCCCCAACGTATAGGGGATGCAAAGGGGAGCCGATGTCCGGCTGTGCCGGCACCAGTGCCCCGGTCGTGCGGGGAAGAAGCGGCCTTACCTGGGGTTGTCTCCCTGGTATTCGATGCGCAGGCAGCGCAGCAGCAGCTCGGCCGCCGGTCCCAGCGCCTCCACCGAGGGGGTGAGCAGGTAGGTGTAGAGATAGCGTTCGTTGCCGCCGGTGAGATCGAGCTGCACCAGCGAGCCCTCGGCGAGCTCCTCCTGCACCAGGTGGCGGGGCACCCAGGCGTAACCCATGCCAAGGCGCACCATGTTGAGCACCTCATGATAGTGGGTCGCCTTCCAACCGGTGTCGTCCGCATCGTTCCAGTCCACCGAGCGGTGGATGGGGGGATGCAGGCTTATCTGGTTGTGGCTGGCCAGCACCTCGGCGGTGATGGGCTCTCCCTGCTCCGCAAGGGGGTGGCCCGCTGCGCACAGAGGAAGCAGACAGACTTCGTCCAGCGGCAGGCCGGTGCGATCCTGTGGCAGGTGCTCGGAGAGCATCAGATCTCCCGCCTGCAGCGCATTGAAGTGGCAGTGGATCCGCTCGTGCAGGTTGATGCGGCAACCGCGGCTGCGGGGATAGAAGTGGGCCAGCGCCCGGTAGAGGCGCTCCCGCGGCTGCACCACGGACACATAGAGGTTGATCTGCGGCTCCCACTGCCGCTCCAGGTTGTTGGCCAGGTTTTCCAGCTCTTCCACCTGCTGGCTGAGCTGGCGCGCCCGCTTGAGGAAGATCTCCCCCGCTGGCGTCAGCACCGCCTTGCGCCCCCGCACCTCCAGCAGGGCCACCCCCAGACTCTGCTGCAGCTTGGCAACCGCATGATTGAGGGAGGATTGGCTCTTGTTCAGCGCCTCGGCAGCCTGGGCATAACCGCCGCAGTCCACCACCGCCTGAAAGATCCGCCATTGCTCAAACGTGCTCTTGGGACGAAACATAGTGCAACCTGTCTGGGGCCGATGGGATTCAACAGGGCGCGCCTTGGCACCCCCTCTTCACTGTAATCCCATCCGGTTGATTTGTTGATTTATTTGGGCTGGGCCACGAAGGTCTTGCCGCTCTGGCCCTGACTGTCACGCCCCATCAGGTAGAGATAGAGGGGCATCAGATCGGCCGGGGTCTTGAGGGTCTGCGGATCTTCCGCCGGGAAGGCGCTGGCCCGCATCCTGGTGCGGGTGCCGCCCGGGTTCAGGGTGTTGACCCGCACCCTGGTGTTCTCCAGCTCGTCCGCCAGCACCTCCATCATCCCCTCGATGGCGAACTTGGAAATGGCATAGGTGCCCCAGTAGGCGCGCCCCTTGCGGCCCACGCTGGAGGAGGTGTAGACGATGGACGCCTCGCCGTGCTCCTTGGCGGTCTGGCGAATGAGGGGCAGCAGCGCCTGGGTCAGCAGGAATTCGGATTTGACGTTGACCTGCATCACCTCGTCCCACTCCTGCTCCTGAATGTGTTCGAACGGCGACAGGGTGCCGAGCAGCCCGGCGTTGAACAGCACGCCGTCGAGGCGGCCGAACTGCTGGGCGAAGGTCTCCGCCATGCCGCGGTAGTGGGCGGCAGTAGCCCCTTTCAAGTCCACCGGCACGATGGCGGGCAGGGGGTGACCGGCCGCTTCAATCTGGTCGTAGACCGCCTCCAGCTTGGCACTGGTACGCCCGAGCAGGATCACGGTGGCGCCGTGGGCCGCATAGGTGAGGGCCGCTTCGCGGCCGATGCCGTCACCGGCACCCGTCACCAGAATGACCTTGTCCTTGAGCAGATCACGGGGGGCCTGATAGTCGAGCATGTGGACTCCTGTTAACAATGCCTGGCGGCTTGGCGCAACGAATCGAGTGGGCAAGTGTACTGACCCGGCCCGGCAGTTGACCAGTATGAGACGGCAAAAATGTGAATAAAACAGGGCGATAGCGTCGATCACTCCGTCCTTGGCACGGGAGATGGCAGAGTTTTTGCGCGAGGGGGGCAAACTCCTTACTATGTGAAAAAACCGGACATTGAGCGGAGCATCAAGTGGCATTTTTGACCGAATACGGCCTGTTTCTGGCCAAGACCCTCACCTTCCTGCTGGCCATCGGCGCCGTCATCCTGATGGTGGCGAGCAGCCGCCAGCCCAAATCCCGCAAGGGGGAACTGGTGGTGACCGATCTCTCCGGCGAGCTGGAGCAGGGGCGCCATCAACTGCAGGCAGCCCTGGCGGGCAAGGCCGAGCGCAAGCAGATGGAGAAGACCCGCAAGGCCGAGCACAAGGCCAAAGCCAAGGGGGAGGATGAGCGCAGCCGGCTGTTCGTCATCGACTTCAACGGCAGCATGGATGCCAAGGAGGTGGCCTCCCTGCGGGAAGAGGTGAGTGCCGTGATAGGCGTGGCCCGGCCCGGGGACGAGGTGCTGCTGCGCCTCGAATCCGGCGGCGGCGTGGTGCACGGCTACGGCCTGGCCGCCTCCCAGTTGCAGCGGCTGCGGGACAAGGACATCACGCTGACCGTGGCCATCGACAAGGTGGCGGCGAGCGGTGGCTACATGATGGCCTGCGTCGCGGACAAGATCCTGGCGGCGCCGTTCGCCATCGTCGGCTCCATCGGGGTGATTGCCCAGATGCCGAACTTCAACAAGCTGCTCAAGAAGCACGACATCGAATTCGAGATGCACACCGCAGGCCAGTACAAGCGCACCATCACCATGTTCGGCGAGAACGACGACCTGGGGCGGGAGAAGTTTCGCGAGGAGCTGGGGGCCATCCACGAACAGTTCAAGGCCTTCGTGGCCGAGCACAGACCCGGTCTCGACATCGACAAGGTGACCACCGGCGAGCATTGGCTGGCGAGCCAGGCCAAGCAGCTCGGACTGGTGGATGCGCTTTGCACCAGCGATGACTACCTGCTGGCCCAGGCCAGCCATCACAAGGTGGTCGGCATCCGCTACAGCAAACCAAGGAGCCTGACCCAGAAGCTTGGCAAGCAGGCGGCACTGGGGCTGGAGGCCGGCCTTGGCCGGCTGTGGCAACAAAGCCCCTGGCGCTGAGAACCTGTTTCGAGCTTACTGCGAGGTCGTGATCAAGGCTCATGTGCTGCTCGGAATCCTCATGTGTATCTACACACTCCGGTTCCTGCGCTGCTCTTCACCTTGCTGACGATCTCTCGCTACAGCTCGTGAACAGGTTTTATAGCTCAGTGCAAAGGACTAAAAAGAGAGCCGGGCATTGCCCGGCTCTCTTTTTTTATTGCGTCGGCTCTGCAGGCCGATGGCGCACCTCAGCGCTGGAAGGGGTAAACGGAACCCAGTTTCAGGATCTGGGTCAGCTCGTCCAGGGCGGTGCGGGTCTCCAGCACCAGGGAGGGGTCCCGCAGATCGTCCAGCGCCAGGCTGTCGCGATAGTGCTTCTCGACCCACTGATCCAGGCGGGCAAACTGGCTGTCGGTGATGAGGCAGGCCGGGTTGACCGCGGCGAGCTCGGTGTCGTTCATGGCGACCCGCAGGCGCAGGCAGGCGGGGCCGCCGCCGTTTCTCATGCTCTGCTTCACGTCCATGTAGTGGACGTCCTTGATGGGGGTGCCCAGGGTCACCAGCCTGGCCAGATAGGCGGACACCGCCGGGTTGTCGCGGCATTCGGTGGGGGCGATGATCGCCATCTCGCCGGATGGCAGGGTCAGGATCTGGGTGTTGAACAGGTAGGATTTCACCGCATCCTGCACCGACACTTCGCTGGTCGGCACTTCGATGAAGTGCAGTTCCCCGTCGCCGAACTTGGTACGCACCTCGGCCAGCGCCGCCTCGGTATGGAGGAACGCCTGCTGGTGGAAGAAGAGCACGTTCTGGTTGCCCACCGCGATGACGTCGTTGTGGAACACCCCCTGATCGATCACGTCCGGGTTCTGCTGAATGAAGACCGCACTCTCATCCCCGAGGCCATGCAGGCGGGCGATGGCCTGGCTCGCTTCCAGGGTCTGGCGGGCCGGATAGCGTTTGGGGGCGGGCTGGGAGACGTCGAAGGCGCTGCGGCCATAGACGAACAGCTCGACCCCCGCTTCGCCATAGGCGCGGCACAGCCGGGTGTGGTTGGCGGCGCCTTCGTCACCGAAGTGGTCGTTCTCCGGCAGATGCTGGTGGTGATAGAAGTGGCGATCGTTGTTGAACACGGCCCGCAGGATGCGCCCGGTCACCTCGGGCTCCAGGGAGCGGTGGAACTTGTTGGTCAGGTTGGCGGGGGTGAAGTGAATGCGGCCATCCTGGGTGTCGGCGCTCGGGGAGACGGTGGCGGCGTTGGCGGTCCACATGCTGGAGGCGGAGTAGCAGGCGGCCAGCACGGCGGGGGCCTGTCTGGCAGCCTGGGCCAGAATGCTGGCGTCGTTGCCGGTGAAGCCCAGGCGGCGCAGGGTCGCGAGATCCGGTCTCTCCTGTGGCGCCAGCACGCCCTGCACCATGCCGAGGTCGGTCAGCGCCTTCATCTTGCGCAGCCCCTGCTTGGCCGCTTCCTTGGGGTTGGAGGCCTCTTTGGCGTTGCTCTGGGAGGCGACGTTGCCATAGGAGAGGCCGGCATAGTTGTGGGTGGGGCCGACCAGGCCGTCGAAGTTGACCTCGAAGTGCTTCATGATCACATCCTTTCGATTTTTATATGGGGAGCGGTTCCTTCCGCGCACAAAGCTGCGGTGTGCGGCCATTATAAAGAGATTTCATCCTTTGTAACAAGCTGATAACCAGAATGGGTTTTTATGTCACAAGGGTGGCTGGATATGTCATTTCCAATCTAAAAAAGGGGGGGATATAGCATAAAAACAAAAAAGCGGTTGCTTCCCGCGCCCCGGCTTCGCATTAATAAATAAAGAAGCAGGGCGGTTCGGGCTGTCGGGCAAATTGACCCGCAAGATTGCTTTTTCCCGTCAAATCTCTTATACAGCCCCACAAAACCGCACGCCAACCCCGTCGGGTGCAATGAGGATAATAGTTACAGCATGGGCAAATCACTGGTCATCGTGGAGTCTCCGGCCAAGGCCAAGACCATCAACAAATATTTGGGCAAGGACTACGTGGTGAAATCCAGCGTAGGCCACGTGCGCGATCTGCCGACCAGCGGCAGCGCCAGCACCGAGCCCAAAAAACCTGTCATTCGCGGCATCAAGCTCAGCGAATCCGAGAAGGCGGCCAAGGATCGCAACGCCCTGTTCTCAAGGATGGGCATCAACCCGACCGCAGGCTGGCAGGCCAACTACCAGATTTTGCCCGGCAAGGAAAAAGTGGTCAGCGAGTTGCAAAGTCTGGCCGCCAAGGCTGACACCATCTATCTCGCAACCGACTTGGATAGAGAGGGGGAAGCGATCGCCTGGCACCTGCGCGAGATCATCGGTGGCGACGACAGCCGCTACAAGCGCGTGGTGTTCAACGAGATCACCAAGAGCGCCATCCAGGAGGCGTTCGCCCAGCCGTCCGAGTTGAACATTCATCGCGTCAACGCCCAGCAGGCCCGTCGTTTCCTCGACAGGGTGGTGGGCTACATGGTCTCCCCGCTCTTGTGGAAGAAGCTGGCCCGCGGCCTCTCCGCCGGTCGGGTGCAATCCGTCGCGGTGCGCCTCATCGTCGACAAGGAGCGCGAGATCAAGGCGTTCGTGCCGGTGGAGTTCTGGGATCTCAACGCCGACCTGCTCACCGCCGAGAAGAGCGAGCTGCGCATGGAGGTGGTCAGCCGCAACGGTGCCGACTTCAAGCCGGTGACCCAGGCCGAGACCTTCGCCGCCGTGGCGGCCCTGGAAGGGGTCGACTACAAGGTGGTCAACCGGGAAGACAAGCCGACCGGCTCCAAGCCGTCCGCTCCCTTCATCACGTCCACCCTGCAGCAGGCGGCTTCTACTCGTCTCAGCTTCGGGGTCAAGAAGACCATGATGATGGCCCAGCGTCTCTATGAAGCGGGTTACATCACCTATATGCGTACCGACTCCACCAACCTCAGCAAAGAGGCGGTGGACGCGGTGCGGGAATACATCGGCGAGCAGTATGGTGCCGCCTACCTGCCGAGCGAGCCGAACCTCTACGGCGCCAAGGCCAATGCCCAGGAGGCCCACGAGGCGATCCGCCCCTCCAGCGTCCAGGTGACTGCCGAGATGCTGGAAGGGATGGAGCCCGATGCCATGCGGCTCTATGACCTCATCTGGCGCCAGTTTGTCGCCTGCCAGATGACCCCGGCCCAGTACGACTCCTCCACCCTGACCGTCAAGGCAGGGGAGTTCGAGCTCAAGGCGCGCGGTCGCACCCTGCGCTTCGCCGGCTGGACCAAGGCCCTGCCGCCCATGGGCCGCAAGGGTGAAGACAGCCAGCTGCCGGCGGTGACCGTCGGCGAGGTGCTGAAACTGGTCAAGCTGGATCCGCGCCAGCACTTCACCAAGCCGCCCGCCCGCTTCACCGAAGCGGCCCTGGTACGCGAGCTGGAAAAGCGCGGCATCGGCCGTCCGTCCACTTACGCCTCCATCATCTCCACCATCGTCGACCGTGGGTATGTGCGGGTCGAGAGCCGCCGCTTCTTCGCCGAGAAGATGGGGGAGATCGTCACCGACCGCCTGGTGGAAAACTTCGTCGAGCTGATGAACTACGAGTTCACCGCCAAGATGGAAGACAAGCTCGACGGCATCGCCGAGGGGAGCCTGGAGTGGAAGAAGGTGCTCGACGCCTTCTACGCCGAGTTCACCCAGGAGCTGGAGCAGGCCGACAAGCCCCATGAAGAGGGAGGCATGCGTGCCAACCAGATGGTGCTGACCGACATCGACTGCCCGGATTGTGGCCGCAAGATGGGTATCCGTACCGCCACCACCGGCGTCTTCCTCGGCTGCTCCGGCTATGCCCTGCCGCCCAAGGAGCGCTGCAAGAAGACCATCAACCTGGTCAGTGCGGACGAGTTCGTCTCCGCCACCGACGGGGACGAGGCGGAAACCGATGCCCTGCGAGCCAAGCATCGTTGCGGGATCTGCGGCACCGCCATGGACGCCTACATCATCGACGACAGCCGCAAGCTGCACGTCTGCGGTCGCAACCCGGATTGCGATGGCTACGAGGTGGAGCAGGGGCAGTTCAAGCTCAAGGGCTACGAAGGGCCGAGCATCGAGTGCGATCGCTGCGGCTCCGAGATGCAGCTCAAGAACGGCCGTTTCGGCAAATACATGGGTTGCACCAACGAGAGCTGCAAGAACACCCGCAAGATCCTGAAAAATGGCGATATTGCACCGCCGAAAGAGGATCCGGTACCCCTGCCCGAGCTGAAATGCACCCAGTCCGACGCCCACTTCGTGCTGCGGGACGGCGCTGCAGGTCTCTTCCTGGCCGCCAGCAACTTCCCCAAATCCCGCGAGACCCGTGCGCCCCTGGTGGAGGAGCTCAAGCGCTTCCGCGATCGCCTCTCTCCCAAGCACCAGTACCTGGCGGACGCCCCTGCGTCAGATCCTGACGGAAACGCCTCCGTGGTGCGCTTCAGCCGCAAGACCAAGGAGCAGTACGTGATGACCGAGGTCAACGGCAAGGCGACCGGCTGGACAGCCCATTACGACAACGGAAAATGGCAGGAGAGCCTGCCCAAGGCGAAGAAAGCCTGATGGCGACGCCACTCACGGCATGATGAAAGAGGCCCCTTGCGAGGGGCTTCTTTGTTGGTGGATGGCGATATACTGGAATGGCTGCATGGATGGCAGCGCAAGACAGGGAGTTGTCATGGAGATACATGAAATACGGCCGGGCATGACCTGCCTGACCCGTGAAGGGACAGCCTATGTGCTGGAGGTGGACAGACAGAGTCTGCTGGTGCTCTTGCAACGGGAGGATGAGACCATCCCGGTACAGGTGCGCAGCGATGACATTCTGGGGCCCATTGCCGGCGACTAGGGAAGAGAACGTGACGGAGGGCGACCACAGAGGCCCTCCCTTTGTTGCAAGAGCCCCCATCCCTTCGGGGCGTGCCAGCCTCGTCAGAAGGGAACCAGAAAGAGCAGCTCGGCCAGGTCGGGCTGCCACTGCCACTCCCGCATCCTGACCCGCCCGCCAATCACGGGCACCCCCTCCTCCTGCAGCAGCCCCGCTTGCTTGTCAAAGCCTGCGGATCCTTTTGGAAGCGAAATGGTGCCTGCCGCCCCCAGCACCCGGTGCCAGGGCAGCACCTTGTCGGTCTCCCGCAAGACTTTTCCCACCAGTCGTGCCCGTCCGGGCAGGCCCGCGAGATCCGCCACCTGGCCGTAGCTCACCACGCGGCCGGGGGGGATCAGGGCGAGGATCGCCTCGATGCGGGCCGTCTTGTCCAGAGGGGGCGCGTTCGTTCTCATGATGATGGCTCGTCAAAAACAGCAGAAGCGCCATTGTGGCGCTTCTGTCATGGGGCTTGCAATCTGTCAGCCGAAGGTCTGGCTCAGTCCCCTGAGCTCGCGGGCCCGCCTGAGCAGCTCCTGGCTGGAGTCGTCCACCGCCTGGATCTTCTGGCTGTTGGCGCGGGAGTATTCGGAGATCTGGTGGATGTTGCGGCTGATCTCCTCCACCACCACCTGCTGCTGCTCCGCGGCGGCGGCGATCTGGGTGGAGAATTCGGTCACCTGATCGATTTCCCCCAGCACCAGGTGCAGGTTGCCTGATCCCTGGCGGGTCATCTCGACACATTCCCGTGTCTGGGCCAGGTTGTCCTGCATCATGCCCTGCCAGCGTTCCAGGGTGTGCTGGATCTGTCTGATGCTGCCCTGGATCTGCTCGGTCGCCTTGTGGGTACGGGTCGACAGGGTGCGCACCTCGTCCGCCACCACCGCAAAGCCGCGCCCTTGCTCGCCGGCACGGGCGGCCTCGATGGCGGCGTTGAGGGCCAGCAGGTTGGTCTGCTCGGCGATGCCCTGGATTTCACCCATCACGCTGCCAATGCGCTCCGACTCGCTGGCGAGCTCCACCGCGGAGTGGAAGGCCTGCTCCGCCTGGCTGGCCAGCCTGGTCATCTGCTGCTGGGTCTGGTCCAGCTGTTCCACCGTGCTCTGGCAACTGCTGCGCGCCTCGGTCACCTGGCCGTTGGTGTCCTGGATGTTGCGGGCAATCTCGTGGGCGGTGCTGGCCATCTGGGTCATGGCGGCCGCCATCTGCTGGGTCTGGGCATCCTGCTCGTTGATGTCGAGGAAGGCGCGGTGTGAGGAGTCCTGCAGATCGGTTGCCAGGGCCTGAAGCGGATGAGTGGCATCGTCGACCCGCCCCAGCACGGTGCGGATCCGGGCCTGCAGCATCTTCAGGTGAAAATCGGCGATGGCACCCGGGGCATCCCCCGAATAGACCAGTCGGGTCAGGCTGTCATATTGCTGACCGAGCTGCCTGAGATAGCGGGGCAGGGCGATGAGTTCGCGCCAGTAGGCGCCCGCAATGGCGAGGGGGGGAAGCAGCATCAGCAGCGCGGTGAGGGGGCCCTGGATGAGGGCGGCCCAGACCAGCAGCGCCAGCAGCGGCAGGCCGAGCATCAGCGGCCTGAAACGGCGCAGTGAGGGGCGGGCCGGGGTGCCCCGTTGCTCGGCCGAAAGCAGGGCCCGATAGGCCTGGGCGGCTGCCTGCTTGAGCTGGGGGTCGGGCTTGCAGCGCACCGACTGGTAGCCGCTTATCTTGCCGTGCTCGTAGATGGGGGTGACGTAGGCGTCGACCCAGTAATAGCGGCCATCCTTGCAGCGGTTTTTCACCACTCCCCGCCAGGGGTTGCCCTCCTTGAGGCGATCCCAGAGGTCGGCGAAGGCGGCCTTGGGCATGTCGGGGTGGCGAACCAGGTTGTGGTTGTGGCCGACCAGTTCATCGACCTGATAACCGGCGATGCGGCAGAAGGCGGGGTTGGCGTAGGTAATGACGCCGCGCAGATCCGTGGTGGAGACGAGTTGCACGTCGGCGGGAAATTCCACTTCACTGTCCACGACCTGGGCGTGTTTGCGGGCCATAAGGGTAAGCTCCGATCTGTTTGCTGATTGTTATTGTGGCGGAACCGCAGGGAGGTGCATCCCCTGTCTGGTTTCATCGGGGGCCTTATTTTGCCAACAAAGGCAGATGAAAAGTAGGGGCTAGGTTGGGTTTTTGTTGTTGATGGGTAAAAAAACGGCGACCAAAAGGTCGCCGAAAAGAAAAAGATAACACTACCTCTGTGGCACCCGGTAACGCACTTGCAACTGGTCGAGGATGTGCAGCTGGCCGGGTAGACGGGCGACGAAGTGCTCCCACACCTTGCGGGCGGGAGTGCTCCAGGCCACCTCTGCCGTGGCCAGCATGCGCGGGAACAACATGTAGTCGAGACGATCGCGAGAGGTGATCAGTTCCGACCACAAGGGGCTCAGCACCCCCAGGATGTTATCGTTGGCATGGAAATCGGCCGGGGCAGGATCGCATGCATGCACCTGCGCCAGGTTGAGGGTACCCGCCCAGTAGAGTCCCGGCTCGTGGATGTCCTGACTCCAGGCGAGATCCAGATAGAGGTGCTGGGCAGGCGCCATCACCACGGGGTAACCGGATGCGGCGGCATCCAGGCCAGCCTGGAAGCTGGTCCAGGCGAAGACGGTGGCCTCCCGGCTCACCTTGTCACCGTGCAGTATCTCTTCCCACCCCAGCATCTGCTTGCCCTTGCTGGCCAGGTATTGCTGGCAGTGGCGCAGCAGGTGCCCCTGCAGCTCGCGGCAATCCTGATACCCCTGCTCGGCCATCAGCTGCTGGCAGGCGGGACTGTCGGTCCAGACGCCGGTGGGCACTTCGTCCCCCCCCATGTGAACCTGACTCCCTGGGAAGAGATCGCACACCTCGTCCATCACGGCGTCCAGGAACCGGTAGGTGCCGGGCAGGGCCGGGTTGAGCACGTTGTCGTCGAAATATTGCACCGAGAGGTAGCGGGAGCGGTCTGCCTCTTCCACCAGCAGCTCGGGCAGCGCCTTGATGGCGGCGTGACAGTGCCCCGGGATGTCTATTTCCGGAATGATGGTGATGCCAAGCCCGGCGGCGTAGGCGACCAGCTCGCGCACCTCGCTCTGGGTGTAGTAGCCGCCGTAGGGATCGGGGCCGCCGCTCAGCTGAGGCCCCACCGCCAGGCCATGGCCGCGCCAGGCACCCACGGCGGTCAGCTGGGGGAAGGCCTTGATCTCCAGGCGCCACCCCTCGTCATCGGTGAGGTGCCAGTGGAAGCGGTTGAACTTGTAGAGGCTCATCTGCTTGAGCAGGCGCTTGAGGGTGGCGAGGGAGTGGAAGTGGCGGGCACAGTCGAGGAAGATGCCGCGAAAACCGAAGCGCGGTGCATCCCGCACCGTCAGGCAGGGCAGGCTCTCTCCGTGTTGCAGCGCCCACTGGGCCAGGCTCACCAGTCCGTGTCGCCAGCCCGCCTCGCCGGCGGCCCGGATGACGATCTCCTCCGGCGTGATGGTGAGCTCATACCCCTCGGGGGGAAGTGTCGCCTCGACGAGGTGGATCTCCGCATCGTGATCCTGGGTCAGGGCCAGGCCTGTCAGCTCGTTGAAATGGGCGAGCAGGGAGGCGAGGGGAACGGGGCCGTCGACGTGGGCCCGCTCGGCCAGCCGGAAGTTGCCTTCTGTATAAATCAGGTGGGCGGGCTGGGGCACGAGGCCGTTGACGGCCTCCACCTGTGGCAGGTCGGGGCCCGGGGAGGGCGGGTTGGTCAGGCCAAGGTCTTCCCCCTCCAGCACCAGGGGTTGCAGCTGTCCCTTGCTCTCCAGGCTCAGGAAGAAACCCTTGGGCATATCGGAGTCATGCTTGAGCGGGGTGTTGCGACAGCAGAAGCGCAGCTCGCTCACCCCCTCGCGGGGCACCATGACCTTGTAACTGCCGCTCTGGCGCTCCAGGGCGCCCCCTTCGATCGAGTGGGGATCGATCTGGCGGGCGAGGCAGAAGTGGAGTTTCCAGGGGGTGGCCGGGAGTTGGCTCAGGGTGAAGCGAAACCAGACATCGTCACCATCACGGTGATCGACCCGGGTGTGGATCAGGGGTGCGGACATGGGAATTCCTCTGATGGGGTGAAGGAAACGGGAACCTGTCCCGCAGGTGTTGTCGGCCCGACCAGGCTCAGGGATGCAGACATGGCAGCGCCTCCGTCCTGGCAAACAGGATGGCCCCCTCCAGCGCGTCGCGCTTGGGGGCGACCAGATGGAAGTGGCCCAGACGGGGGGCGAGGCGCGTGCCGATGCCACCCAGCAGGGCGATCCGGTCTGCCCCGAGCTGGGTCATGCCCTCCAGCAGCATGCCGAGCTGGGCACAGGTCTCATCCAGCAGGGCGGTGGCGAGCTCGTCCCCGTCGCTCGCGGCATCGAATACCCAGGGGGCGAAGCGGCCATAGTCGGCCGGGATGGCGCGCGCAGCCCAGCGCACCACCTCGGCCTGATCACGCTTGAAGTGATCCATCAGGCGCACCGCCAGGGTGCTGGGGGGCAGGATGCCGTCGTGGCAGAGCAGGGACTGCTGGATGGCGCGCAGCCCGAGCCAGGCGCCGCTGCCGAGATCCGAGACGGGGAAGCCGCGACCCGAGCAGGTGCGAAGGCGTCCCTCCCGGTAGATGAGACCCGCCGAGCCGGTGCCCGCGATCAGGATGGCCCCCTCCTGGCCGTCGAAGGCGCCGAGGCAGGCACCAAAGGCATCGGAGGTGAGCTTCACCCGCGCAAACGGGAAGGGCATGGTCAGCATGGCGTGGTAGCAGTCGGCGAGCTCGGCGGAGGCGAGTGCGAGCCCGACTCCCATCCGCTGTTCGCTCTCTCTGGGCAGACCCGCTTCGATGCGGGCCTGATCGATGGCAGCCAGCACATGACCGTGGGCGAGGGCGATGCCCAGCTCCAGATTGGAGCCGGCGGCGCGCCCCTCGCCGAGCAGCTTGCCTGCGTTGTTGCGAATGCGGGCCCGGGTGTGGGTGCCGCCGCCATCCACCCCGACCCAGAACTCAATCATGGGGGCCTCCCTGCGCGCTTTGCCAGGTGACGGCCAGGGTAAACCTGGCTGGCGGTATGGAGGATCCAGGGCTCTCCCCGGTGCCAGTGATGTGTGAACCGCTCTCAATCATGGTGGCCTCCTTGTGCGCTCTGCCAGGTGATGGCCAGGGCGAACCAGGCGGCGTGCGGGATCCATTGCTCCCCCCAGCGCCAGTTCTGATCCAGCCGATCCTTGTACGCCTCTGGAATAAAGGCCACGTCATTTTCGTCATCGAAGCCGGCGGTGATGCCGTTGCAGATCCCCCCCTGTGCATTGGGGTAGCCGGCGGTGTATTCCGGGTTGTTGATGCCCTGACCCGCCAGCATGCAGGTGTTGAAGGGGTTTCTCCCCAGGATCCAGTCGAGCTGCTGCTGGCCGAAGGTGCGCAGCAGTGCGCTCTGCCCGGGCAGGTGCTGTGCGGCAGCAAACGCCATGGTGGCGAGCGACGCGAGGCGAGCGTTCTCCCCTTGCCACCAGTAACCGGATTCGTTGTGGTGGGGCATGAAAAAGCTCACCCGGGGCGCCTCATCGACCCCTTTCACATACTGGCGGGCGAGGGCGAAGGGATTGCCTGCCCGGGCCGCGAGGGCCAGCTCGGCGGCCAGGGCCTGCTCGGCGACGGTCCGGGCCGCCCACTGGCGCGCCGGATCCGGCTCGATGGCGAGATACTCCAGCAGCGCCAGCACCGGCAGGCCCGCCTCAGCGGCGTGGTAGTAGGGGCGAGAGCCATCGTCGTTGGCCGACCAGTAGTGACCCAGCTCAGGATGAGGGCGCTGGCGGGCACAGAGCTTGCTGGCACGGGCTCTCGCCTCATTCAGCCACTCGGCGCCGAAAGTGCGGGTTAGCTCGACCGCCGCCAGCAGGGCGCAGTAGTCGTCGATGATGTTCTCGACCCCGTCGTCCAGGTAGGCGAGGTTGTGCTCGCGCAGGTGCAGGTAGCCGCGTCTGGCCGCCTCGGCGTACTGGCTTGTGTCAAGGTCGCCGCCAATCGGTTCCCGGGCGGCGCGGGCCAGGGCGGCGATGGCCATGCCCCCCCCCTGGCGAAAACCCGCCTGCCAGCGGGCGGACTTGATCCCCTGCTGGGTCGCATAGGCGCACAGCTCTCGCTGCTCGGGATCCTTGCTCCACTTGTCGAACAGGGTCATGTAGAAGAAGCCCGACTCATCCTGCATCCGGCAGAGGAAATCGGCGCCGTGCAGCCCCTCGTCATTGAGCCGCTTGCAGAGGTTCAACCCGTCGATATCGCGGCGTGGGGCCAGGAGTTCCCGGCACTTGAGCAGGGACCAGACCACCATGGGGGTCTGCTGGGGATTGAGGTAGTTGGCGTAGGAGAGGTGACTCAGGTACTTGCTCATGTCGCCGCTGGCGTCGAACCAGCCGCCATGTACGTCCCGGTGCTGATCGGTGCCAAAGAGGCGTGCCCTGCGGTCCGCCCGGTCGAAGGTGCCGCTGGCGCGTTGTCCCTTGAAGTAGTGGATGACATCGGAGAGGCAGCGGCGCGCCAGCAGCCCCCGGCCGATGGCAAAGGGGGGGGAGCGCACCAGACGCTCCTGCGCTTCCGTGGTCACGACGGCCTCCAGCCGGTAGTGGCCGGGCTCGGTGAAGGCGGAGAAATCGGCCCGCCAGTAGTGGCGCCCCTGCCAGCCGGGGACGCATCCCGCTGCCACCAGAGGCGCCTCCAGCAAAAGGTGGTCGTCCTCCTGGCGCAGCAACCTGACGTGGCCGCGGATATCGAGGTCGGCGCCGCACTGCAGCAGGACGCTCTTCTCCCCGTCACATTCGTAACCCACCTGGTTGATCAAAAGTTCCATCAAGGTCTTACTCCGAAGGCTCGCCCCTGACGGGCGAGGCTCATTGCGGGGCCTTGCGGCCCCGACGCGAGGCATGGCCGGGCGACGGCGCCCGGCCGCGGGCCTGCTTACCCCTGCTCGTGGAGGTAGCAGCGCACGAAGTGGTTGTCGGCGAGCCGGGTCACCGGCGGCAGGCTCTCCTTGCAGCGGGGCATGGCCTGATGGCAGCGCCCGGCAAAGGGACAGCCCCGGGATTCCGGGGTCCAGAGCGGGATTTCCCCTTTGCGGCCTCCCTCCAGCTCGGCGTGGATGCTCTTCTCGGGATCCGGCACCGCCGAGATGAGCAACTGGGTGTAGGGGTGCTGGGGGTGGTGCAGGATCTCGTCCACCTCTCCCCACTCCACCATGTGACCCACGTACATCACCGCCAGATCTTCCGCCACGTAGCGGGCGGTGGCGATGTCGTGGGTGATGTAGAGCATGGAGACGCCGAGCTCGTTCTTCATCTGCTCCATCAGGTTGAGGATGCCGATGCGAATGGAGACGTCGAGCATGGAGGTGGGTTCGTCCGCCAGCACCACTTCCGCCTCCACCGCCAAGTTGCGGGCGATGTTGACCCGCTGGCGCTGGCCGCCGGAGAGCTGGTGGGGGTACTTGGCCGCGGTCGCCTTGGCGGGGGTCAGCCCCACCTTTTCAAGGAGGCCATAGACCATGTCGGGTAGATCCCGCTTGTCGCTCACCTTGCTGTGAAGCAGCAGGGGGCGGGCGATGTGGTGGTAGATGGTGTGGGTCGGATTCAGTGAACCGAACGGATCCTGCCACACCATCTGCACGCTCTGGCGATAGTCCAGCAGGGCGGTGCCCTTGTTGAACTCCTCCAGATCCCGGCCACGGTAGAGGATGCGGCCGTTGGAGAGCTTGTACATCTTGGCGATGATCTTGGCGATGGTGCTCTTGCCGGAGCCGGATTCCCCCACCACTGCCAGGGCGCGGCCCCGGTGCAGGTTGAAGGTGATGTCGGACAGCGCCCGCATCTTGCCGCTCTTGATGGCGTTGGAGTTGACGGCGAAGTCCTTGTAGAGGTGCTGGACCTCGATGATGGGCGCGTCGGTTTGGGCGATTTGCATGACAGACATCCTTAACAGCCAGCGGCCTTGTCCAGATGGATCGGAAGATCCGGTTGTTCCTCTGCTGCCTCATGAAGGTGACAGGCAGCCTGTTGGCCGGGCCGGATCTCGGCCAGCCGGGTGTATTCCTGGCGGCAGCGCGCGTGCACCTTGGCGCAGCGTGCCTGGAAGCGGCAGCCTACCGGCACCTCCAGCAGATTGAGGGGGCTGCCAGGGATCCCCTCCAGCACGGTCTTGGGCCCATGCAGGGGGGGGAAGGAGTTGCCAAGGCCCCGGGTGTAGGGGTGCAGGGGCGCGGTCAGGATCGCCTTGGCCGGCGCCACCTCCACCAGTTCCCCCGCGTACATGATGCCGATGCGATCGCAGAACTCGACCATGAGCGAGAGGTCATGGGTGATGAAGAGGATGGAGAAGTTGAACTTCGCCTTGAGCGCATAGACCTTCTGCAAAATCTCCCGCTGCACCACCACGTCGAGCGCCGTGGTGGGCTCGTCCATGATCAAGAGCTCGGGGTTGAGGGCCATGGCGATGGCGATCACCAGCCGCTGGCGCATGCCGCCGGAGAACTGGTGCGGGTAGTCCTTGAGCCGGCTCGGGTGGATGTCGACGATCTCCAGCAGCTCCTGGGCACGCTTGATCGCCTCATAGCGGGTCATGCCGGGGTTGTGGGCCAAGAGCACGTCGCAGAACTGCTCCTCCATGCGCAGCACGGGGTTGAGCGCATTCATGGCGGACTGGAACACCACGCTCGCCTGGCGCCAGCGGTAGCTGCGCAGTCGCTCGTCGTCGAAGCCGAGGATGTTCTCTCCCTTGAACAGGATCTCGCCGCCGCTGATGTAGGCGGGCGGCTTGTGCAGCCTGGCCACCGAGAAGGCGACCGTGGACTTGCCGCAGCCGGACTCGCCGGCGAGGCCGAACACCTCACCCGGCATGATGTCAAAACTGACCGAATTGACGGCGCGCACGTCGCCGCTCTCGGTGATGTAGTCGACGCAGAGATTGCGCACCGACAGCAGGGGTTGTTGCAGGGTCATGCTGTCTTCTCCTGAGCTGTGATGGGAGTGGCAAGCTGCTTCCAGCGACGCAGGCCCTTGTGGGAACGAAGCTGCGGGTTGGCGATTTCGTCGATGGCGAAGTTGAGCATGGCCAGGCCCGCCCCCAGGGTGGCGATGGCGAAGCAGGGGGCCAGGATCTCCCACCAGGCACCCACCAGGATGGCGCTCGAGGTCTGGGCGTTGTAGAGCATGATGCCCCAGCTGACCACGGTCGGGTCGCCGAGCCCCAGGAACTCCAGGGTCGCCTCGGTGACGATGGCGTAGATGATGGACCCGATGAAGCTCACCCCGATGATGGAGATGAGGTTGGGCAGTATCTCCACCAGGATGATGCGCCAGGCCGGTTCACCCAGCACCTCGGCGGCGATGACAAACTCCTTTTCCCGCAGGGCCAGGGTCTGGGCACGGATCACCCGGGCACCATAGGCCCAGGAGGTCAACCCTATGATGAGGGCGATCACCATGGGGGAGGCCTCTCCGATGAAGCTCGCCAGCACCAGCAACAGGGGGAGGTTCGGGATCACCAGCACCACGTTCATCAGGAAGGTGAGGCACTCGTCCACCACGCCGCCGAAGTAGCCGGCGGTGATGCCCACCGTGATGGCCAGGGCGCACACCAGCAGGCCTGCCCCGAAGCCCACCATCAGGGAGATGCGGGCGCCGTTGGTGAACTGGGCCCAGAGATCGTGGCCCATGCGGTTGGAACCCATCACCAGCTCCACGCTGGGGGGCTGGTGGGGGCGGGCGACCCGCTTGGTGGGTTCGTTGCTGGCGAGCAGCGGGGCGAACAGGGCCATCAGCACGAAGGTGACCACGATGGCGAGGCCGAAGGCGGCCTTCTTGTTGCCCAGCAGGATTTTCAAGATAGTCGGCATACGCATCTTATTTGCCTCCTGTACGCAGACGGGGATCCAGGAAGACGTAGAGCACGTCCGCCAGGAAATTGAAGCTGAGCATGGTGATGGTCATGATGAGCAGTTGCCCCTGGATGAGGGGGTAGTCACGGGCCAGGATGCCCTGATAGAGGGTCAGTCCCAGGCCGGGGTAGTTGAAGATCACCTCGGTGATGAGGGATCCGCCGATGACGAAACCGAGCGCCATGGAGAGGGCGGTGACGCTGGGCAGCACGGCGTTGCGGGCGCCGTAGTTGAAGATCACCCGGTTGCTGGAGAGCCCCTTGGCCTTGGCCATGGTGATGTAGTCCTCGCCCAGGAGGTTGATCATGTTGTTGCGCATGGTGATGAGAAAGCCCCCTACCTGCACCGCGGCCAGGGTGCCCACCGGCATGATGGCGTGCAGCAGGATGCTCTTGATGTGTTCCCAGCCAAAATCGGCGGGGATCTCGGGGCTGTAGGCGTAGCCGATGGGCAGCCAGCCGAGGCTCACGCCGAACAGGAAGAGGGCGAGCAGAGAGACCACCACGGGGGGGATGGCCTGCATCACCAGGGTGAGCGGGGAGAGGATGCTGTCCATGCGTCCGCCCCGGTACCAGGCGGCGAAGATGCCGACGATGGAGCCGATGGAGAAGCTCAGAATGGTGGAGGTGCCCACCAGGAACAGGGTCCAGCCGATGGCGCGGCCGAGGACGTCGGCAACCGGTTGGGGGTAGTAGCGCACCGAGGTGCCGAGATCCCAGGTGAAGACGCTCTTCACATAGGTGAGAAACTGGGTGCCGATGGGGCCGTCCACGAAACCGAAGGTGGCTTTGAGGGCTTCCAGTGCGGCGGGTTCCATCATGGCGCCGGCCCGGGCAAACATGACGGAGACGGGGTCTCCCGGCATGGCTCTGGGTAGCAGGAAGTTGATGGTGGCGGCCACCAGGAAGGCGACCAGATAGAAGGAGAAGCGTCTAAGTATAAATCCCATGGTGATACCTTTTACTGCAAGCCTGCCCCGCGCCGGGCAAAGCTCCCCCAACCCCGGCAGGTGCGGGGGATGGAAGACATGGCGGGGAAGAGGGCCCCCCGCAGGGGGCCGGGGTGATTAGCTGTTTGGCTTGAGTGACAGCACGTGCAGCAGACGCTCCGGAGTGTCCGGGTGAACCTGCGGCTTGGCGACCGGGTTGTCGGCACTGAACCAGCCATTGAAGCGCTTGGTGCTGTATTCGTACCAGGTCGGGTTGTTGAACACCGGGATGATGGTCTGGTTGGCCCCGACACGCTCCTGGATGGCGAACATGATCTCCTTCTGCTTGGCCGCATCGGCGGTCTGGGTGAAGTCGTCGATCAGCTTGTCGAGCTCGGGATCCTTGTAGCGGGGCGCCGCGAAGCGGTTGCCGCGCTCACCCATGTTGCGGGAGTGGAAGGCGGTCTCGAAGTACTTGTGCGGGTTGGCACCGGCAAAGTAACCCTGCAGGGCGACGTCGAAGTCACCGGTGATCAGGGACTCGGTCCAGACGGTGGCTTCCGGGGTGGCGGTCTTGGCGTTCAGGCCCAGGGCCTGCAGGCCTTCGACCCCGATCTGGACGGTGTTGACCCAGTCGGTCCAGCCGTTCGGTACCAGCACTTTGAACTCGATCTTCTTGCAGCTCGGGGTGTCGAGGAACTTGTCGCCGTCACAGTCCTTGTAGCCCGCCTGTTTCAGCAGGGCCTTGGCCCCTTCCAGGTCGAACTTGTTGTACTTGCCGTACTTCTTCTCGACGTCCGGGTTGTCCCAGGAAGCGAATGCCTTGCCAAGCCCTGACGGGTACTCGTTGACGGTGGGGTAGCCGTAGCCCGCGATGTCCACCATGGACTGGCGGTCCATGGCCATGGAGAAGGCGCGGCGGAAGTTGATGTCGTTGAAGGCTTCGTGGTTGCCCGGGTTCTTGCTCTGGAAGTTGACGTTGAACGCCACTGTGCCGGAGGCGGGGAACCAGTACTTGTTGTTCTTGGGATCGTTGCCGACGTAGAGGCGCTCGATGTCCGGTACGAAGGAGCCGAACCAGTCCACGTCACCCTTCATCACGGCGGCCAGTACCTGGTCGTTGGTGGCCATCTGCGGCATGCGCAGGCAGTCGATGGAGAGGCTGGCGTTGTCCCAGTAGTGCGGGTTGCGGCACTGGGTGTAGAGCTGGGCGGAGAAGTTGTCCACTTCGGTGAAGGGACCGGTCCCGACCGGCTTGTCGTTGGTGAAGGCCACCGGGTCTTTCACCGACTTCCACTGGTGCTCCGGCACGATGGGCACCAGCACCAGGTCGTTCACCACGTTGGTGTTGATCTCGGCCAGGTCGAATTTGACCTTGTGGTCACCCAGCTTCTCGACACCCTTGATCTGGGTCCAGATGGAGCGCTCGTCCAGCGCCTTGTTGGCCTTGACCAGGTTGAAGGAGAAGAGGATGTCGTCGGCGGTGAAGGCTTCACCATCGGACCACTTGACCCCTTCGCGCAGGTCGAAGGTGACGGATTTCAGATCATCGCTGAAGGCGTAGTGGGTAGCCAGACGATAGACGGGTTTGCCACCCTGCATATCGTTGAAGATCACCAGCGGCTCATAGATGAAGTGACGGGTGGTGTGGAGCAGACCCGCTTGCAGGAAGGGGTTGAAGTTCTTGACCCATGCGGTTTCCTGCTGGGCAACCAGGGTCAGCACCGTCTTGTTGTCGGCGGCCATGGCTGTGCCGGTGGCACCGGCAAGCAGAGTTCCCAGCATGACTGAGGTTGCGATTTTGGATACTTTGGCAAGCATATTTTTTCCTTTCTTATTGGTCTTCCATGGTTTTGGAATGGAGCACCGACATCGCATGCTTGGATACCGGCCCTCGCTGTTGGTCAGGTTTTGCACCCTTGTAGTTGTGTCGTCCAACGCCCTTAGAAAAGCAGAATTAACAGGAAAACAACAACTCTTCATTTCGTCGATATCGTAAAAATTGCACGGCGCACGTCATTATCGTCAAAATGTATTTTTAATCCTTTTAAATTATACAGTTGCATTAATTCTCACAAAGTAAAAAGTCACCTTGCCACTCCCTGTGACAACGATAATGTGAGCTGGATCGTGCTCGTTTTTTCCCCGTTGACACGGCTTATTTTTGTGCAGGAAACAAGCGACTCACGCGAGCGGAGAGAAGTGTGCGCTGGTTCACGGGCGCGTGCGAAAAGAGCAAGGGGAGGGAGATCAGTGATGAGGGGCGGGACAGGGGATGATATGGGGGCATGCAAGAGCCTGAGGGGCGGCGGACATTAAAAAAGCCAGTCGGTGAGACCGACTGGCTTTGAGGGGGAGTGCGTGATTATTCCACCAGGCTGGCCCAGAGGTCGTACTCGTCCGCTTCGTCGATGCGGACCTTGACCATGTCGCCGGGCTTGAGGCCGGTTTCACCGTTCAGGTAGACCAGGCCGTCGATCTCGGGGGCATCGGCGGCGGAGCGGCCGGTGGCGCCCTCTTCGTCCACCTCGTCGATCAGCACCAGCATCTCTTTGCCCACTTTACGGGCCAGCTTGCGGATGGAGACCTGCTGTTGCAGCTCCATGAAGCGCTGGAAGCGTTCTTCCTGCACCTCGGCCGGCACCGGATCCGGCAGCTCGTTGGCCTTGGCCCCCTCGACCGGGCTGTATTTGAAGCAGCCAACCCTGTCCAGTTCCGCCTTGTCGATGAAGTCCAGCAGCATCTGGAACTCTTCCTCGGTCTCGCCGGGGAAGCCGACGATGAAGGTGGAGCGCAGGGTGATCTCGGGGCAGATCTCGCGCCACTTCTGGATGCGCTCCAGGGTGCGCTCGACGGAGCCGGGGCGCTTCATCAATTTGAGGATGCGCGGGCTGGCGTGCTGCAGCGGGATGTCGAGGTAGGGGAGGATCTTGCCGTCGCGCATCAGGGGGATGACGTCATCCACGTGGGGGTAGGGGTAGACGTAGTGCAGGCGCACCCACATACCGAGCTTGGCCAGCTCTTCGCACAGGGCCACCATGCTGGTCTTGACCGGCATGCCGTCGTAGAAACCGGTGCGGTGCTTGACGTCCACGCCGTAGGCGGAGGTGTCCTGGGAGATCACCAGGATCTCCTTCACGCCAGCCTCTTTCAGGCGCTTGGCCTCGGCCAGTACTTCGCCGATGGGGCGGCTCACCAGATCCCCGCGCATGGAGGGAATGATGCAGAAGGTGCAGCGGTGGTTGCAGCCTTCGGAAATCTTGAGATAGGCGTAGTGGCGCGGGGTCAGCTTGACGCCCTGGGCCGGCACCAGGCTGGTGAAGGGGTTGTGGGTGGGTTTTTCCACGTATTTGTGGACGTGGCCCAGCACCTCTTCATAGGCGTGGGGACCGGTGATCTCGAGCACCTTGGGGTGGATCTCGCGGATCTGGTTCTCTTTGGCACCCAGGCAGCCGGTGACGATCACCTTGCCGTTCTCGGCCAGGGCTTCACCGATGGCTTCCAGGGACTCCTGCACCGCGCTGTCGATGAAGCCGCAGGTGTTGACCACCACCAGCTCCGCATCGTCATAGCTGGGCACCACGTCGTACCCTTCGGTACGCAGCTGGGTCAGGATGCGTTCGGAATCGACCAGGTTTTTGGGGCAACCCAAGGAGACGAATCCTACTTTGGGGGCCTGTTTTGTGTTGGACATCGCTCAATCACTCTTAGGTGGCTCTTATTCAAGGGCGCGGATTTTACCGGAATGGCTAACCAAAAACTATACAGCCGACACGTCGGAAGCGAACAATCTCTTTGCCCGGGGAAGCGGGGTGGGGCGGGCGTGACATGACCACGGGCAGGGAGGGGGCCGTCGCCGGTGCGGGCGGGATCACGATCCCTGTGCGCCGTCACCATTTGGCAGGAGGGGCAAAACGGGTGTCACTATACTCCCAACAGGCCTATCAGAAGGATGTGCGGGATGGAGAGTTCATTTGGTGAGAAAGTGCAGAATGTGCACGCCACCCTCAGGCAGCGGTTTGACAAGTTGAGCCGGGTGGCGATCGCCATCTACGACCCGCAGACGGACCAGCTCAAGACCTTTGCCCACAGCACGGACGGGGGCTCGCCGCTGTTGCAGTACGAGGTCAGGCTGAGCGAGGTGCCTTCCCTGCGCTACCTGGCCGAGCACCAGCAGCCCAGGGTGCTCGATACCCTGGATTCCCTGCTGGGCTCCCCCTCCGAGCACAGCCGCAAAGTGCTGGCGGCCGGGTACGCGTCGAGCTATACCGAGCCGCTGCTGCTCAACAGTCGCTTGTTCGGCTTTCTGTTTTGCGATGCCAAAGAGCCCGGTTACTTCGATGGCGCCATTTGCGGTGAGCTGGCGGCCTATGCCCAGATCCTGGCGGCCATCATCGCGGTGGAGTTCTTCTCCATCCAGACCCTGAACGGGGCGCTGACCACGGCGCGGGAGTTCAGCCGCTACCGGGACGAGGAGACCGCCAATCACCTGCACCGGATGTCGGCCTATTCGCGGCTCATCGCCCGGGAGGTGGCGGCCCATTACCCCTTGAGTGACGAGGAGGTGGAGTTCATTCACCTCTTCTCCGAGCTGCACGATATCGGCAAGATTGCGGTGCCCGACGCCATCCTGCTCAAGCCGGGCAAGCTCACGGCCGAGGAGTACGGGGTGATGAAGACCCACCCCTTCAAGGGGCGGGAGATGATCGCCCTGATGATCCGCGAGTTCGGCCTGGACGGTATCCATCACACCGACATGCTGAAGAACATCATCGCCTACCACCATGAGCGTTTCGACGGTCAGGGTTACCCGGAAGGACTGGCGGGGGAGGCGATCCCCCTGGAGGCCCGCATCGTCGCGGTGGCGGATGTGTTTGACGCCCTTACCAGCGAGCGACCCTACAAGCAGGCCTGGCCCCTCGAAACGGCCTTTGAATACCTCAAGACCCATGCAGGCAGCCAGTTCGACCCTGTCTGCGTCGCGGCGGCGCTGCAAAGCCGGGAGGCGTTTTGTGCGATCCATCGGCAATATCGGGATCCCGTGATCACCTGATTGCGCCCCTCTCTCCTCCCCGGTTTCTCCCGGATTCCCCAGGCCCCGTCATCTGACGGCGGGGCCCTGGGGCCATTTCTCGTTTCATCACCTTTTGGTGCATCCGGCGCCGGGGGTTGTTCTGCGGCATTGCGGCTTTGCGGCGGGGCAGGGCGCCGCGGTGAGCGGGGCGGCCAACGGGAGGATTGTCCGGGGTAAGGTCATAAGAGTGCCTTATAAAGAGAGGCCAGATATTAGCCGTATGACTGACATGAGGCCGCTGGCGGGCACGACATGGCCGGGGCGGCGCCTCTGGTGGCCCGTCCCGTCGCGATGTCGGCTCGGTGGTGACACTTTGATCATTTCAATAATTCTTGTATAGTTGAAATGAAGCATCCAAGGGGGGAGACCCATGAACAAAGAGACGGCCACCAAGGTCTTTGAATCGCTGGCTTCCGGCATCCGGCTCGAGGTGTGGCGGCTGCTGGTCAAGGCCGGGCTGGAGGGGCGGGTCGCGGGGGAGCTGGCTGGCGAGCTCGACATCGCCCCCAATACCCTCTCGTTTCACCTCAAGGGGATGCTCAACGCCGGGTTGCTGTCGGTGGAGCAGGAGGGGCGCTTTCTGCGCTATCGCGCCAACATCCCCCTGATGCTGGGGGTGATCGCCTACCTCACCGAGGAGTGCTGCGCCGGTCATCCCGAGGCGTGCGGCCTGCTGCCCGCCGGGCCCGGCAGCGCTTCCCGCGCCGAGGCGTCGTCGCCCTGCTGCGGCGAGTCGTAACGGGCCATGCCGGGCTGTCTATGCCCATGTGCCGTGTCATTCATCTATTCAACCTGGGGTGCGAGCGTGGATCGCACCGGGAGTCATCATGTCTGCAAGCTGTGAGGCCAAGGCAGCCCCTGCCATCGGCTTTTTTGAACGTTATCTGACCGCCTGGGTCGCCCTCTGCATCCTGGTGGGCATTGGCCTCGGGCAGGGGTTGCCGAGTCTCTTCAAGGCCATCGGCGCCATGGAGGTGGCCAGGGTCAACCTGCCGGTGGGGCTGCTTATCTGGGTGATGATCATCCCCATGCTGCTCAAGATCGACTTTGGCGCCCTGCACCAGGTGAAGGGGCACCTCAAGGGAATCGGGGTCACCCTCTTCATCAACTGGCTGGTCAAGCCCTTCTCCATGGCCTTCCTCGGCTGGCTCTTCATCCGCGTGCTGTTTGCCGACTGGCTGCCGGCGGATCAGCTGGACAGCTACGTGGCGGGCCTCATCCTGCTGGCGGCGGCCCCCTGTACCGCCATGGTGTTTGTCTGGAGTCGCCTCACCAACGGCGATCCCTACTTCACCCTGTCGCAGGTGGCGGTGAACGACCTCATCATGGTGTTTGCCTTTGCCCCGCTGGTGGCGCTGCTGCTGGGGGTCTCCAGCATAGTCGTGCCCTGGGATACCCTGCTCACCTCGGTGGTGCTCTACATCGTCATCCCCGTCATCCTCGCCCAGCTGCTGCGCAAGGCCTTGCTGAGAAAGGGGCAGGCCCATTTTGACGGCGTCATGACCCGCATCCAGCCCTGGTCGGTGGCGGCCCTGCTGCTCACCCTGGTGCTGCTGTTCGCCTTTCAGGGCAACGCCATCATCGAGCAGCCGCTGGTCATCGCCCTCCTGGCGGTGCCCATCCTGATCCAGGTGCTGTTCAACTCCGGGCTCGCCTACTGGCTCAACCGCAAGGTGGGGGAGAAGCACTCGGTGGCCTGTCCTTCCGCTCTGATCGGGGCCTCCAACTTCTTCGAGCTGGCGGTGGCCGCCGCCATCAGCCTGTTCGGCTTTCATTCCGGCGCGGCGCTCGCCACCGTGGTCGGGGTGCTCATCGAGGTGCCGGTCATGCTGCTGGTGGTGCGCGTGGTCAACGCCAGCAAACCCTGGTACGAGGCGGGGCTAAAGCGCTAACGGATGGCCACTAACCCATTTCTATTCACTTGAGTCATGAGAGACAGGTAAATGAGTGCAATCACTATCTATCACAATCCAGAGTGCGGCACCTCCCGCAACACCCTCGCGCTGATTCGCAACAGCGGTGTGGAGCCCACCATCATTCACTATCTGGAGACGCCCCCCTCCCGCGACGAGCTGGTGGCCCTGATCGCCGCCATGGGCATGCCGGTGCGCGATCTGCTGCGCAAGAACGTGCCCCCCTACGAGGCGCTGGGGCTGGCAGAAGATCGCTTCAGCGATGACGAACTGATCGACGCCATGCTGGCCCACCCCATCCTCATCAACCGGCCCATCGTGGTCACCCCCCTCGGCACCCGGCTGTGTCGCCCGTCGGAGGTGGTGCTCGATATCCTGCCCGACCCGCAGCAAGGGGCCTTTGCCAAGGAGGATGGCGAGCAGGTGGTGGACGGCCAGGGCAAACGGCTTCGTTGAGCCCCTGCGCGTCAGCGTCTGACCCGCGCCGGGGGGATGCCCTTAACGGGCAGGCGCCAGATCTGCTACTGTGACCTTCGACTCATCACAGAGGGTGGAAACAATGAAGATTCGATTCTTGGTGATAGCCACGGCACTGGCGCTGGCCTCAACCCCCGGTCTGGCCGACTGGGCAAAGCTGAAGGAGGCCGCCTCCGAACTCGGTACCGCGGTGAGCGATACCAGCAAGGAGGCGTGGAAGGGGATCACCGATTTTTCCAAGGAAACCTGGGAGTCGGTGTCCAGCTGGGGGGCCGAAGCCTACAACAAGGCGGGGGCCTGGACGGCAGAGAGCGCGGCCACCGGCAAGGAGTGGCTGACCGCCGCCGACAAGAAGCTCGACACCATGCTCGAGCCCAAGACCCCGGAGGAGGCGAGAACCGCCCTCGATACCATGGCCGATACCGCCCTGGTGCGGCTGTTCAACGAGCAGCCCTCGGCCAAGTTGCTGTTTGACAAGGCTTATGGCTATGCAGTGTTCGACTCGCGCAAGTTCTCCCTGATGATCCATACCAATCAGGGGGCCGGGGTCGCCATCAATCGCACCAGTGGCAAGCACACCTACATGAAGATGTTCGGTGCCGGTCTTGCGGCCGGGATCGGCGGCAAGTTCTACCAGCAGGTGATCCTGTTCGAGGACAAGGCGAGGTTCGATGCCTTCGTCAGCAAGGGGTGGGAAGCCACCTCCGAGGTGGGCGCCGTGGCGGGCAAGGAGAGCGCCGAGCTCACCGCCAAATACAATGGCGGCATGGCCATCTATCAGATTGGCGAGAAGGGGCTGTTGCTTGACGCCAACATCTCGGGCTCCAAGTATTGGCTGGATGATGAGCTGAACAAGTAACCCCTGCCAATCTGACCCGGTCTTTCATGGATGGCTAGAGATGTACCCTGTTTACTTGTCGGGACTTGCAGTAAAAAGAGGGCCTTGGGCCCTCTTTTTCATGGGCGCCGCACAGAGTCCAGCGACAAGGAGAGCAAGATGACCCATGAGGCCGAGCAGGATCGGATGGCTACCCACCGCCGGGAGTGGGACAAGCAGAGCATCTATCTGCGGCGGCGGCTGGGCGATCCCCCCGGCTCTACGGCCTGATCCCCGGATGGCCGGTGCCCGCCGGCCTGATCGCGCCCCGCTTTTATCCCTGATCTCGAGATCTCGCTCTGGTTGGCACCTTTATTGCTTCAAGCCAGTCAGTGTCAATGATTTGTCTGGGAAGGGAAGATGGAAATTAGCGCAAGCAGCCTGATGCAAGAGATGCAGGCCCTCAAGGTGGAAGCCGGTGCCACGCCGTTGACCCAGCCCGGTCGTCCGGTCAGTTCGGATTTCGGCCAGATGCTGCAACAGGCCCTGGACAACGTCAACGAGTTGCAGGGCACCGCCAACGATCTGCGTACCCGCTTCGATCTCGGCGACAAGTCGGTGGATCTCTCCCAGGTGATGATCGCCGGCCAGAAATCCTCCATCGCCTTCGAGGCGACGGTGCAGGTGCGCAACAAGATGGTCGATGCCTACAAGACCATCATGAACATGCCGGTGTAACTCGGGCCCATGGCGACCGAGCATCATGAAGATGTCAGCAATAAGGACATAAACCGTGGCAACTGATCAAAACGGCGATCTGCTGATCAACAACGAGGGGGCGGCCGCCCTCGACGAGCACGAGCAGAAGAGCTCGGCGCTGGGCTTCCTGTCCAACACCGATGTGTTGCGCCAGATCACCCTGATCCTGGGGCTGACCATCTGTCTGGCCATCGCCGTCTTCATCCTCTTGTGGGGCAAGGAGCCGGAGATGCGTCCCCTCGGCACCTTCACCACCCAGGAGCTGGTCTCCACCCTGGATTACCTGGATCAGCAGAAGATCCCCTATCAGGTGGACGGCAAGAGTGTGCTGGTCAGTGCCGAAAACTATGCGGACATCCGGTTGCGCCTGACCCGCGCCGGTCTGGCCAACAACAGCGACGCCAGCAACGACGGCGAAGCCATCCTGCTCAAGGACTCCAGCTTCGGCGTCAGCCAGCGCATGGAGAGCGAGCGCCTGAAACTGAGCCGTGAGCGCCAGCTGGCGAGCGCCATCGAGCAGTTCCAGAACGTCGCCAAGGCCCAGGTGCTGCTGGCTATCCCGAAAGACAACGTGTTTGCCCGCAACGAACGCAAGCCCAGCGCCACCGTGGTCCTGAGCCTCAAGGGCAACGCCCTGGGCCAGGGTGAGGTGGACTCCATCGTCGACATGGTCGCCTCCGCCGTTCACGGTCTGGAGCCGACCCGCGTCACCGTGACCGACCAGAACGGTCGCCTGCTCAACTCCGGCTCCCAGGATCCCCTCTCTGCCCAGACCCGCAAGGAGTTTGCGATGCAGCAGAAGCAGGAGCTCGAATACAAACAAAAAATTGACGCCATCCTGATCCCGGTGCTGGGGGCCGACAACTATACGGCGGAGGTGGATCTCTCCCTCGACTTCTCCCAGCAGGAACAGACCCGCAAGACCTACAACCCGGACCTGCCGGCGGTGCGCTCCGAAATGACCATGGAAGAGAACAGCGCCAGCGGCAGCAACGGCGGGGTGCCCGGCGCCCTCTCCAACCAGCCGCCCGCCGCGTCCAACATTCCCGAGCAGGCTGCCGGCGCAGAAGGAACCGCCTCTTCCGGCCGTTCCCGCAAGGAAGCGACCCGCAACTTCGAACTGGACACCACCGTCAGCCACATCCGGCGCCAGCAGGGCGGCATTCGCCGCATGACGGTGTCGGTGGCGGTGGACTACAAGGCCATCCCCGGCGCCGACGGTGCCGTGACCCGGGAAGCCCGCAGCCAGGCCGAACTCGATACCCTGCGCCGTCTGCTGAGCGGCGGTCTGGGCTTTGACGTGACCCGGGGGGATACCCTGGAGGTGGTCGCCATTCCGTTCAACCGCCCGGAACTCGAGACCGTGGCCGACATCCCTCTCTACGAGCAGCCCTGGTTCTGGCGCGCGGTGCGCATCGCCGCCTCCGTGCTGGTCATCATAGTGCTCATCGTCACCGTGGTGCGGCCCATGCTCAAGCGCCTGCTCTACCCGGACGCCAAGCCGGAAGGGGAGCTGGACTTCGACAACCACACCGTGCTGGGTGGCGACGACGAACTGAGCCTGCTGGCCGCCCAGGCCGAGGCCGAACCGGTATTCGGTCTGCGGGATGGTCAGCTCAAGCTGCCTGACCTGCACCGTGACGAGGATCTGCTCAAGGCCGTGCGCGCCCTGGTAGCGAACGAACCTGACCTGGCTGCCCAGGTCATCAAAGAATGGGTAACCAAAGATGCCTGAAGAGAATAAAAGCCAGGTCACCGGCAACGACATCACCGAAAGCCAGCGCCTGATCCTGGATCAGATGGGCGGCATGGAGATGGCGGCGGTGTTGATGCTGAGCCTCAACGAGGAGGACGCGGCCCAGATCTTCCGCCACCTCGAGCCCAAGCAGGTGCAGCGGCTCGGCATGTCCATGGCCTCCATGTCGGATTTCAGCCACGATCGGGTGGCGGCGGTGCATCGTCAATTTATCGACGACATCCAGAAGTACACCAACATCGGCATCGGCAGTGAAGACTTCGTGCGCAAGGCCCTGGTGGCGGCGCTCGGGGAGGACAAGGCCAGCAACCTGGTGGATCAGATCATCCTGGGGTCAGGTGCCCGCGGCCTCGACTCCCTCAAGTGGATGGATGCCCGCCAGGTGGCCAGCATCATCCAGAACGAGCACCCGCAGATCCAGACCATCGTCCTCTCCTATCTGGAGCCGGAGCAGTCCGCCGAGATCCTGAGCCAGTTCCCGGAGCAGGTGCGCTTGGATCTGGTGATGCGCATCGCCAACCTCGAAGAGGTGCAACCGGCGGCGCTGCAGGAGCTCAACGACATCATGGAGAAACAGTTCGCCGGTGCGGCCGGTGCCCAGGCGGCCAAGATGGGCGGCCTGAAGGCTGCGGCCAACATCATGAACTACCTGGACACCAACATCGAAGGGCAGCTGATGGACTCCATCCGCGAGTCGGACGAGGAGATGAGCCAGCAGATCCAGGATCTGATGTTCGTGTTCGAAAACCTCATCGACGTGGACGATCGGGGCATCCAGACCCTGTTGCGGGAAGTGCCCGGGGATCTGCTGCAACGGGCCCTCAAGGGGTCGGACGACCAGATGCGGGAAAAAGTATTCAAGAACATGTCCAAGCGGGCCGCCGAGATGCTGGCGGACGACCTCGAGGCCATGGGGCCGATCCGGGTCTCCGAGGTGGAGGCCGCCCAGAAGGAGATCCTCTCTACGGCGCGCCGCCTGGCGGATGCGGGCGAGATCATGCTGGGGGCGGGTGGTGGCGAAGAGTTCCTCTAAGCCATGGGCCATGGAATGTGCGATGATGTCGGCCCCTGTACTCGGCCCTCGATAGGAGTCTCTTCGGCACATGAATGACAAGAACAGCAAACTGCGCGGCTATCTGAGGCCCGAGTCCGACACGGCGCAGATTGAGACCTGGGGCTGGCCAGAGATGGAGACCGAAGCCGAGGTCGAGACCAATGCCCTGGGGCTGGCTCCTGACTGGTATCGTCAGGAGCAGGCCGATGCGGCCCTGCCGGAAGAACAACCCGAAGAGCCCGCCCCCAGCATCACCGCCGAAGAGGTGGAGGCGATTCGTCAGGCCGCCTGGGAAGAGGGGATGCGCGATGGGCGCGAGGCCGGTTTTGCCAAGGGGCTGGAAGAGGGCAAGCTCGAAGGCTTGCAGCAGGGCCACCAGGCCGGGCTGGAGCAGGGCAGGGAAGAGGGACTAGCCATGGGGCGGGAGCAGGTGGAGCTGGAGATAGCCCGCTGGCAAGCCCTGGTCTCACGCCTGGCCACTCCCCTTGGCGAGATGGACGAAGCGGTGGAGCAGCAGCTCATCGCCCTGGTGCAACAGCTCGCCCGCGCCCTCATCCGCCATGAGGCGCAAACCTCCCCCACGCTGCTGCTGGAGGCCCTCAAGCAGGGGTTGGCCCTGCTCCCTGCCGCCGAGCAGGGGGTCACCCTGATGCTGCACCCGGAGGATGTGACCCGGGTGGAGGCCGCCTTTGGCGCCGAGGAGTGCGCCAGGCGCCACTGGCGGCTGCAAAGCGAGCCCACCTTCTCCCCCGGCGATCTGCAACTGGCCACCGAGCTTTCCAGCATCGATCTCACCCTCTGTGGGCGCATCGATCAACTGCTGCGCAATTTCCTGCGTGACAACGCGAGCTGAGCCATGGCCTGGTTCGAACCCGTCGTGCAGCGCCCTGCTGACGGCATCATCAGGCACTCATCGTCGGAGGCGACATGACGGCACCCCTTCTTGATCGGCTTAAAGGCTACCGGGTTCGCGAGCAGGCCCCCATACCACCGGTGGCAGGCAAGCTCACCCGGGTGGTGGGGTTGACCCTGGAAGCCATTGGCTGCCGCGCTGCCATCGGCTCCCTGTGCCGCATCGATACCCAGGATGGGGCCCTGGAGGCCGAGGTGGTGGGGTTTGCCGGGGATCGCCTGTTCTTGATGCCGAGCGAGCAGCTCAAGGGGGTCATTCCCGGCGCCCGGGTGGTGCCCGTCACCGAAGATCACGGCATTCCGGTGGGCATGAGTCTGCTTGGCCGGGTCATCGACGGCATCGGCCAGCCCCTGGACGGGCTCGGTCCCATCCTCTCGTCCCAGACGGTGCAGTTCGCCCAGCACCGCATCAATCCCCTGGCCCGTCGCCCCATCCATCAACCCATGGACGTGGGGGTACGGGCCATCAATGCCGTGCTCACCGTGGGCCGGGGTCAGCGTATGGGGCTGTTCGCCGGCTCCGGTGTCGGCAAATCCGTGCTGCTTGGCATGATGACCCGGGGCTCGGTGGCGGATGTGGTTGTGGTGGGCCTCATCGGCGAGCGGGGCCGGGAGGTGAAGGAGTTCATCGAGGAGATCCTCGGCGCCGAGGGGCGCGAGCGCGCCGTGGTGGTGGCCGCCCCTGCCGATGCCTCGCCGCTGATGCGCCTCAAGGGGTGCGAGACGGCGCTCGCCATCGCCGAGTATTTCCGCGAGCAGGGGCTCAACGTGCTGCTGCTGATGGACTCCCTCACCCGCTACGCCCAGGCACAGCGGGAAATTGCACTGGCGGTGGGGGAGCCGCCGGCCACCAAGGGCTATCCCCCCTCGGTGTTTGCCAAATTGCCGGCGCTGGTGGAGCGGGCCGGCAACGGCAGCGACGGCCAGGGCTCCATCACCGCCTTTTTCACCGTGCTGACGGAGGGGGACGATCTGCAGGATCCCATCGCCGACGCGGCCCGGGCCATCCTCGATGGCCACATCGTGCTGGCGCGGGAGCTGGCGGATGCGGGCCACTATCCGGCCATCGACATCGAAAAATCCATCAGCCGGGTCATGCCCATGGTGACCTCACCGGAGCACATGGAGCTGGCGCGCACCTTCAAGCAGTTCTACTCCCTCTACCAGCAGAACCGGGATCTCATCACCATCGGCGCCTATAGCCAGGGCTCGGATCCGCGCATCGACCGGGCCATCATCCAGAAACCCTATCTGGATCAGTTCTTGCAGCAGAAAATGCGCGAGGTCATTCACTACGATGAAGGCCTGCAATCCCTGCAACTGGTGGCCATGCCCCTGATGCGTTGACCGGTGGAGAGCCCTTATGAGTAAAGGATTGACGTTGCTGGCGAGTCGGCTGGAGGAGGCCGAACAGCAGGCCGCCATGGCGCTGGCCAAGGCCCAGCAGGATCTCAAGCTGTTCATGGATCAGCAAAACGCCCTCAACCAGTATCGCCAGATCTACCACCAGCAGTGGACGGAGCGCGGTCTGCAGGGGATCAGCCCCCAGCAGAACAGCCAGTATCACGCCTTCATCAACAAGCTCGAAAACGCGGCGACCCAGCAGTACCAAGGGGTATTGCAGGTGCGCGAGGCACTGGCCGAGTGCCGCACCCAGTGGCTCGAAGCCCAGCAGCGGCGCAAGGCGGTCGAGCTGCTGCTGGAGAAGAAGGCGGACAAGGTGCGCCAGAAGGCCCAGCGCCAGGAGCAGAAGATGCTGGATGACTACGCCATCCTGCGTCGTTATCACCAATCTGGCCTGTAATTTGCTTTCTTCCAGTCATGCGAGGCCGATGGGCCAAGCCATGACCGCACGTGCGGCCGTCACCGAATCGTCGTCAGGGATCCCAGCATGATACAGACCCCCTTGATTAGCACTCTCCCCCAGGCGCCTTCTGCCGATGGCAGCGCCACCCTGCTGCCTCCCACCGTCGGGGGCGAAGGGGGCGTGCAGCCGTCAGGCGAGGGCAAGGCCGCCTTCTCGCAAGCCATGGCCATGGCCCAGCTGATGGGCAAGGCGCCAGCCAGTCAGGGCAATCCACCACTCCAGGGGCCCGCCGAGGGCACCCGGGAGGGGCTTGCCCCGGCTGCCAAATCTTTGGCGTCTGACGAGCCCGCCACCGAGTCCGCGTCTTCCTCGAAGGGGGCGGACGACGAGGGGGAGCTGCCTCCCGACGACTTCCTGCAACAGTTGCAAGCCTCCCTGCGCCAGGATGTGAGCCTGGTGGTGCCCCCGACATCGCCCGCCATGGCCGGTGAGGCGGCGGCGTCTGTGGACGGCAACCCCTTGCCGCCTGGCGCCGCTGCGCCTGGGATGGCAGAGGGGGTGGGAATGGCAGAGGACGTGGGGTTGGCAGAGAGCGTGGAGGCGACAGAGGGGAGCGCCTCCCTGCCGCAGATGGCGCCAGAGCGTCAGCATGAAGGGAACAAAACGAAAGCCAACCCCGGTGTGGCCCAAGGCGCCAGCGCCGTGCCGAGCGGTCAGGGGGCTCTGCCGCTGGGGGCCGAAGAGCCCCCCTTGGCCGATGACACCGCCGTGGCCGACCAGGGCGGGGTGACCCGCCAGCCCATGGCAGGCAAGGGAGCGGAGCCGGATGCCAAGGGGGGCGAGCCCCCTCTCTCGGGTCAGGAGCGTGCCGCCCTGCTCGCCAAAGTAGTGGCCGGAGAAAACGCCCAGGCTCCCACTGTCACCCGGGCTGACTCATCGCAAGAGGCACAGGTGACCAATCCCCTGGCGTCGGCCGGACAGGGGACAACCGCTTCCCATGCCACCAGCGCCTATGGCGATGGCGTGATCCGGACGGTGGCGCAGGGGCCGGCCTCTGCGGCCACACCGGAGTCCGTCCCGCCCGCGACGGCGACAGGGGCAGAGAAGGACGCCCCTGTCGCCGGTGAGGCCAGACAGGCTGAGGCCGCGAGCGGGCAGGGAGCCCGTGCAGGGGCCGAGCCTGCGGTGAATGCAGGGAGCAGCCAGCCCGTGACGACGGAGGACCCGGCCCCCGTGCAGGTGGCGCCGCAGATCCTGGCCCGTCATGAATCCCAGGGGGCACAGGCTCCCCTGACGGCCCTCTCGGCGGGCCTGGACCAGATGGAGAGCGCCCCCGTGGTGGCCGCCGGCGTTGCCGTGTCGGTGAAGCCCGCGGTGGACAAGTCCCGGCTCGATGAGCTGGGCAAACAGTCGGGGATGGAGGTCAAGGGCAGTGAACCCGCCGAGGGGAGCCAGCCTTTGCATCAGGCCCAGAGCCAGGTCGGCGAGAACAGACCGCTGGCCGAGGTGACCGTCAGACGAGAGCCCCAGAGCCTGCCCCACCTCAAGCTGGCGACCCCTGAGGCTCCCGAGCAGCTGCACCACAAGGTGAACCTGATGCTGGCGGACAAGCTGCAACAGGCGGAGATCCAGCTAGACCCCCTGGGGCTTGGCAAGATGAAGATCCAAATCCAGATGGATGCCTCCAGCCAGGCCAGCGTGCACTTCGTGGTGCAGCATGGCCAGACCCGTGAGATGCTGGAGCAGGCCATGCCGCGCCTGCGTGACATGCTGGCAGGGCAGGGGATCCAGCTCGGCCAGACCGTGGTGCAACAACAGGCGCAGCAGCAAGCCTTCCAGCAGCAGGGGCAGTCATCCTCCCAGGGTCAGTCCGGTTTCGGTGACCAGGGGCGACAGGGGGGAAATGGCGGCGGCAGCGATGGCAGAGAGGCCGAGGGGAGCGCTCGCAACCTCACGCTGCTGGTGGAATCGGCAAACGATGCCGGAATCGATTTCTATGCTTGATGCATTCTTAAGTAAGTTTATGATACCGAACAAGTTTGAGACTAGGGTGGACAAGGGATGGCAGACGATAACGAACTGACGCTGAAGGATCCGGCGGCAGGCAAGAAAAAGAAGCTGATCATGATAGTCGCCCTGGCCGTCGTGCTCCTTGGCGGGGGCGGCGCCGGCGCCTGGTTCATGCTCGCCGGTGGGGATGAGCCCGCTGCCGAAAAGAGCGAGGCCAAGCCGGAGGCGAACACGCCCCAGCCCTCGCTCTATGTGGGCATGCCCCGTCCCTTCGTGTTCAACGTGGCGGGAGGCCAGCGGGATCGGCTGGTGCAGATCAAGATCCAGCTGATGGTGCGCGGCACCGCCGACGAAACCCTGGCCAAACAGAACATTCCCCTGATCGAAGGCACCTTGCTGCGGGTCTTCAGCTCGGCGACCGCTGAACAGCTGATGACCTTCGAGGGCAAGGAGAAGCTGCGTCAGGATTCGCTGGAAGAGTGCCGCCGGGTGCTGAACGACCTGGTCTCTTCTCCCGTAATCGAACAAGTGCTGTTTACCGGCTTTGTCATGCAATGAAAGGTGAAGCGTGAGCGATCTGTTAAGTCAGGACGAGATTGATGCCCTGCTGCACGGCGTCGACGATGTCGAGGAGGAGGAGCTGGGATCAGCCGGGGATCCCGGTATCGCCCAGTTCGACTTCTCCTCCCAGGACCGCATCGTCCGCGGCCGCATGCCGACCCTGGAGCTGGTGAACGAACGGTTTGCCCGCCACATGCGCATCAGCCTGTTCAACATGATGCGGCGCACCGCCGAGGTCTCCATCAACGGCGTGCAGATGCTCAAGTTCGGCGAATATGTCCACACCCTGTTCGTGCCCACCAGTCTGAACATGGTGCGTTTCCGCCCCCTCAAGGGGACGGCGCTCATCACCATGGAGGCGCGGCTCGTCTTCATCCTGGTGGAGAACTTCTTTGGCGGTGATGGCCGCTACCACGCCAAGATCGAGGGGCGGGAATTCACCCCCACCGAGCGGCGCATCATCCAGATGCTGCTCAAGCTGGTGTTCGAGGACTACAAGGATGCCTGGGCGCCGGTGATGGACGTGGGCTTTGAATACCTCGACTCCGAAGTGAACCCGGCCATGGCGAACATCGTCAGCCCCACCGAAGTGATCGTGGTGAGCTCCTTCCACATCGAGCTGGACGGCGGCGGCGGCGACTTCCACGTGGCCATGCCCTACTCCATGCTGGAACCCATCCGCGAACTGCTGGATGCGGGGGTGCAGAGCGACAAGGGGGATACCGACGTGCGCTGGAGCAAGGCCCTGCGCGACGAGATCATGGACGTCAAGGTGGAGCTCAAGGCCAAGCTGCTGGAGACAGAGCTCTCCTTGCGTGAGCTGATGGAGCTCAGACCCGGGGACATCATCCCGGTGGAGATGCCGGAGAACCTGCTGGTGTTCGTGGAGGACTTGCCCACCTTCCACGCCAAGATGGGGCGCACCAAGGAGAACGTGGCGCTCAAGATCACCGACAAAATCAAGCGCCCTGACGGGGTCAAGACAGAGATGCATCTGGTGACCCGCGGGGGCGTGCGCATTGATGGCGAAGCCGAGCTGGAAGAGCTCGAGCGAAGCATCTCTGACAAACACCCTGATTGATCCTCCCCCCGGGGGAGGTGTTGCAACACTGAGGAATTGAAGATGAGCGGAACCGATGACGAGCAGGATTTGATGGCTGACGCCTGGGCGGCCGCACTGGAGGAGCAGGTCACGGCCGAAGCCAAGCCTGCCCCCCTGGAGGAGTTGAAGGACGAAGCCCCCATCAGCGCTGAAGAGCGGCGCAAGCTGGACACCATTCTGGACATCCCGGTGACCATCGCCATGGAAGTGGGCCGCAGCCAGATCAGCATTCGCAACCTGCTGCAACTGAACCAGGGCTCGGTGGTGGAGCTGGATCGGGTGGCGGGTGAACCCCTGGACGTGCTGGTCAACGGCACCCTGATCGCCCACGGCGAGGTGGTGGTGGTGAACGACAAGTTCGGTATCCGCCTCACCGACGTCATCAGCCAGATTGAAAGGATCAAGAAGCTCAAATGATCCGTGTGCTCCCGTTGTGGCTGTTTTCCCTGCCTGCCCTGGCCAACCCGGGGGTAGGGGCCAATCCCCCCAGCCTCACCTCCTGGCTGCTCTCCAGCCTGATGGTGATCGGCCTTATTCTGGTGCTGGGCTTCCTGCTCAAGAAGAGCAAGCTTTCCCAGGTGATGGGAGGGGGCCAGATGAAGGTCATCGCCACCCTGCCCCTTGGCTACAAGGAGAAGCTGATGGTGGTCAAGGTGGGCGGCCAGCAGCTGCTGGTCGGGGTGACGCCGCAGCAGGTCAACTTCCTCTATCGCCTGGAGGAGCCGCTGGACGAGAGCCAGCCCCAGGCGTTCTCCGAGCAACTGGGCAAACTGATGGGCAAGCATGAAAAACGTTAACTGGACCCGGTGGCTGGCACTGCTCTCCCTGGTGCTCTCGCCCCTGGCGATGGCCCAGGACGGCATGTCGGCACTCACCGTCAAGACCATGGCGGATGGCAGTCAGGAGTACAGCCTGACCCTGCAGGTGCTGGCGCTGATGACCGCGCTCTCCTTCCTGCCGGCCATGGTGATCATGATGACCTCCTTCACCCGGATCATCGTGGTGCTCGGCATCCTGCGCCAGGCCATCGGTCTGCAGCAGAGCCCCTCCAACCAGGTGCTGATCGGCATCGCCCTCTTCATGTCGTTTTTCATCATGTCGCCAGTGCTGGATCGCATCAACAACGAGGCGTTGCAGCCCTATCTGGCCGAGACCATCGGGGCCAAGGAGGCCCTGGAGAAGGCGGAGCTGCCCATTCACCAGTTCATGCTGGCCCAGACCCGGGTCAAGGATCTCAATACTTTCATGGAGATAGCGAACGTGCAGGTGGCCGAGCCTGCGGACGTGCCGCTGCGGGTGCTGATCCCGGCCTTTGTCACCAGCGAGCTCAAGACCGCCTTCCAGATAGGCTTCATGCTGTTTCTGCCCTTCCTGGTCATCGATCTGGTGGTCGCCAGTATCCTGATGGCCATGGGGATGATGATGCTCTCCCCCATGCTGGTCTCCCTGCCGTTCAAGCTGATGCTGTTCGTCATGGTGGATGGCTGGAACCTCATTCTGGGCTCCCTGGCCACCAGCTTCGGGCTGGGCTCGGGTGGTTAGGGGAGGGCAGACCCTCCCCCTGGCTCTCCCCTTCACTCGGGGAGGGCGCGAGGCCTCTCTTCCTCTCGAAGGAGGAGGCCGGGAGGATGCGGCCTTGGGCAAACCCATCACAAGGAGCGAGCAATGAGTCCTGAAACCTTCGTCGACGTCTTTCGCGAGGCGCTTTGGCTGGTGACCATCATGGTGTGCGCCGTGATCCTGCCGAGCCTGATGGTGGGGTTGGTGGTCGCCATCTTCCAGGCCGCCACCTCCATCAACGAACAGACTTTGAGCTTCCTGCCCCGTCTGGTGGTCACCCTGCTGGCCCTGGGGGCGGGGGCTCACTGGGGATTGCAGAGTCTGATGGACTTCTTCCAGCTGATGGTGAGCCAGATCCCCGAGGTGGTGGGCTGATGCCAGCCAAGGGCCACCCTTTCGCTCTGGCAGACCGGTGCCTGCGTCCTCCCGTTGGCCTGCCCCTGCCGGGAGTGTTGCTGTCATGACCTACACCACGGCGCTCATCATGGAGTGGCTCTCCTCCATCCTCTGGCCCCTGGCCCGGGTGAGCAGTCTCCTGATGGTGATGGCGGTCTTTGGCAGCCGGCTCGCCCCTGCCCATATCCGCATCGGCCTGGCGCTGGCGATCACCCTCATCATCGCCCCCCTGCTGCCCCCCATGCCGAAGATCGAGCTCTTCTCCCTCGGCAGCTTCCTGGTGCTGGGGCAGCAACTGCTCATCGGCATCGCGCTCGGCCTCATGACCCAGTTCCTGCTGGAGACCTTCGTGATGGCGGGTCAGGTCATCGCCATGCAGACCAGCCTGGGCTTTGCCACCCTGGTGGACCCCATGAACGGCCAGTCGGCTCCCGTGGTGGGCCAGTTCTACCTGATGCTGGCGACCCTGGTGTTTCTCGCGGTGGACGGCCACCTGCTGATGCTGCGCATGGTGGTGCTGAGTTTCGAAACCCTGCCGGTATCTGACAGCGGGCTCACCCTGCCTGCCATCCGCAGCCTGGTGAGCTTTCTCGGGGTCATGTATCAGGCTTCTCTGGTGATGGCGCTCTCGGCCATCATCGCCCTGCTGCTGATCAACTTCGCGTTCGGGGTGATGACCCGTGCGGCCCCCCAGCTCAACATCTTCAGCATCGGCTTTGCGGTCAGCATGATGTCGGGTTTGTTCATCCTCTGGCTCACCATAGGTGGCTTCATGGGACACTTCGACGCGCTCTGGGAGCGGGTGCAGGAGACCAGCTGCGAGCTCATCAACGTCCAATGCTTCGGGGGCCAGCATGACTGAGGCCCTCCCGGTTGCGGCCCTTTTGCCGCCAGTCTGGCGGGCCGCCAGTCGGCTGATGCCGGCAGGAGGCCAGCATGGCTGATACCGATCAGGAACGCACAGAGCAACCCACGGGCAAACGACTGCAACAGGCCCGGGAAAAAGGGCAGATTGCACGTTCCAAGGAGCTGGGTACCGCCAGCGTCCTGCTGGCGACCGTGTTCGGCCTCCTGATGATCAAGGAGAGTCTGGCAGGGGCCATGATCAAGGTGCTCACCATGGGCTTTACCCTGGACCGGGACCAGGCGTTCGACCCCAATGCCATGGGGGCCATGGTGCCCGCCCTGCTGGGGGAGCTGATCCAGCCTCTGGGGCTGCTGTTCATGCTGGTGATCATCGCCGCCTTCGTCGGCAACACCCTGCTCGGCGGGATGAACTTCTCCTCCGAGGCCATGCTGCCCAAGTGGAGCAAGCTGAGCCCCCTGAGCGGCATCAAAAGGATGTTCGGGGTGCAATCCCTGGTGGAACTTGTCAAATCCATCGCGAAAGTGGTGTTTATCAGTCTGTTCGCCTGGTGGATGCTGTCGAGCCAGTTCAACCATCTGCTGAATCTCTCTCTCGAGGGCTTTCCCGGCGGCATCGTCGATGCCCTGGACCTGCTGCTCTGGATGCTGATCATCCTCTGCTGCGCCCTGATCCCCATTGTCGCCATCGACGTGCCGTTCCAGAGTTGGAACCACAATCGCCAGCTGAAGATGACCAAGCAGGAGATCAAGGACGAGTTCAAGGACAGCGAAGGCAAGCCCGAGGTCAAGGGGCGGATACGCCAGTTGCAGATGCAGATGGCCATGCGCCGCATGATGGGGGATGTCCCCAAGGCCGATGTGATCATCACCAACCCGACCCACTACTCGGTGGCGCTCAAATACGATGCGGGCAAGCCGGGGGCGGCGCCCAAGGTACTGGCCAAGGGGGTCGACGAGGTGGCGATGAAGATCCGGGAGATCGGGCGCGAATACGACATCCCCGTCATGTCCTCCCCGCCGCTCACCCGGGCCCTCTATCACGCCACCGAGATTGGCCAGGAGATCCCGGAGGGGCTCTTCTCCGCCGTCGCCCAGGTCCTGGCCTATGTCTATCAGCTCAAGAAGTTCCGCCGTGGCCGCGGCCGGCGCCCGACCCCCATCGCCACGGATCTGCCCATTCCACCCGAGTTTCGCAAATAACGCAGTGGTGGCAGCCTGATCCCGTGTGCTCTCCCTTGTGCTCCCCGCGTTTCGCAAATAAAGCGGTGGGATGGCCCCACCATCCGATCTCTCCCTTGTGTCGCAAACAAGGCCGCAATCTCCCTGTCGAGGCGCGTCGCCTCGCCCCATGGCCTTTGGCCTGCTTGGTGAAGGCAGCTTCCCCCCTGTCATCATTCCCCGTGACGCCAACGACGGACTTCTGACAGCGTTAAAATAAAAGCCATATAGATCAATGCATTGAATCCTTGGCTTGATATTTGCTTTAATCCGTCATTGGCAGTTTATCATTGAGAAGCACGATGGGATTCAAAGCGGGACTGGGCCGTTTCAAAGAGTACAAGTGGCTGCTCAGCAGAGGGGTAGGGACGCCGCTGCTGGTATTGGCCTCTCTGGGGATGGTGGTACTCCCCATTCCGCCCCTGATGCTGGATATCCTCTTCTCATTCAACATCGCCCTCTCCATCGTGGTGCTGCTGGTGGCGGTCTATACCCGCCGCCCCCTGGAATTTGCCGCCTTCCCCACCGTCTTGCTGATCGCCACCCTGCTGCGGCTCGCCCTCAACGTCGCCTCCACCCGGGTGGTGTTGCTGGAAGGCCACAACGGCAGCGCGGCGGCAGGCCATGTGATCGAGGCGTTCGGCAACGTGGTGATCGGCGGCAACTATGCCGTGGGCATCATTGTCTTCATGATCCTGGTGATCATCAACTTCGTGGTGGTCACCAAGGGTGCGGGCCGGATCTCCGAGGTGAGCGCCCGCTTCACCCTTGACGCCATGCCCGGCAAGCAGATGGCCATCGATGCGGACCTGAACGCCGGTCTCATCAACCAGGAAGAGGCCAAGAAGCGCCGTCAGGACGTGACTCAGGAAGCGGACTTCTACGGCTCCATGGACGGTGCCTCCAAATTCGTGAAGGGGGATGCCATCGCCGGCATCATGATCCTCTTCATCAACATCATCGGCGGCTTCATCATCGGCATGATGCAGCACCAGCTCACCTTCGGCGAAGCGGCCCAGGTCTATACCCTGCTCGCCATCGGTGACGGTCTGGTCGCCCAGATCCCCTCGCTCCTGCTCTCCATTGCCGCAGCCATCATCGTCACCCGTCAGAATACCGACCAGGACATGGGGACAGCGGTACTCGGCCAACTGTTCGAAAATCCCAAGGCGCTGGTGATCTCCGCAGGTATCCTGCTGATGATGGGCAGCGTGCCCGGCATGCCGCACCTGGCTTTCCTGAGCCTGGGGGCGGTGGCGGCGGCGGGCGCCTGGTGGCTGCTGCGCCGCGAGAAGCAGAACAAGGCGAAGGCGGCGAGCGGCGAACTCATGCCGGCCCAGGGGGATGCCCCGGTGGAGCAGAAGGATCTCAGCTGGGACGACGTCATGCCGGTGGACATCATCGGCCTGGAGGTGGGTTATCAGCTGATACCTCTGGTGGACAAGAATCAGGGGGGCGAGCTGCTCAACCGGATCAAGGGGGTGCGCAAGAAGCTCTCCCAGGAGCTGGGCTTTCTGGTGCCTGCCGTCCACATTCGCGACAACCTGGATCTTGCCCCCAACCAGTACCGCATCACCCTGATGGGCGTGAGCACGGGGGAAGCCACCGTCTATCACGACAAGGAGATGGCCATCAACCCGGGGCAGGTGTTCGGCCAGATCCACGGTATCGCTACCCAGGACCCGGCGTTCGGGCTGGAGGCGGTCTGGGTCGCCAAGGAGCAGGTCTCCCAGGCCCAGACCCTTGGCTACACCGTGGTCGATGCGGCCACCGTGGTGGCTACCCACCTGAGCCAGATCCTCTCAAACCATGCGGCGCTGCTGCTGGGTCATGACGAGGTGCAACAACTGCTCGACATGATAGGGAAGCATCAGAGCAAGCTGGTGGAAGGACTGGTTCCCGAGGTGATCAGCATGGGCAACCTGGTGAAGGTATTGCAGAATTTGCTCAATGAAGGCGTGCCAATTCGCGATATGCGCACTATCCTGCAGACCCTCGTGGAATATGCGCCCCGCAGCCCGGACCCGGAAGTGCTGACCGCAGCCTGCCGGATCGCCCTGCGCAGATTGATTGTGCAGGAGATTGCCGGCCCCGAGCCCGAGCTGCCGGTGATCACCTTGTCACCAGAACTGGAACGTATATTGCATCAATCCCTGCAAGCAGGTGGGGGAGATGGCGCCGGTATCGAACCGGGACTGGCGGAGCGGATGCAACGCTCCCTGGTGGAAGCCACTCAACGACAAGAACTGGAAGGCCAGCCGGCCGTGCTTCTGACATCGGGGATATTGCGCAATACCCTGGCGAAATTTGTCAAGAATGCCATTCCTGGATTACGCGTGCTGTCCTATCAGGAAGTGCCTGACGACAAGCAGATCCGCATCGTCAGTGCGGTGGGACAGGGCTAGTTAGCGGAGATGACGGGTGAAGATTAAGCGGTTTTTTGCCAAAGACATGCGCACGGCGCTGGCCGAGGTCAAGGAGACTCTCGGACCCGATGCCGTCATCATGTCCAACAAAAAGGTCACCGGTGGGGTGGAGATAGTCGCGGCCGTCGATTATCAATCCCAGGTACCGGGGCCTAAAGACGCGCCGGTTCGCCGTCAGTTGAATGAAGAGAGCGTCAATATCTCGTCTGCGGGCAAGCAGATGACGAGGTCGGCGCCACCCAAGGAACAGAACGAATACTACGCCGATACCCTGGCGGCCCTGCTGGCACGCCAGCAGAAGCTCAATCCGGCCAACCCGGCGGGTGGCAATGGCGCACCGGGATCATGGTCTGGCAACGGAGGCAACGGTCAGCCAGCTTCGGCCTCCTGGCCCGCCAATGGCGCTGCCGGCACCCAGTCCGCCGGACTGGCGGGCGCGGCCAGTGCACCCAGAACCCTGGCCGAACAGGGCCAGTGGGGCGCCGCTCCCGAGTCCGCCAAGCCCAAGGCCCGTCCTGCCGCCGCCCCGCGCCAGGCCCAGTCCGCCCAGCGGGATCAGGAGATGGAGGGGATGCGCAAGGAGATGGCCAGCATCCGCAAGCTGCTGGAGCACCAGATCTCCGGCCTGATGTGGCAGGAGGTGGAACGCCGCGAACCCATGCGCGCCCTGCTCATCAAGGAACTCAAGAAGATGGGGTTCGACGATGCCTTCGCCGATCAGCTGGCGGGCCTCATCCCCGAAGACATGCCGATCCATCAGGCCATGGCCCAGTTGGCCGAGGTGCTGACGGCCCAGCTCAAGATCAGCGAGGACGAGATCCTGCGTCAGGGAGGGGCGGTGGCCCTGCTCGGACCGACCGGGGTGGGCAAGACCACCACCATCGCCAAGCTGGCGGCCCGCTTTGCCATGAAGTATGGCGCCGAGCAGGTGGCGCTCATTACCACGGACAACTACCGGATCGGTGCCCACGAACAGCTGCAGACCTATGGTCGCATCATGGGTTGCCCGGTGCGGCAGGTGCGGGACGCCGAAGAGCTGGCCAGTGCCCTCTATCAGTTCCGCCATCGCCGGCTGGTGCTCATCGACACCGCCGGGGTGGGTCAGCGGGATATCCGCCTGACCGAACAGCTCGACACCCTGGTGAAGAATGCCAAGGTGCGCATCCGCAGTTATCTGGTCATGTCGGCCACCTCCCAGCGACGTGTGATGCAGGAGGCGGTGGATCACTTCCGGCGCATTCCGCTCTCCGGCTGCATTCTGACCAAGCTCGACGAGAGCCTGAATCTGGGTGAAGTGATCAACGTGTGCATTCAAAACGCCCTGCCCATCAGTTACATCACCGACGGGCAACGGGTGCCGGAAGATATTCAAGTTGCCAACGCGGCGCTGCTGGTCGGTGCCGCCATGGGGTCGCTGGAACGGGAAGCAGAAGATCCCTATTTCTGGGGATCGGGTTTTGGCGAATCCGAAGATTCGGAGTTTTATGAGTAACATGTATATGGATCAGGCGAGTGGTCTGCGCAAAATGCGTCAAAACAATCGAGTGAAAGTGATCGCCGTGTCCGGAGGCAAGGGGGGCGTCGGCAAGACCAACGTGACCCTGAACGTGGCGGGAGCCATGGCCGCCCAGGGCAAGCGGGTGTTGGTGCTGGACGCCGACCTTGGTCTGGCCAACGTCGACGTCATGCTGGGGCTGAGGGTGCATCGCAACCTCTCCCACGTGCTGGCGGGGGAATGCACCCTGGATGACATCATCGTCGAGGGGCCCTACGGCATGATGATAGTGCCAGCCACCTCGGGCACTCAGTCCATGGTCGAGCTCTCCCCGGTACAACATGCCGAGCTCATCCGCGCCTTCAGCGAGATGAAGACCCAGGTGGACGTGTTGCTGGTGGACACGGCGGCGGGGATTTCCGACATGGTGCTGAGCTTCACCCGTGCCGCCCAGGACATCATGGTGGTGGTGTGCGATGAACCCACCTCCATCACGGATGCCTACGCGCTCATCAAGATCCTCTCCAAGGATCACGGTGTGTTCCGCTTCAAGGTGGTGGCCAACATGGTCCGCTCCCTGCGCGAGGGGCAGGAGCTGTTCGCCAAGCTGACCCGGGTCACCGACCGCTTCCTGGATACCTCCCTGGAGCTGGTGGCCTGCGTGCCTTACGACACCAACCTGCGGGCCGCGGTGCGCAAGCAGAAACTGATAGTTGAGGCGTTTCCAAAATCCCCTGCCGCCCTGGCATTTCGTGCCCTGGCGAACAAGGCGGCGAGCTGGCCCATCCCGAATCAGCCGGGCGGCCACCTCGAATTTTTCCTGGAAAACTTGTTGCAAAAGCCGGTCATAACACAGGAAGACTCCCGTGAATAAAGCCCAAGCATACTTGCGTCATCAGGATTCCTACGTGCTGGTCGAGCGACACGCTCCGCTGGTCAAGCGGATTGCCCAGCATTTATTGGCTCGCCTGCCAAGCAGTGTCTTGCTGGATGACCTGATCCAGGCAGGTATGATTGGGCTGCTCGAAGCTTCCCGCAACTTTGACGGCAGCAAGGGCGCCAGCTTTGAAACCTATGCCGGCATCCGCATCCGTGGTGCCATGCTCGACGAGATCCGCCGCGGAGACTGGGTGCCCCGCTCGGTGCACCGCAACAGCCGTGCCATTGCAGAAGCGATCGAGAACGTGGAGCAGGCCCATGGCCGGGATGCCAGAGACACCGAGGTGGCCGCCAATATGGGGGTGTCCCTCGGGGAGTACCATGCCATGCTGCAGGATGTCTCCTGCGGCAAGATCATCGGCATCGAGGATCTGGGGGTCAGCGAGGATGTCATCGGTCATCCCGATGAAGGCAACGGTCAGGGAGGATTCGACGATCTGGCGGCCGAGCGCTTCCAGGGGGCCCTGGCCGAGCACATCGCCCGCCTGCCGGAGCGGGAGGCGCTGGTGCTCTCCCTTTATTACGATGAAGAGCTGAATCTGCGCGAGATCGGTGAAGTATTGAGTGTGAGTGAGTCTCGGGTGAGCCAGATTCATAGTCAGGCCATGCACAGGCTGCGCGCCCGTTTGCGAGATTGGAATTTATAAGTGGTTGTACTGGCTACACTGGAGCACAACTCTAAGGCATAATCCGCACCATAAAACCTGCGATCTGCATCATGTAAGTGAGCCGTCTTGGCGGCTATTTAGGAGGAACTTTGGACAAGAACATGAAAATCCTCATCGTCGATGACTTTTCAACGATGCGCCGGATTATCAAGAACTTGCTGCGTGACCTGGGATACAACAATACCCATGAAGCAGACGATGGCAACACGGCGTTGCCGATGCTGAAAAATGGCGACTTCCAGTTCGTGGTCACCGACTGGAACATGCCCGGCATGCAGGGCATCGACCTGCTCAAGGCGATTCGCCTCGACGACAAGCTCAAGCACCTGCCGGTTCTGATGGTGACTGCCGAAGCCAAACGCGAGCAGATCATCGAAGCCGCCCAGGCCGGGGTCAATGGCTATATCGTCAAGCCGTTCACCGCTGCCACCCTCAAAGAGAAGCTCGACAAAATCTTTGAACGTATCGGCTAAGGAGCGGCAGGGATGAAGGCCAAAACGAGTGCCATGATCTCGCTTGACCAGGCAAGGATGCTGGTTGCCCACCTGGAGCGGGAAGAGTTTGAACAGGCCGATACCATCCTCGCCGATGTGTGCGCCCCCAACGCGGCGGCCCTGTTTGACAAGGTGGGGCAGCTGACCCGCCAATTGCACAACTCATTGCAGGATTTTCGCCTGGATCCCAGGATCCCCGACCTGGCCACCCATGAGATCCCGGATGCCCGGGAGCGTCTGAGCTATGTCATCGACATGACGGACAAGGCGGCCAATCGCACCATGGATGCGGTCGAGGCAAGCCTTCCCATCGCCGATCGACTCAACGACAACATTCAGCTGGTCATGCCCAACTGGAATGCCCTGATGAGCCGGGATCTCGAGCTGGGTCAATTCAAGGCGCTGTGCCATCAACTGAATGATTTTATTAAGGCTTCTGAGACGGATGCCGATAAGTTACGACAACTGCTGACGGAAATTCTGATGGCTCAGGATTTCCAGGACCTGACCGGTCAGATGATCCGCAAGGTGATCAAATTGGTGCAGGAAGTTGAAACTAAGTTGATAGAGATGCTGACCATGTTCGGTGAGGGCGTTAGCGACAATTCGGCACGTAGCCTGCCAGCGAGCGGCATCGAGGCGGAAGGGCCCATCATGAACCCGCAGACCCGCTCAGATGTGGTCAATGGTCAAGATGATGTGGACGATCTGCTGTCTAGCCTGGGATTCTAATGGAGTGACGCATGGCCTTCGAAGTTGATGAAGACATACTGCAAGACTTTTTGGTCGAAGCATCAGAAATATTGGAACAGTTGTCTGAACAACTGGTCGACTTGGAAAAGCGGCCCGATGACAAGAACCTGTTGAACGCCATCTTCCGCGGCTTCCACACCGTCAAGGGGGGAGCGGGTTTCCTCTCCCTCACCGAACTGGTGGATGTCTGTCACGGTGCCGAGAACCTGTTCGACATGCTGCGCAACGGCAAGCGGACCCTCAGTGCCGAGCTGATGGATGTCATCTTGCAGGCGCTGGATGCCATCAACGTCATGTTTGCCCAGGTCCAGAACCGCGAAGAGATAAGCCCCGCCTCTCCCGATCTGCTGCACGATCTGCACGAGCTGTGCAAGCCGGAAGGGCAGGAGCAGCTGCGTACCGCCAGCGTGGCGGCCCAGCCAGAGCCTGAGCCCGAACCCGCACCAGAACCCGAGGTCATCGCCGAGGTGGCGCCTGTCGCCGTCAATGGCGGTGGCTCCATCGACGAGATCTCCGCCGACGAATTTGAACGCCTGCTCGATGAGCTGCACGGTGTCGGCAAAGCGCCGACGGTCTCAGCCGCCCCCGTGCTGAGCGGTTCAGGTGACATCACAGACGACGAATTCGAAGCCCTGCTCGACCAGCTCCATGGTCAGGGCCAGCACGGTGGTGCCCCCGATCTGGCCCCCCTGCAGTCGGTCCAGAAAGAGGTGGACGAGCTCATCGACGACGACGAGTTCGAGCGCCTGCTGGATGAACTGCACGGCCGTGGGCAGGGGCCCCAGCACAGTCTGGCATCTGCTCCTACGCCCGCTCCCGAACCCAAGGCCCCGGCACCCGCTGCCCCCGCAGCCCCGGTGACGCCGCCCAAGGCGCCGGCGGCCGCCAAACCCGCGCTGGCAGAGCCCCCAGCGCCAGCCAAGGCCGCCCCTGCCAAGCAGGCGGCTCCCGCCGAGAGCAGCGCGGTACAGAGCGATACCACGGTGCGGGTGGATACCAAGACCCTGGACGTCATCATGAACATGGTGGGCGAACTGGTGCTGGTGAGAAACCGCCTGGTGAGCCTCGGCATCGCCAGCAATGACGAAGAGATGTCCAAGGCTGTCGCGAACCTCGACGTCGTGACCGCCGATCTGCAGGGCGCGGTCATGAAGACCCGCATGCAGCCTATCAAGAAAGTATTCGGTCGCTTCCCGCGCGTGGTGCGCGATCTGGCTCGTACCCTCAAGAAGGAGATCGAGCTGGTGATGGTGGGTGAGGACACGGATCTGGACAAGAACCTGGTGGAGGCCCTGGCCGACCCCCTGGTTCACCTGGTGCGCAACTCCTGCGACCATGGCGTCGAGATGCCTGACGTGCGCGAGAAGGCGGGCAAACCCCGTCAGGGTACCATCACCCTGAGCGCCTCCCAGCAAGGGGACCACATTCTGCTCTGCATCGAGGATGACGGCGCAGGGATGGACCCGGAGAAGCTCAAGTCCATCGCCATCAGCCGTGGCGTGCTCGATGCTGACAGCGCGGCGCGCATGAGCGACAACGATGCCTACAACCTGATCTTCGCCCCCGGCTTCTCCACCAAGTCGGAGATCTCCGACATCTCCGGCCGTGGAGTGGGCATGGACGTGGTGAAGACCAGCATCGTCAGCCTCAATGGCTCGGTGCACATCGATTCCACCTGGGGCAAGGGCACCCGTCTCGAGATCAAGGTTCCCCTGACCCTGGCCATTCTGCCGACCCTGATGGTGGAGGTGGGTCAGCAGACCTTCGCCCTGCCCCTCGGTTGCGTGAATGAAATTTTCCACCTGGATCTGAAAAAGGCCAACGTGGTGGATGGCCAGCTCACCATCATCGTCCGTGACAAGGCGATTCCGCTGTTCTACCTGCACAAGTGGCTGGTACGCGGTGCCGGCAAGACGGCCCGCCAGGACCAGGGCCACGTGGTCATCGTCCAGATAGGGACCCAGCAGGTGGGCTTCGTGGTAGACAACCTCATCGGTCAGGAAGAGGTGGTGATAAAGCCCCTGGACAACCTGCTGCAAGGTACCCCCGGCATGGCTGGCGCCACCATTACCAGCGACGGCGGCATCGCCCTCATTCTGGATGTGCCCAGCCTGCTCAAGGCCTATGCCCGTCGCCACTGAGCGCCAGGCTCAAGGAGTTAAAAGAATAACAATGGCAGTCAAGGTATTAGTGGTCGACGATTCGAGTTTCTTCCGCCGTCGGGTCAGCGAAATCATCAATCAGGATCCCCTGATGACGGTGATCGACACGGCCCAGAACGGGCGGGAGGCGGTAGACAAGGCGCAGCAGTTGCGGCCAGACGTCATTACCATGGACATTGAAATGCCGGTGCTCGACGGCATCAGCGCCGTGCGCGAGATCATGGCCAAGTGTCCGACCCCCATCCTGATGTTCTCTTCCCTGACCCACGAGGGAGCCAAGGCAACCCTGGATGCGCTGGATGCGGGCGCCCTCGATTTTCTGCCCAAGAAGTTTGAAGACATCGCCCGGGACAAGGACGAAGCCGTCAACCTGCTGCAGCAGCGGGTCAAGGAGATCGCCCGCAAACGCTTCCTGATGGCCACCCGGCCCCGAGCCCCCGAGCCTGCCGTCCGGCCCGCCGTCACGGGGACCCTGAATCGTCCCTTGGCCGAACGCCAGCCCGAGCCTGCGCGGGCAGCGGCGGCTCCCGCCGCGTTCAAGCGCAGTGGCAAGAGTTACCAGCTGGTTGCCATCGGTACCTCCACCGGCGGGCCGGTGGCACTGCAGAACGTGCTGACCAAGCTGCCGGGAGATTTCCCTCATCCCATCCTGCTGATCCAGCACATGCCAGCCACCTTCACCGCTGCCTTTGCCGCCCGCCTCAACGGGCTGTGCCAGATAGGGGTCAAGGAGGCGCAGGATGGCGACGTGCTCAAGCCGGGTCAGGCCTATCTTGCCCCCGGTGGCAAGCAGATGTTGCTGGAAGGGCGCGGGCCCGGTGCCCGTCTTCGCATCATCGATGGCAATGACAAGGTCAACTACAAACCCTGCGTGGACATTACCTTCGCCTCCGCTGCCAAGACCTATGGCGACAAGGTGCTGGCCATCGTACTGACCGGCATGGGTGCGGATGGCCGCGACGGTGCCCGTCTGCTCAAGGAGCAGGGGGCGACCATCTGGGCGCAGGATGAAGCCTCCTGCGTGGTCTATGGCATGCCCCAGGCCGTTGCCAAGGCGGGCATAGCAAGCGAATCCCTGCCGCTGGATCGGGTGGCCCAGCGCATTCTGGTCGAGTTGGGTCGCTGACCATGGGCATGCTCGGCCTGGTGCTGGCGCTGGGGGCCGTCGCCATCGCCCAGTGGTGGCATGGCGGGAGCCTGCTGACCCTGCTGGATGGCCCGGCCTTTGTCATCGTCGTCGGGGGAACCTGGGGGGCGGTGATCTTGCAGACTCCCCGCAGGTACCTGCTCAGTGCCCTGAGGCAGGCAACCTGGATGCTGTTTCCGCCGCAGCTGGATCTTGCGGAGCAGGCCGAGCGCCTGAAGGCGTGGGCCCAGTTCGCCCGCCAGCAAGGCTTGCTGGCGCTGGAAAACCAGGCCGAGGCCGAGCCCGATCCCTTCACCCGCCAGGGGCTTTCCATGATTGTGGATGGCGTCTCCATCGAGGATATCCGCAGCTTGCTGGAGGCGGACATCGACATCGAGCAGGAGCGCAACGAGCACTCGGCCAGGGTGTTCGAGTCCATGGGGGGGTACAGCCCCACCATCGGCATCATCGGGGCCGTGATTGGCCTCATCCAGGCCATGTTTCATCTGGAGGAGCCAGGCACCCTGGGGGCGGGCATTGCCGTGGCCTTCGTCGCCACCATCTACGGGGTGGGCTTTGCCAACTTGCTCTATCTGCCGATTGCGAATCGGTTGCGCGCCTTCCACTACCATTACGGCCTCTATCAGGAGATGACCCTGGAGGGGCTTCTGGCCATCGCCCACGGGGAGAACGGCCCGCAGGTTGAAAGGCGGTTACGGGCTTATCTGAAAGGGGAGTAGCCATGCGCAAGCGCTATCGTTTGCACCTGCAAGGGCGAGAGCATCTCGATCGCTGGCTGGTCTCCTATGCCGATTACATGACGCTCATCTTCGCCCTTTTCGTGGTGCTCTACTCCGTTGCCATCGTCAACAAGGAGGAGTACCGCGCCGTCATCGAGGGCATGACCCAGGCCTTCAACCAGGCGCCGCGCAGCGATGGCCTGCTGGAAGGGCGGGGTAATTCCTTGCTGGACAACCCGGTCTCGGCCGCCCCCAGCCTGCTGGAGAGCCAGGCCTCTGCGTCCCCCTCGCGGGCCCCCATCACGGGTACGCCCGTCTCGCAAGATGGCACGGCTCTTGCGCAGATCGACATGCAGATCCAGGAGTCCATGGGCGCCCTGGTCGATGCAGGGGTGGTGAAGCTTGCGCAGGATGACAACTGGCTGACGGTGGAGCTGAGTTCAGGTCTCCTGTTCAACAGTGGCAGCGCTTTTCTGGGGAGCAATGCCGCACCCGTGCTCGATACGCTTTCAGGTATTCTCAAACCGGTCGATAACTATGTCAGGGTGCGGGGCTACACGGATAACCAACCGATAAACAACGAAATTTTCCGCTCCAACTGGACATTGTCAGCGGCCCGCGCCGAGGCAGTGCTCAATGCCCTGGTGGGCAAGGGGGTGGCTCCCGGTCGGCTCGCCTACGAGGCGTACGGAGAGTTTTCCCCCTTCGTCGACAATGGCACCGAGCAGGGACGATTACAGAATCGCAAGGTGGTGGTCGCCATATCCAGGTTCGCCTGGGTGCCGCCAGCCCCCGTCAAACCGCTGACGGCGGCACCGGTGCAGGACGCACCGCAGAGTGTCGACAGTGAAAAGATCAGGGTGATCGCGCTGCCCGGTGGGGGCATACGCATAACAACAAGGCAGGATTGATACAGTGATTGTTTGGACGGTTGCCAATCAGAAAGGTGGAGTCGGTAAAACTACCACGGTCGTCTCCCTGGCGGGCATTCTGGCCCAGCGTGGCCAGCGGGTACTGCTGATCGACACCGACCCACACGCCTCCCTGACCTCCTATCTCGATTTCGACTCGGACAGGTTGGAAGGCACCCTGTACGAGTTGTTCCAGGCGGCCAAACCCAGCGCAGAGCTGGTCAACCGGATGACCCTCAAGACCCGATTCGAGAACATCAGCCTGCTGCCCGCCTCGATTACCCTGGCCACGCTGGATCGGGTGATGGGCAACCGGGAAGGGATGGGGCTGGTGCTCAAGCGCGCTCTGCTGCGGGTGCAGGATCAGTTCGACTACGTGCTCATCGACTGTCCGCCGGTGCTGGGGGTGATGATGGTGAACGCGCTGGCGGCCTGCGATCGCATCCTGGTGCCGGTGCAGACCGAATTCCTGGCCCTCAAGGGGCTGGAGCGGATGATGAAGACCTTCGAGATCATGCAGCGCTCCAAGCGGGAGAAGTTCCGCTACACCATCATTCCGACCATGTTTGACAAGCGTACCCGCGCCTCCCTGATGACATTGCAGTCCATCAAGGAGCAGTATGGGGAGGCGGTGTGGAATGCGGTCATTCCCATCGACACCAAATTCAGGGATGCCAGTCTGGTGCACATTCCTCCCTCCATCTATGCACCGGGCAGCCGGGGCACCTATGCCTATGAGACCCTGCTCAACCATCTCGACGCGCTGGAGCGTCAACGGACCCAGGAGGTGATGCCGTGAGAGAGACCACCCAGGTTCGGGCCATGGACGACTATTTCCACTCCCTGCTGCTGGACGATGCCCTGCTGCGGGAAGATCCCGAAGACGAAGCACCGGCCCCTGCGTTGCAACGTCAGACCGTCGCCGTGCCGGAGGTGGCTGCCACCCCCTATCTTGAAGCCGATACCCGGCTGGCCCAGTTGAGCGAGCTGCTTGCCCAGGTGGGACAGGTCCAGTTCGAGATGGATGCCCTGAGCCACGAAGAGGTGCATGTCGAGCCATTCCAGCTCGAGGCGGAGGTGGTTTACAGTGAGCCTCTGGTCGCCCTGGCAGAGCCGGTGGTGGAAGCCGTGGCGGAGGAGGTCGAGCCCGTCGCCCTCGCAGTGGCGGAACCCGCACCCGCCCTCGGAGCGGCGCCCGCACCGTCGACCTGGGAGAACCTGGATACCGGCAACGAGTTTCAGGCGCTCTTCTTCGATGTGGCCGGGGTGACGTTTGCGGTGCCTCTGACCGAGTTGGGGGGCATCCATCAACTGGGGGAGGTGACGTCTCTCTTCGGCCAACCGGGCTGGTACAAGGGGATCATGACCTCCCGCGAACAGAAGATGAACGTGGTGGACACGGCCCAGTGGGTCATGCCGGGCCAGCATCTGGAGATGGACGATTACAAATATCTGATTATGCTGGGAGAATCACCCTGGGGATTGGCTTGTCACCAGTTGAAGGGCACAGAACTGCTGCACCGGGACCAGGTGAAGTGGCGCCATCAGGAGGGCAAGCGCCCCTGGCTGGCCGGCATGGTCAAGGAGAAGATGTGTGCCTTGCTGCACGTCAGGGAGCTCTTGCTGCTGCTAGGACGGGGCGTGAACATCGAAGGCCGCTGACAACATCGGCATCACCATGGTTTTATTGCTAATTTTACCCGTTGACGGGTTCATACAAGGATCAAGAAGATGACAGAGAAGCGCAATATTGCACAGAATCTGGCCGAAGACGAAGTGCTGCAGTGGGTGACCTTCCAGTTGGAAAACGAGACCTATGGCATCAACGTGATGCAGGTTCAGGAAGTGTTGCGCTACACCGAAATCGCTCCGGTTCCGGGTGCACCTGACTACGTGTTGGGTATCATCAACCTGCGTGGCAACGTGGTGACCGTCATCGATACCCGCTCCCGTTTTGGCCTGCCGGCCGGGGACGTGAGCGAGAACTCCCGCATCGTCATCATCGAGGCGGAGAAGCAGGTGATCGGCATCATGGTGGACAGCGTGGCCGAGGTGGTCTATCTGCGCTCCTCCGAGATCGATGCCGCCCCGGCGGTGGGCACCGAGGAGAGCGCCAAGTTCATCCAGGGCGTCAGCAACCGTGACGGCCAACTGCTGATCCTGGTGGATCTCAACAAGCTGCTCTCCGACGAAGAGTGGGAAGACATTGGTTCCCTGTAACAGGGACGGGAACGTGCGGACGGGGGCGATGGCACCTGTCCGCCTCCCTGTGACGGTAAGGTGATGGTTTGATGATTGAATTTGCAGCCTTGGGGTTGTCCTTGCTCGCACTGGTGCTGGCCCTTTACGGGATCCTGGGGCACCGTCGTCGCCAGCGAGAGTCCGAGGCCAGGGTGGAAGCGCTGCAGGGGCAGCTCGAGAGTCTGCGCAAGCAGATGATGGAGCTGCACACGGGCGCCATCGGCATGGGTCAGCGTCTGCAAGCCGCAGAAGGGGCCATGCAGAAGATCCACGACAGCCAGCAGGAGCTGACGTTGCAGGATCCGGAGCGCCGCCTCTACAGCCGCGCCGCCAAGATGGTGGAGCTTGGTGCCGATCTGGACGAGGTGATGAGCGAGTGTGAGTTGCCCCAGGCGGAAGCGGAGCTGCTTATTTCCCTGCGAAAGGGACGCAGCTGACGGATGTGTCGCGGGGAGGCCGGTGCCTCCCCGCTTTCTGTTCGGCCCGTAGCCACCTCTTTTTCGATGCCGGGACGGTGATAATCCTTTGGCATCAATCTCTTTGGTGGGGGCGCGATCTTCCCCACAAATCCTGTTGATTATTGGCATCTTTGAAAAGACGCCTCCGGATCCTGTGTTAAGATGCAGGCCGCCTCATTTTCAACGATTACATCCCCATGCTGCTTCAAGCGAACAATCTGAGCTGCGTGCGTGAAGATCGCACCCTGTTTGAACATCTCTCCTTCGCGGTGCGTGCCGGGGATTTGATGCAGATTGAGGGTCCCAACGGGGTGGGCAAGACCAGCCTGTTGCGCCTGCTCACCGGCCTCTCCCAGCCCTTTGCTGGCGAGGTGTGCTGGAATGGGGAGAATATCCGCCATTGCCGGGATGAATACCACGCCAGCCTGCTTTACCTGGGCCATCAGCCCGGCGTCAAGGCGACCCTGACCCCCCTTGAGAATCTCTCCTTCTACCAGAAGCTTCATGGCCCTGCCGGGGACGGCGTGGATCTCTGGCGGGTGCTGGCCCAGGTCGGCCTAGCCGGTTTCGAAGACTATCCCGCGGGGCAGCTCTCCGCCGGGCAGCAGCGACGGGTGGCGCTGGCCAGGTTGTGGCTGAGCGAGCGACCGGCGCTCTGGATCCTGGACGAGCCCTTCACCGCCATCGACAAGCAGGGGGTCAGGGTGCTGGAGCAGTTGTTCCTCGCCCATGCGGACAGGGGGGGCATGGTGGTCCTTACGACCCACCAGGATCTGACCCTGATGCAGGGGCGGCTCAAGACCCTCTCCCTGACCTCGCTGTTGCAGGAGTAGCCCATGCTGCGCGCCGTCATACACCTTATTCACCGCGAGTTGCTGATGGCCCTGCGCCAGCGCGCCGACATCTTCAACCCGCTCTGGTTCTTCCTCATCGTCATCACCCTGTTTCCATTGGGGATCGGGCCCGAGCCCCAGTTGCTGGCCCGCATCGCTCCCGGCATCATCTGGGTGGCGGCCCTGCTGGCGGCTATGCTCTCCCTGGAGCGGCTGTTTCGTGACGATTTCAGTGACGGCGCCCTGGAGCAGATGATGCTGATGCCCCATCCCCTGGGGTTGCTGGCCCTGGCCAAAGTGATCGCTCACTGGTTGCTGACCGGTCTGCCGCTGTTGCTGGTCTCCCCCTTGCTCGCCATCCTGCTCTCCCTGGAGCTGAAGACCTATCTGGCCGTGGTGGCCACCCTGGCGCTCGGTACGCCGGTGCTGAGCCTGCTCGGGGCGGTCGGAGTAGCGCTGACCGCAGGGCTGCGCAAGGGGGGCGTGCTGCTCAGCCTGTTGCTGCTGCCGCTCTATATTCCGGTGCTTATCTTCGCCACGTCCGCCATCGACGCGGCCAGCATGGGACTGCCCTATGCCGGTCAGCTCGCCATCCTGGGGGCCATGCTGGTGGGGGCATTGACCCTGACGCCCTTGGCCATCTCGGCGGCGTTGCGGGTGAGTGTCAACTGATTGATTTGGTGAAAAGATTTTCGTTTGAAGCCTTGTTAGGGGCGAGATAGTTGAGATAGATCAAGGGGATGGCTGCTTATTGCTTTCGGGGGATATGATGTTTTTCCCCCATGGGTATGGTAGCCCTCGCCACTTAAAAATTAATAACTGAAAGGTTTCGTGAGCTATGTGGAAATGGTTGCACCCTTATGCCAAACCCGAGCGCGCCTATGGGCTGGCCGGCACCCTGCTGCCCTGGTTTGCCGTGACAAGCCTGCTCGCCTTCATCATCGGCACCGTTTGGGGGCTGGCTTTCGCACCCGCCGATTACCAGCAGGGCGACTCTTTCAGGATCATCTATATCCATGTGCCCTCCGCCATCCTCTCCATGGGCGCCTACTCCACCATGGCGGTGGCCGCCTTCATCGGCCTGGTGTGGCAACTGCGCATGGCAGACATGACGGTGGCGGCCATCGCCCCGGTGGGGGCCGTCTTCACCTTCATCGCCCTCTTTACCGGCGCCGCCTGGGGCAAGCCCATGTGGGGCACCTGGTGGGTGTGGGATGCCCGGCTCACCTCCGAGCTCATCCTGCTGTTCCTCTATCTGGGTGTCATCGCCCTCTACAACGCCTTCAGCGACAAGGTAGTGGCGGGCCGCGCCGCCGGCATCCTGGCGCTGGTCGGGGTGATCAACCTGCCCATCATCCACTACTCGGTGGAGTGGTGGAACACCCTGCACCAGGGGGCCACCATCACCAAGTTTGACAAACCCTCCATCTCCCCCGAGATGCTGTGGCCGCTGCTCATCATGATCCTGGCGTTCGCCGCATTTCTCGGTGCCCTGACCCTGATGCGTTTTCGCAATGAGCTGCTGATGCGGGAGTGGCACCGCCCCTGGGTCGCCGACATCGCCAGGCAGGAGAAGTAAGCATGCACTTTGCCTCGTTCAGTGATTTCATGGCCATGGGAGGCTATGCCTTCTACGTCTGGCTCTCCTTCGGTCTGACCCTGCTCTGCCTGGTCGGCATCGTCATTTCCACCCGGTTGAAGACCCGCAGCCTGCTCGGCGAACTGCGCAACAAGCAGGCTCGGGAGGCTCGCCGCAAGGCGGCCCAGCAGATGGAGAACACCCTATGAACCCGCGCCGCAAGAAACGCCTCACCATCATCCTGGCCATCAGCCTGGGCCTTGCCAGCGTGACTGGCCTGGTGCTCTATGCCCTGAGCCAGAACATCGACCTCTTCTACACCCCGAGCGAGCTGGTGGAAGGGAAGGGGCCGGAGAAGATCAGGCCCGAGGAGGGGCAGCGCCTGCGCATCGGTGGCCTGGTGGTGCCGGGGTCTGTGGTGCGGGATCCCCAGAGCCTCAAGGTAGCCTTCAAGCTGGTGGACAACGGCGGCCATCTGGTGACGGTGGAGTTTGACGGCATTCTGCCGGACCTGTTCCGCGAGGGGCAGGGCATTGTCGCTCAAGGCACCCTCAAGGATGCCACCACGGTCGCCGCCTTCGAGGTGCTGGCCAAGCACGACGAGAACTACATGCCGCCGGAAGTGGCCGACGCCACCAACGGCATGCACTTCAAGCCCGAGTACACAGAGGCACAGTTGCAGGGAGCCAAGCAATGATGCCGGTATGCTCCAAGAATTCACTTCTTTATGCCGCCAAATCGGCAGGTTTCTCCGTGCAATCGAGAGGGAATAGTCAATGATCCCGGAATTAGGGCAGTTCTCACTGATCCTGGCCTTCGCCACCGCCCTGCTGCTGGGCAGTTACCCGCTGATCGGGGCCCATCTCGGCCGTCTTGGCATGATGTCGGCGGCCCGCCCGCTCGCCTACAGCCAGTTCCTGCTGCTGCTGCTGTCGTTTCTCTGCCTCACCTGGGCATTTATCGACAACGACTTCACCGTGCAGTACGTGGCCACCAACTCCAACAGCCTGCTGCCCCTGCAATACCGCATCTCGGCGGTGTGGGGAGCCCATGAGGGCTCGCTGCTGCTCTGGGTGCTGACCCTGGGGGGCTGGACGGCGGCGGTGGCCCTCTTCAGCCGCCGCCTGCCCCTGGATGCGGTGGCGCGGGTACTCGGGGTGCTCGGCCTTATCTCGGTGGGCTTCACCGCCTTCGTGCTGTTCACCTCGGATCCTTTCACCCGCACCCTGCCGTATTTCCCGGTGGACGGGCGGGATCTCAATCCGCTGCTGCAGGATCCCGGTCTCATCTTCCACCCCCCCATGCTCTACATGGGCTACGTGGGCTTCTCGGTGGCCTTCGCCTTCGCCATCGCCTCCCTGATGACGGGGCGTCTGGACGCCACCTGGGCGCGCTGGTCCCGTCCCTGGACCATGGCGGCCTGGGTCTTCCTGACGCTGGGCATCGTGCTCGGTTCCTGGTGGGCCTATTACGAACTCGGCTGGGGCGGCTGGTGGTTCTGGGACCCGGTGGAAAACGCCTCCTTCATGCCCTGGCTGGCGGGCACGGCCCTGCTCCACTCCCTCGCTGTGAGCGAGAAGCGCGCCACCTTCAAGGCCTGGACCGTGCTGCTGGCGCTCTCGGCCTTCTCCCTGAGCCTGCTCGGCACCTTCTTGGTGCGTTCCGGCGTGCTGGTGTCGGTCCATGCGTTTGCCTCGGACCCGACCCGGGGTCTGTTCATCCTGGGCTTCCTGCTGGCGGTGATAGGCAGCTCCCTGCTGCTGTTCGCCTTCAAGGGCTCCCAGGTGAAGAGCCACGGCAAGCATGAGCTGTGGAGCCGGGAGACCCTGCTCCTTGGCAACAACATCCTGCTGGTGGCGGGCCTGCTCACCGTGCTGCTCGGCACCCTGTTGCCCCTGGTGCACAAGGAGCTGGGGCTTGGCAGCATCTCCATCGGCACCCCCTTCTTCAACCACATCTACAGCTGGCTCATCATCCCCTTCGCCCTGCTGCTGGGGGTGGGCCCCCTGTTCCGCTGGCGCCGCCAGGATCTCGGTGAGCTCAAGGGCAAGGTGATGCTCGCCCTGGTGCTGAGCCTGGCCGCGGCTCTGCTGTTGCCCAAACTCTTTGCCGAGGCGTTCAAACCCTGGGCTGCGCTCGGTATCGGGCTTGGCGTCTGGATCATCGTCACCAGCGTGCAGGAGACCTGGGCGCGGGCCACCCACAAACACGGTTTTGCCACCGGCGTGCGCAAGCTTGGCAACAGCCACTGGGCCATGATCCTGGGGCACGTGGGGCTCGCGGTCAGCATCATCGGCATCGCCTGCACCCAGAACTACAGCATCGAGAAGGACCTGCGGATGCAGGCCGGCGATCGCGTCCAGTTCGCCGATTACGAGTTCGTCTTCACCGGCATCAAGGAGAAGAACGGCCCCAACTACGACGGTTTCAAGGGTGTGCTGGAAGTGCACCGGGATGGCAAGCAGGTTGCCCTGCTCAAACCTGAGAAGCGGATGTACACCGTGAGCCGCATGCCGATGACCGAGGCGGCCATCGATGCGGGGGTTACCCGGGATCTCTATGCGGCGCTCGGCGAGCAGCTCGACAACGGCGCCTGGGCGGTACGGATCTACTACAAGCCCTTCGTGCGCTGGATCTGGTTCGGCGGCGTCTTCATGGCCCTCGGCGGCGTGCTGGCCATGCTGGACAAGCGCTACCGCTTCGGACGTCGTGACGAGGAGGCCAAGGCATGAGCAAGAAGACCTGGCTCTATCTGCTGCCCTTCATCATCTTCCTGATGGGGGCCGTGTTTCTGTTCAAGGGGCTCTACTCCGATCCCACCAAGCTCGAATCCGTGATGGTGGACAAGGAGGTGCCCGTGTTCACCCTGCAGGACATCTATGACCTGGGCAAGCAGCACGACAGGAGCATCCTCAAGGGGCGCCCCATGCTGCTCAACGTCTGGGCCACCTGGTGCCCGACCTGTTACGGGGAACACACCTACCTCAAGGAGTTGGCGGGGCAGGGGATCTACATCGTCGGCATGAACTACAAGGACGAGCGTGACAAGGCCATCAAGTGGCTGGCGGAGCTTGGCAACCCCTACCAGATCAACCTCTACGATCCGGACGGCATGCTGGGGCTGGATCTCGGTGTCTATGGCGCGCCCGAGACCTTCTTCATCGACAGCCAGGGTATCATCCGCTATCGCCACGTGGGGGACATCAACCCAGACGTCTGGGCCAGTACCCTCAAACCCATCTTCGATGCCATGAAGTGAGGCCTCCCCGATGAAAACACTGATTGCATCCCTGTTGCTGCTGGCCGGTCTCGTCTGCGCCGGACAGGCCCGCGCCGCCATCGATGTCTACACCTTCGAGAGCGACGCCCAGGAGCAGACCTTTCGCGAGCTGACTAAGGAGCTGCGCTGCCCCAAGTGCCAGAACCAGGACATCGCGGATTCCAACGCCGGGCTCGCCAAGGATCTGCGGGACAAGACCTACCAGATGGTGCGCGAGGGCAAGGAGAAGCAGGAAGTGGTGGACTACATGGTGGCCCGCTACGGCAACTTCATTCTCTATGATCCCCCCCTGATGGCCTCGACCCTGATCCTCTGGCTTGGCCCCTTGCTGGTCATCGTGATTGGCGTCGTCACCGTGGTGGTGCGAAGCCGCCGCCATGCCCCTGCTCCCTTGCAACAGCCTGAAGGCACCCTGAGTGCAGAAGAGCAGGCCAGGCTGTCCGCCCTGCTCAAAGAGGAAGAGAAACCATGACCCCATTCTGGATACTGGGTGCGGCCCTGCTGGTGCTGGCGAGCCTGGCGCTGATCGTGCCGCTGTGGCGCGGCGAGGGCAGGCAGAGCATCAGTCGCTCGGCCCTCAACAAGCAGCTCTATCGCCAGCGCCTGCTGGAGATAGGGGAGGAGCGGGAGCAGGGGATACTGGCGGAGGAGCCGGAATCCCTGGTGGAGCTGCAGCGCAGCCTCCTGGACGACATTCCCGACGTGGAGCAGACCGCCCGTGGCGGCAAGAGCCTGATCTGGATCCCCGGTGTGCTGGTGCTGGCGGTGGTGAGCATCGGCCTCTACGCCAAGCTCGGCGCCTGGCAGGAGGTGAGCCGCTGGCAGGATGCCAGCAGCCGGTTGGGGGAGCTCAGCAATCGCATCCTGGTGGAGCGTGATGCCCGGGTGACCGAGCAGGATCTGCTGGACTTCACCCTGGCCCTGCGAACCCGGCTAAAAGAAGAACCGAACGACTACCGTGGCTGGCTGCTGCTGGGGCGCCTGACCCTGGATGGCAATGATCCCGAGATGGCCCGCGAGGCGCTGGAGCGTGCCTACGTCCTCGCGCCCCAGAAGGCCATGGTGGCGGTGCCCTATGCCCAGGCCCTGATGATGACGGGGGAGGAAGCCCGTGCGGATCAACTGTTGCAGGCGGTTATTACCGAGGACCCGGCCAACATCGAGGCTCGCTCCGTCCACGCCTTCATGGCCCTGCAAAAAGAGGATTTCCAGACCGCCCTCGACCGCTGGCAGGGGATGTTGCCGCTGCTGGAGCCGGGCTCGGCCCGCTACACCATGGTGGAGCGCTCCATGGAGTACGCCAGGCAGCAGCTTGGCCAGCGTGGCATCGCCGTGACTACCCCGTCTGCCGAAGGCCAGGCACAAGCCGAGGTGCTGGCGGTGAAAGAGGGGGAGTTCCCCCTGCACATCACCCTGGCGCCGGGCATCAAGATGCCGGAAGATGCCCATCTGTTCGTCTTTGCGGTGATCCCCAACGGTCCGCCCATGCCCATCGCGGTCAAGCGCATTGCAGGCCCGCATCTCCCGCTCACCCTCTCCCTGGGGGACGGGGATGCCATGATGGAGGGGAGCAAGCTGGCGGCCCATGCCGAGCTGCAGTTCAAGGCGCGCCTCTCCCGGGGCGGCAACGTCATGAACAAGGAAGGCGCCTTTGAAGGGGTTTCGGTCACCGTGCCGACCAGCACCATCCCCACAGCGCCGATTGACATCCGCATCGATCACGCCCTCTAATACGCTTTTGGCCCACCCCTTGGGGTGGGCCCCCTGTATAATTCATATCAATACCCAAAAAAATCTTAGGACTTTCATATGTATCTGCGTTCAGGAGCATTGGCGGTGGCATTGCTGCTCGCGGGCTGTGCGGGCGGCCCTCCCAAGCCGGGCCCGGAGAGCCTGGATCTCGGCGAGACCCCGAGCCGCCCCGGGGCATCCAGCACGGCCAGCGATCCTCGCGACCCCTTCCAGGGGCCCAACCGTGCCATGTGGGCCGTCAACTATGACGTGCTGGAGCCCTATGTGGCGCGCCCCGTGGTACACGGCTATGCCCGCTATGTTCCGCAAGGGGTGAGGGACAGCATCGAGAATTTCGTGGACAACTTCGACGAGCCGAGCAGCATGGTAAACCACCTGCTGGTGGGTGATCTGAAAGGGGCCGGTACCAACCTGGGCCGCTTCACCCTCAACACCACTGTGGGCCTGCTCGGTCTGTTCGACGTGGCCAAGCATGCGGGCCTGGCTCGCAACACGTTGGAGATGGACACCGTGCTCGGCAAGGCCGACATCGGGGATGGCGCCTATCTGATGGTGCCGGTCTACGGTCCCACCACCACCCGGCAACTGGTTGGGGATACCATCGATACCATCTACTTCCCCTATGCCCTGCTGACCTTCCCGCTGAAGGTGGTGCACTGGGCGCTGGATGGCCTCGGTACCCGCTCCAAGCTGATCGATCAGGAGCGCATCATCGACAACGCGCTGGATCCTTACGCCCTGACCAAGGACTTCTACTTGCAGTACAACGATGGCAAGGTGACGGGCCGCAAACCCGAGCTCCAGGAGCAGAAGCCAGAGGCGGCGGATGATGGCAACCTCGACGATTACATGGACGAGATAGACCAGTAAGCACGGTCATCTTCCACAAGGCGCCTGCGGGCGCCTTTGTTGTCGATGGCAGGTGTTCGACCATAAAAAACGCCCCGCAAGTGCGGGGCGTTTTGGCAAGAAAGGCTTATCAGGCAGCCAGGTTCTTGGCCACGAATTCCCAGTTGACCAGGGCCCAGAAGGTTTCCATGTACTTCGGACGCAGGTTGCGGAAATCGATGTAGTAGGCGTGTTCCCACAGGTCGACGGTCAGCAGCGGGGTGGTACCGGCTTCGGTCAGCGGGCAACCGGCGTTGGAGGTGTTGACGATGGCCAAGGAGCCGTCAGCCTTTTTCACCAACCAGGTCCAGCTGGAGCCGAAGTTGCCGATGGCAGACTTGGTGAACGCATCTTTGAACTCGGCGAAGGAGCCGAAGGCCTTGGTGATGGCATCGGCCAGAGCGCCAGTGGGCTCGCCACCGCCGTTCGGGGAGAGGCAGTGCCAGTAGAAGGTGTGGTTCCAGATCTGGGCAGCGTTGTTGAAGACGCCACCAGTGGAGGTCTTGATGATCTCTTCCAGAGACTTGCCTTCAAACTCGGTACCCGGCACCAGGTTGTTCAGGTTGACCACGTAGGTGTTGTGGTGCTTGCCATGGTGGTATTCCAGAGTTTCCTGGGAGATGTGCGGTTCCAGAGCATTGATTGCATAGGGCAGAGCGGGAAGTTCGAAAGCCATTTTCTACTCTCCATTGGCTGGTCCGTGCGAAGGCGACGGTTGCAAGACATTGCGTACTCTTTTCTATCTTGAAAAGAATTGTTCTTGAAATGAGGGGGCCAGACGGCCCAAAGCCCGTCGATTGTAGCAGTATCAAAGATGGGCGAACAACCCTTGATTCTTGCCATGATCCGGATCAAGCTGCGGCGTATTGATGCATGACTTCTTTCATTCGCAACGGTTTGCCAGTTTGTGGTCTGCCCGGATTGCAGTAGAATGGCCGCCGAAATCGCTCCAGTGAGGCATTTATGGAAACTATTGAAAAGATCAAACAGCAGTTGGCTGAGAATCCCATCATCCTCTACATGAAGGGATCCCCCAAGCTGCCCAGCTGCGGTTTCTCTGCCCAGGCCTCCCAGGCCCTGATGTCCTGCGGCGAGCCTTTCGCCTATGTCGACATCCTGCAGAACCCGGACATCCGCGCCGAGCTGCCGAAATTCGCCAACTGGCCCACCTTCCCGCAACTGTGGGTCGAGGGCGAGCTGGTCGGTGGTTGCGACATCATGATCGAGATGTTCCAGGCCGGCGAGCTGCAGACCCTGATCAAGGAAACTGCCGCCAAGCACAAGCAGGATGACGCTGCCGCCGAATAAGGCCGCATCCATACCATGCAAAAAGGGGAGCCATTGGCTCCCCTTTTCTTTGTGCCCACGACAGACATCAGGCGATGCGTTCGAGGCGCGCCATGTAGAAGCCGTCGAAGCCGGTCTCGGCCGGGCTGACGTTGTGATCGCCGATCAGGCGGAAGTGCTCGTTGGCGGCGAGGAACTTGTCCACCTGCTGGCGGTTCTCCTCGGGCAGGATGGAGCAGGTGGCGTAGACCAGCAGGCCGCCCACCTTCACCATCTGGCTGTAGCGCTGCAGGATCTCCTCTTGCAGGGCGACCAGCACCGGCAGGCGCTCGGCGGTGTCGCGCCACTTGGCATCCGGGTTGCGCTTGAGCACGCCAAGGCCGGAGCAGGGGACGTCCAGCAGCACGCGATCGGCGCTTTCTTTCAGGCGCTTGACGGTCTTGCTGCTGGTGATGACCCGGGTCTCCACGTTGTGGGCACCGGCGCGGCGGGCGCGCTGCTTGAGGTTCTCCAGTTTCCACTCTTCCACGTCCATGGCCAGCAGACGGCCCTTGCCCTGCATCATGGCGGCCAGGTGCAGGGTCTTGCCGCCGGCACCGGCACAGGCGTCGATGACCCGCATGCCGGGCTTGACGTCGAGGGCCGCGGCCACCAGCTGGGAGCCGGCATCCTGCTGCTCGAAGCAGCCATCGGCAAAGGCCTGGGTACGGAACAGGGCGGCGTCCGAGGTCACTTGCAAGGCGGTCTCCACTCCGTCGACGGGCACTGTGGTGACATGCTCTTTGGCCAGCATGGCTTGCAGCTCGTCCCGGGTGCACTTGAGGGTGTTGACCCGCAGGTAACGCTTGGGCATCCAGGCCAGGGCGGCACGCTCGGCCGGCCAGGCGTCGCCCAGTTGCTCGCTGCCGAGTTTTTCCAGCCAGGCAGGGCAGCCGTCCATCAGCACGGGGTTCTTCTTGGCCTCGGTCAGGCGGCGGCGGAACGCCTCCTCGTTGAAGCGATCCAGGGTCGGGTGGTTGGGCTGATCTATCTTGTGGAAGGCGTGCCAGCTGTGCAGCAGCGGCCAGACATTCTTCTCCGCCTGACGGACCTGGATGCCGGTGAGGAAGCAGTAGAGGCTGAGGCGGCGCAGCAGATCGCCGGTGACCAGGGCAATCCTTGCCTGTTCTTGCGGTTTGAGTTCGATGCCGGAGAAGTGACGGGCATAGGCGCGGTCGAGGGTAAGACCCTGACCCAGCACATCGTCAACGATGGCAACGACCAGATCCCCGAAACGGGGCAACAGTGGGGACTTGAGCATGAGATTAACCTTGGCCAAAGAAAGAGTGAACCGGCCCCGTCGAAGAGGGGTTCTGGAACGGACAAATCCGCGCCATGATAGGGGCTAGTCTGCATTGGTGCAACCTTCCCCATTCGGGGAATGTACAGAGGATGTTGCTGGACTAATCGGACCAGCGGGCAAATGATGCCGTGGCAGTTCAGGTGAATCCGTTTAAAAAGGAATTAAAAAGATGCAGTTGATGAAATATTCTCCGCTGGCGGTGCTGGTGGCGGGTCTGATGACGTCCGGCAACCTGATGGCCGGCGAGTGGCATACGGTCACGGCGCGGGCCACCGCCGCCGATGGGTACGAGGTGAGGGCCAGCCAGTATCGCATCGTCACCGTCTCCACCGATTACCTGGCTGCCCTGAAGGGGGGCGAGCGCCGCCTGACCCTGCCCCTGCCGGATGGCAAGGAGGTGACCTTCAGCCTGCAACCCTATGATCTGCTGCCGGCGGATCTGGCCGCCAAATATCCCGATATCCTGGCCTTCAAGGGGTACAACGAAGCGGCGCCGGGCGAGACCGGGCGCTTCGATCTCGGTCCCCAGGGATTCCACGCCATGTTCAGCCATGAAGGGAAGATGGTGTTCGTCGATCCCCTTCGCAATGGGGAAGGCTATGCCGTCTATTACCAGCAGGATGCCCACAGCCGGCTGGAAGAAGAGGCGGACAAGGTGATCGGGGGCGGGGCCAAAAAGCTGGCCCGCCAGGTGCTGGTGGATGGCAACGAGCGCAAGCGTTATGTCATCGCCATCTCGGCGGCGGGGGAGTATACCCAGTATCACGGTGGTACCGTGGAGGCGGGTCTTGGCGCCATCACCACCCTGCTCAACCGGGTCAACGAGGTCTACCAGCGTGACGTGGCGGCCGAATTCCAGCTCGCCAGCGGCAACGACACCATCATCTTCACCGACGTGGCGAACGATCCCTTCAACAATGATGACGGCGATATCGATGCCAACATGCAGGTGCAGGCCGATGCCCTGACCAAGGGGCTGGGGGCCTTCGACATCGGCCATGTGGTCAACACCGGTGGCGGCGGCCTGGCGGGACTGGGCGTACTCTGCACCCCTGACAAATCGGCGGGGATGACGGGCTCCTCCGAACCGGTGGGGGATGCCTTCTTCATCGACTACGTAGCCCACGAGATCGGTCACCAGTTCGGAGCAGACCACACCTTCAACGGCACCACAGGCAGCTGTGGTGGCGGCAACCGGGAGGCAAGCCAGGCCTGGGAGCCGGGCAGCGGCAGCTCCATCATGGCCTATGCGGGGATCTGCGGAGACGAAGATCTGCAGCCCCACAGCGAGCCCTATTTCCACAGCAAGTCCATCGAGCAGATGCGGGCCCACATGGCCACGGAGCCAAATTGCGGCACCCCGTTGGCGCTGGTCAACAATGCGCCCCAGGTGGCGGCAGGCAATGACTACGTCATCCCAGCCAACACCCCCTTCGTGCTCAAGGGGGCGGGGGCCGATCTTGACAGCGATCCGCTGAATTACACCTGGGAGCAGATCGATCTGGGGACGGAGTCGAGCAGCCCGGCCACCATGGTGGACGACGGCAGCCGCCCGCTGTTCCGTTTCGTGGCGCCGACCAGCGTGCCGGAGCGCACCCTGCCGAGTCTCACCTCCCTGCTCACCAACACCCTGGCGATAGGGGAGGCCTGGCCTGCCACCAACCGGGACTTGAACTTCCGCCTCACGGCGCGGGACGGCAAGGGCGGTGTCGCCAGCGATGACATGACGATCCAGGTGGTCAACACCGGCAAGGCCTTTGCCCTGACCAGCCCGGTGGTGACCCCCCTGGGGGCGGGCAAGACGCAGACCATCAGTTGGGAAGTGGCCGGCACCAATGCCGCCCCCATCAACTGCAGCAAGGTGGATCTCTTCATGACCCGGGACGAGGGGGCAAACTGGACTTCCCTTGCCAGCGGCAAACCCAACTCGGGCTCGGCGAGCGTCACCATCCCGGCGGGCAAGGATGGCACTGCCCGCTTGAAGGTGGCGTGCAGCGACAACATCTTCTTCGCCATCAGTCCCCTCAAGCTCTCGGTCACCCAGCGCGGTGAAGAGGGGGGAAGCGGTGGCGGCGGTGCCCTCGGCTTCTGGACCCTGGCTCTGGCGTTGCTGGGCTGGCAGCGGAGGCGGGCATGAGACTGGCCGGGGTGCTGCTGCTCACCCTGCTCGGCGGTTGTCAGGCCGATGCAGACACCCTGGATCAGGCGGTCAGCGCCAGCCTCGCCAGGCAGGATTACCGGCTGATCGTGCGGGCCGGGCGCGGCGAGGTGGCGCCCGGGATCGCGGCGGATCAGCAGGCGGCGGCCAAGGCCCGCTGTGGCGTGCGCTATCTCGACGGATTCGGGGATGTCATCAAGCCGGATCAGAAGGAGGCCCACGCCAGGCTGAGCGCCTATGCGGCGGACTACAACCGGCGCATGCTGGCCCATTGCCCGCCGATTGACGGCAAGCAGTAGGCTGACGGTCATCGGCATAAAGAGGGAGGCATGAGCCTCCCTCTCTTTTTGCTCCGCCATTTGGCCGCCCCGAGGCTTGTACCCATGGCGCGCTCGTCGCACAATGCCTGCACCCATCGCCGCACGGGCGGCAGAGAAAGAGAGAAGGAAAATCAAGATGATGGATGTGGCTGATCTGCGTCGCGAATACACCAGGGGTGGACTGCACCGGGCCGATCTGCCGGCCGACCCCCTCGCCCTGTTCGAGAAGTGGCTGGCCCAGGCGTGCGAGGCCAGACTGACCGATCCCACCGCCATGGTGGTGGGCACCGTGGATGCTGATGGTCAGCCCTGGCAGCGCACCGTGCTGCTCAAGCACTACGATGCCGAAGGCATGGTGTTCTACACCAACATGGGCAGCCGCAAGGCGCATCAGCTGGAGGGCAACCCCCGCATCAGCCTGCTCTTCCCCTGGCACACCCTAGACAGACAGGTGCACGTGACCGGCCGGGTGGAGAAGATGAGCACCTTCGAGGTGATGAAGTATTTCCACAGCCGTCCCAAGGACAGCCAGATCGCCGCCTGGGTCTCCAAACAGTCGACCCGCATCTCGGCCCGTGGCGTGCTCGAGGCCAAGTTCCTCGAACTCAAGCAGAAGTTTGCCAATGGCGAGGTGCCGCTGCCGAGCTTTTGGGGTGGTTTCCGGGTGCGCATCGACACCGTCGAGTTCTGGCAGGGCGGGGAGCATCGTCTGCACGATCGCTTCTATTACACCCGCGAGGGGGACGGCTGGCACATCGAGCGCCTGGCGCCCTGATGAACATCGCCCGGCTCAAGAACTTCATCGAGATAGTGAAGAACAACTTCAACATCTCGGCGACGGCGGAGAAGCTCTATACCTCCCAGCCGACCCTCAGCAAGCAGATGAAGATGCTGGAAGAGGAGCTGGGGCTGGCGCTGTTTACCCGCAAGGGCAAGAACCTGGCGGGCCTGACCCCCATGGGGGAGCAGGTGATGGAGCTGGCCAGGGGAGTGGTGGCCCAGGTGGAGCAGATTGGTCAGCTTTCCCTCGGGGATCAGCTGGCCACCAGCGGGGTGCTGCGCATCGCCACCACCCACACCATGGCCCGCTACAAGCTGCCGGCGGTCATTACCGAATTCTCCCGCCGCTACCCCGAGGTGAGCATCCAGCTGCATCAGGGAGCTCCTGCCCAACTGGCGCAGATGGCGCAAAACGGGGATGTGGAGATGGCCATCGCCACCGAGTCCATGCACCTGTTCGACGAGCTGGCGACCGTGCCCTGCTATCGCTGGGGGCGCAGCGTGGTGGTGCCCCACGGCCATCCGCTGCTGGACTGCCAGCCGCTGGCCATGGCGGATCTGGCCCGGTATCCCCTCATCACTTATGTGTTCGGTTTCACCGGCCGATCCAAGATGGACAAGGCGTTCGGACGCCATGGCCTCAGCCCCCGCATCGTGCTGACAGCCACCGACAGCGACATCATCAAGCACTATGTGCGCCTGGGGATGGGGGTCGGGGTGATCGCCACCTCGGCGTTCGACGAAGGGGACAGGGAGAGCCTGGTCTGCCTCAACATCGATCATCTGATCGCCTCGAGCGTGGCCCATGTGTGCCTGCGCAGGCACGCCCACCTGCGGGACTACATGTACGACTTCATCCACCTCTATGCCCCCCATGTGAGCCGGGAGACGGTGCAGCTGGCGCTGCTCAACCAGGGAACGCCCGCCCCGTCTGCGACCCTGCCCTGGCTCTGACGCCGAGACATAAAAAAGAGAGGCCGTCGGCCTCTCTTTGCATTGCTATCCCCTTGTATTGACCCCTCAGGCGGCTCGGGTCGCCAGATTGACGAAGATCTGGGCTCCCACCAGCAGGCAGTCGTCGTCCAGGTAATAGGGGTTCGCGTGCAGGTAGTTGCAGATCCCCTTGGCCTGGTTGCCGCTGCCGAGGAAGAACATGGCCCCCATGCGGCTTGGCGTGGCGTTGATCATGTAGCTGAAGTCCTCGCTGCCGGTCATGGGCTGGCCCTTTGCGTTGATCCCGTCGCTGGACAACACATTCGAGGCGGCTTGTTGCAGGCGCTCGCAGGCCTGGGGGTGGTTCTCCACTGCCGGGTAGCCGGCATGGACCATGGTGGTCTTGAAGCCGCGCAGCTCGCTCTGGGCGATGATGTCCCTGAAGCTGTTTTTCAGGATCTGGTCGGTTTCGGCATCCATGGCGCGGATGGTGCCACGGGCCTGCACATGATCGGCGATGGCGTTGGGAATGGTGCCGCCGTTGATCATGCCGCAACCAAAGACCGCCGGGCTGAACGGGCTGGTGCGCTTGGCGACGATGTAGTCCATGTCCTCGATGATCCGCACCGCCTCCCGGATGGCATCCAGCCCCTTGTGGGGGGTGGAGCCGTGGGCGGAGATGCCGTGCACATCAAGCGTCCAGGCAGACCCCCAGGAGGACATGACCCCCTGGTTGAACTTGATGGTGCCCGTTTCCATGGCGCCGTCGTTGTGCAGGGCATAGACCTCGTCCACCCCCTTCATGCAGCCAAGCTCAACCATCTTTTCGGCACCGGGGACGCGCATGTCCTCTTCCGCCATCTGGAAGATGAAGCGGACGTTGTAGCGCAGGCGCTCGCGGTTGGCGGCCAGAAACCTGGCGGCGGTCAGAGCGATCGCCATGTGGGAGTCGTGGCCGCAGTTGTGGGCCATCCCCTCATGGGTGGATTTGAACGCCACCTCGCTCATGTCGTGCATCTCCAGGCCATCCATGTCGGCACGAAAGGCAATGGTGGGCAGGGCAGGGCCGACCGCCAGATCCCCGTGAAAACCGGTGAAACCGGGATACAGGGTGATCCTGTAGCCGAACTCTTCCATCAACCCACGGCAGTAGGCAGAGGTCTTGAACTCGGCCCCGGAGTATTCCGGGATGCGGTGCAGGTGGTGGCGCACTTCGTAGCTGAAGTCGCGCAGGGCCAACAGGTCAGGTTCGATATGGTAGTGGTTCATCAGATGATCCCTTGAATGGAGAAACCGAGCTGGGCAACCAGGGAGGCGCCAAAGAAGCAGCAGGTGGAGACGATCATGAAGATGAGGATCACCTTCCACGACATCTTCTTGAGCTCCTCCAGCTGACCGCCCACCGAGAGGCCGGCGAAGGCCAGGAGCGGCACGCAGCAGGAGAGGAAGGAGATCTTGGCCACGGCATCGATGAAGAGGCCGCGCACCGGGGTCTCGGGCAGGCAGATGAGAATGCCGATGATGGTGGCATAGGCAAAGGCTGGCAGGGAGGAGGGCAGATAGCGCTTGGTCACCAGGGAGGCGAACACCACCAGGGACATGGCGACGAAGCTGTCCCCCATCTGCCACAGCGGCAGGCCCGAGGTCAGGGTCTGGGTGAACATGGCCAGCAGGATCGCCAGGAAAACGAAGCGCATATCCATCACGATGCTTTTCATGCTTTCTCTCCTTTGGCGGTCAGGGCATAGATTTTTTCAGCGAGCGGCAGACCCAGATAGGTGAGGGAGAGCGCCCCCAGGGCCGACGAGAGCAGGTTCGAAGCGGCGGCGATGCTGAGCACCTGCTGGGCCATCGCCTCGTCCAGGCCGTTGATGAGGGCACCGGAGGCGGCGCTCAGCATGGAGCCGGATCCCACGCCGGAACCGGCGGCCAGGGCCAGGGGATGCAGCCCCGTGAGGGGGGCGATGCTGCCGAGCACGCTGAACCAGAGGGTGCCGATGACGGAGCCGCACAGGTAGATGGCGAGCACGCCGATGTACTCCTGGGAGCCGGTGCCGAACTTGCCCTGGATCACCGCGACCGAGGGTTCACGGCTGATGGAGGAGCAGGCCCCGATGGCGCGGCGGCCAAAGCCGAACTTCACCGCCAGCGGAATGGCGATGAGGATGGGCAGGAGGTTGCCTATCTCTTGCAGGAAGAGCGGTACGCCGACGCTCAGGATCATCTTGAGGTTGGGGATGATCATCCCCGCATACTGGGTCCCGAGGATCAGCAGGCTGAAACCCACCATCTTGCCGCAGAAGCCCTCTTCTCGCTCGGTGAAGAGCCTCTTCCAGCCGGGAATGCGATCCTTGACGGGCTTGGCGGAGACGATCATGCCGATGATGACGGCAAAGAGCATGGGCAGGATGGGGATGATGGCGATGCCGAGTCTGATCTCCTGCTTCCCGATGAGGGATTGGGCCACGAAGATCAGCAGGGCGGTCGCCAGGGTACTGACTACTACCGTTTTGAGTGGGCTGGTTGGCTGCATAGTGTGTTCTCTTGTTATCCGTTGTCCTTCATGGGCGTCTTTGGTCACGCCATGATGGGGGCATGATAGGAAGCGAGGAGGGAAAGGAATGTGACCGCCATCAAGTCAGCCATATGGCATTTTTTCATGGGGTATGCCGTTTAACCATGGTAAACATATGGTTTAACAACTCATTGGCAGCTGCTTATGCTGCCTCAGACAGGAGTGTGGTGCCGCCCGGGCACCCGGTGCCTGATCCGGGGGGGCGGATGTGGGGGAAGGAATGGATCTGTTGATCGAGGGTGCGCTCTGGCGCCCCTCCTGGCAAGCGGCGTTGCAGGCCTGGCAGCACCGGGGAAACCGCTGGTGGCTGCTGCTTGGCAAAGGGGAGGCGAGGGAGATGGCACCCTGGTCGGTCAGCCCGCCAGATGGCATTCTCCTTGCCCGCGACCTGCTTGCCGCTTGGCTGGGGGAGGCAGCCTCCCCGCTGATGGCGACACAGCCGGACCGGCAGATCCTGATCGCTGCCTCCGGCTCCCTGCTGACCCTGGCCAGAGAGAGCGGCTTGCTCACCCTGGGGCCCGTGGGGGCGGATCACCGCCTCGGTTCCGATGACGACCTCGGGGTTGCCCTGCAACGCCTGCTTGCCCGCCGCCTGATGACCCCGGTGCTGCGCGAGCCTGGCGGGCAGGACGCGCTGGTGCTGCGCCCCCTGCTGCCCGGCGATGAGAGCGCCATCCTGCGTTATTGTTCGGATGCGGCGCTCGCCCGCTATACCCTCAACATCCCCCACCCCTATTCGCCGGAGGCGGCGCGGGACTGGCTTGCCCTGAGCGGGCGCAAGGCTGCTCTCGGGCTGGGATGCACCTGGGCCCTGACTCTGCCCCAGGGGCGTGAAGACGAGCCCGCTCCCCTGGTCGGCTCTCTCTCCCTGCACTGGCACGGGGAGCTGGCATGGTGGGTCGGCGTGCCCTGGCAGAACAGGGGGCTGGCCACCCGGGCCGCGAGCCTGGTCAGGGCGTTTGCCTTCGAGCAGTGGCACCTGCCTGCCCTCACCGCCCGCCACATGCCGGGCAACCTCGCCTCAGGCCGGGTGATGGAAAAGACTGGCATGCACCATGACGGGCGTCGGCCAGATCCGGCCGATGGCGCCCTCGAGCTCGATCACTGGCGGCTGGATCGCCCGGCGCGCCTGACGGATGCACGCAAAGAGGCGCTGGCCCCCTGGCTGGATGACGAGGAGGTGGTCGTGGCCATACTGCACGGTGAGGGGGTGGCGCTCTTCATGGCGGGGGAGACGACAGAGGGCGAGCAGACACTCAGCGGGCTGACGGTGCGGCGCTATCCCTGGCCATGCTGGCGCCAGAGGCGCCCGGGGTGCAGGCCCATGGTGGTGGCGCCCTGCTCAAGGAGTGCGGGGATCTGGGCCTCGCCTATCTGCGGCGATTGCGACAGCCTGACGACGGACGCTGATGGCTTGCGCAAGGGCGGTCATCGCGAAGCCTGGTGCGGGGTTTGTCAGGCGTTTTCCTGAGTCCGTCCTCCCATTTTCAGACAAAGGCAGTGAAGTGGCGCACCACTTCTGTGGAATAATGGCCGCCCTGCTGTACGAGGAGTAACGCTGTATGTTGAGAACCGAGCGTCCCGGCGACATGCTGCCAGTCTATGAGCTGGTGAGTGCCGCCTTTGGTCGTCCCGACGAGGCCGAACTGGTCAACCGCCTGCGAGAATGTGGGGCCGCCGTGGTCACCATGGTCGAGGAGGAAGAGTACGAGTTCATGGGGCACCTGATGCTGAGCCCGATCACCATTGAGGGACAGGAAGGGCCCTGGCTGGGACTGGCACCCGTGGCCGTGCATCCCGACTGGCAGGGGCAGGGCATTGGCTCGGATCTGGTGCGGGAAGGGCTGGACACGGCACTGGAGATGGACTGGAAGGCGGTGGTGGTGCTCGGGGATCCTGCCTACTACGCCCGTTTCGGCTTTCGGCCTGCCAGCGACTTCGGCCTGCACTGCATCTACGAGGTGCCGACGGAGTGTTTCATGGCGATGGAGTTGCAACCCGGCGGGCTCGACGGGGTGAGGGGCGAGGTGCTCTATCACCCCCTGTTCGATGAAGAGCCGGTGGAGTGATCGCCTGCCCATCCATGAAAAAGGACCCTGAGCGGGTCCTTTTTCATGGCATGCCCATCGCTTGAATGGACGTCACTGGGCCAGGGATTTCAGCTGCTGCTTGCCCGGCGGGTTGTTCCAGTCGATGGGGCCGTGGGTGAAACGGTACTGAAGCCTTGGCAGACTCAGTTCCAGCCACTCCTCCCGGAAGTAGGCATAGCCCTGGTCCCAGTCCGGATCCTGCGCCCAGCCGGTCTGCAGGAAGTGGAGCCGGGTGCCCTGGCCCTCCGGCACGAAGCGCAGGCTGACCTGGGTCTTCTGCTGACGAATGTGGGGAAACTGGGGAGGGAAATTCCAGCTGAAGCTGAGCAGATCATGGGGCATGACCGCCATCACCCGGCACCCTTCGCTGCCACGCTCGCCGAGCGGAGCATCGGGTCTGAAATAGATCTCGAACGGTCCGTTGGGTTCCGGGACCATGAGGCACTCCGGCGCCAGAAAACTGCGCAGCCCGCTCTCCGTGGTCCAGGCCCGCCAGACATCGTCAATGTGGGCGGGTACCAGAATACTGCCTTCAATTTGCTTGTTATCCATAAATCAGTGAACCTCAAACCAGTCATGGACGGGACCTCGGCAGTATAGCCCCTGAGGCGATAAAATAGGCAGCCCTGTGTCACACGGTTACGTATTCAAGAGGGTCCACATTGCCGATTTGACAGCGCGGCGGGATCCATCGAGAGTGGGAAGCGACAAGCACGCAACGCAAGGATGGTGTCATGATCAGAATGATGACGGAAGCTGACGAGCCCATGCTGGCGCAGCTCTTCCTCAAGGGAAGGCGCCAGGCCTTCCATTGGGTTGATCCCGCCCTGTTCCGGCTCGAGGATTTTGCCGAGCAGACCCGGGGCGAGGAGATCTGGGTGGCGGAGAAAGGGGGCAGCCCGTGCGGATTCGTCTCCATCTGGGGGGCCGAGAGCTTCGTGCATCATCTCTACGTGGTGGCGGACTGGCACGGGCAGGGCATGGGGCGGGCCTTGCTTGCCGCCGGCTTGGCCGGATACCCTTCCCCGGCCTCCCTCAAGGTGGCCATGCGCAACACCACGGCGATGGCTTTCTATCATCGCCTGGGCTGGGAGAACACCGAAGAGACGGGTCATTGCGACATCACGGGGCCCTGGCGCAGGCTGGTCCTGACGCCCGATGACGCAGGGGAATAAGCCGCTGGCAGACTGCGGCAACCGCACCGCATATTCATCTTCAGCCCTGGCAGGGCATACAAAAGCCACTTCGCGGGAAGTGGCTCTTCAACACATCCGGGGGAGGGCAGACCTTCCCCCGCTCAACCGATGATCACAGGGCCGCCACGGCCTCTCTTACCAGGGCGGCCAGCTCTTCCCACCTGCCCTCGTCGATGAGCTTGGCCGGCACCATCCAGGTGCCGCCGCAGGCGATCACGGCATTCAGCCCCAGATACTCCTTCAGATTGGCCGGCGTCACGCCGCCGGTGGGCATGAAGCGCACCGGATAGACGGCGCCCAGGGCCTTGAGCATGGCGATGCCGCCAGACTGCTCGGCCGGGAAGAACTTGAGGTGGCGCAGCCCCATCTCCATGGCCTGCTCCACCAGGCTGGGGTTGTTGACCCCGGGGATGATGGTGACGTTCTTGTCCAGGCAGTACTGCACCGTGGTCGGGTTGAAGCCGGGGCTGACGATGAAGTCGGCGCCCGCCGCAACGGCCGCATCCACCTGCTCGCGGTTGAGCACGGTGCCGGCCCCGATCAGCAGATCCGGATAGGCCGCACGCATCTGGCGGATGGCCTCTGCGGCGGCGGGGGTGCGGAAGGTCACCTCGGCGGCGGGCAGGCCATTTTCCACCAGCACCCGGGCGAGAGGGACGGCCTGGGCAGCATCTTTCAGCGCGATGACGGGGATCACCTTGAGGGCTTCGAGGCGGGGGATGAGATCAGACATGGTGCGTTTCCTTGAGTGATGGCATGTGGGAGGGGGGAATGATGGCCCCCGGATACTGGATGACGGCCGCCGCCAGGCGGTGGCCTGCCCGGGCGGCGTCGGCGACGTCGGCCCCTTGCAGGCGTGCGGCGAGATAACCGGCGCTGAAGGAGTCGCCCGCCGCCGTGGTGTCGATCACCTGTTCGGCGGACAACCGCAGGGCGGCGATTTCGATCCGCTGCGCTGCCGTGACCACCAGGCAAGGCTCAGAGCCGCGCTTGACGACGATCTCGCCCACCCCGAAGCCCTGGCTGCGGGCGAGGCAGGTTTCGACCTCCGCGTCGCCCCAGAGCGCCTGCTCGTCATCCAGGGTCAGCAGGGCGATGTCCGCCAGGCGCAGGATGGCGGTGTAGGCCTCTTTGGCGGTCTCCTTGTCTTGCCAGAGGCGGGGGCGGTAGTTGTTGTCAAAGGCAATTCTGGCCCCCCGGGCGCGCGCTGCGGCGAGCCCTTCCAGCAGGCGCTGGCGCGAGGCGGGCGGCAGTATGGCCAGGCTGATGCCGCTCACGTAGACAAGATCGCACTGGCCCAGGGCGGTGAGAATGGCCTCGCCCTCGGGTTGCGCCAGCCAGTAGCGGGCGGCGGCGTCGCTGCGCCAGTAGGTGAACGAGCGCTCGCCGTCGGCCGCGGTGTCGATGAGATAGAGACCAGGGGCCTTGTCTGCCAGGCGCTGCACCCAGTCGGTGTGGATGCCCTCTTGCTGCCAGGCGGCCAGCATCTGGCTGCTGAACCCGTCCTGGCCGAGGGCCGTGACATAGTGCACCGCGAGCGCCTGGCTCCCCAGGCGGGCGAGATAGAGGGCGGTGTTGAGGGTGTCGCCCCCGAAACCTTGTGCCAGCAGGCCTTGTCCGGCTCGGCGCAGCTCCACCATGCATTCGCCGATGACGGCTATCTGTCGGGTCATGGTTTCGACTCCTTGCAATCGTTACAGGGGGTTCGCCAGGGGATGACGCCACATGCGATACATGGTGTGGCAGTTGACGAACAGGAAGGTGGTCTCAATCAGGCTGCCGCCGATGGAGCCGATCAGTATGTTGTGGCTGGTCCAGCACAGGCCGCCCGCCAGCATGCACAGCCGCAGCGCCAGCCCGCGGGCCCGGAACAGGCCCCAGGTGCCGATGGTGGTGCCGATGATGGGGAGCCACTGCACCGCACTGGTGATCCCGGGGATGCCCAGCACCCACACCAGCACGAGGAAGAAGAGCATCACCCAGGGGCTGCGGGTGCGCCCCGAGGCGATGGTGCGACCACAGCTGAGGGCGGCGCTGAGAGCCGCCGTGCTGGCACCCATTAGCAGGAAGTGGACCGCGATGGCTCCCTGGTAGAGACACAGCCGCCAGCGAAAGCGGCTGTCGTCCCGTTGCAGGAAGGCGCTCACTCCGACCAGCATGGCGGCAAGGCCGATGCCTTGCGCCAGGGGCTGCTGTTCAATCAGGGTCCAGACCGGTTGCAGCCAGCCAAGCTCGAGACTCACAGGGTGACACCACTCTTGAAGATGGCCAGCTCCCGGAAGTCGTTGCGCTCGTTGCAGGTCGGCTTGCCGTTGGCGATGTCGACGATGAGGTCGATGAACTGGGCGAGCAGGCTGCTCATGGGGGTGCCCTCAATCAGGGTGCCGGCATTGAAGTCGATCCAGTGCGGCTTGCGCCTGGCCAGATCGCTGTTGGTGGCGAGCTTGACCGTGGGGGCCGGGCCACCGTAAGGGGTGCCGCGCCCGGTACTGAACAGCACCATGTGGCAGCCTGCGCCGGCCAGGGCGCTGGTGGCGACGGCGTCGTTGCCCGGGGCGCTCAGCAGGTTCAGCCCGGGGCGCTGCAAGCGGGCGCCGTAGGGCAGCACGTCCACCACCTGGCTGTGCCCCGCCTTCTGGGTGCAGCCGAGGGACTTCTCCTCCAGGGTCGAGATGCCGCCCGCCTTGTTGCCGGGGGAGGGGTTCTCGTAGATGGGTTGCTGGTGGTCGATGAAGTACTGCTTGAAGTCGTTGACCATCTGCACCGTCTTGTCGAAGGTCTGCTCGTCCTGGCAGCGGGACATCAGGATGCGTTCGGCGCCAAACATCTCCGGCACCTCGGTCAGCACCGAGCTGCCCCCGTGCTGGATCACGTAGTCGGAGAAGCAGCCGAGCAGCGGGTTGGCGGTGATCCCGGAGAGGCCGTCCGAGCCGCCGCATTCCAGCCCGAATTTGAGCTCGCCGAGCCGACCGGGTTGGCGCCTGTCTTGCTGCATCTGCGCGAGCAGCTCGCGCAGCAGCCCCAGCCCGTGCTCCACCTCGTCATCGTGCTGCTGGCACACCATGAAGCGCACGCGGGCGGCATCGACGGGGCCCAGGGTCTCCCTGAAGGCGGCGATCTGGTTGTTCTCGCAGCCCAGCCCCACCACCAGAACCCCCCCCGAGTTGGGGTGATGCACCAGGTTTTGCAGCAGGGTGCGGGTGTTGAGGTGATCCTGACCGAGTTGGGAGCAGCCGTACTGGTGGTTGAACAGGTGCACCCCGTCGATGGCGCCGAGATCGGTGTCGCGCTCGAGCTGTTGCTTCATCTGTTTGGCGAGGGCGTTGACGCAGCCCACGGTGGGCAGGATCCACAGCTCGTTGCGAATGCCGACCTGGCCGTCGTGGCGGCGGTAGACCTGGATCTCCCGGTCCGGTAGCGCGGTGCTGACGTCGATGAGCTCCGGCTGGTAGCTGTACTCGTCGAGATCGCTGAGGTTGGTGGCCAGGTTGTGGTGATGGATATGTTCTCCCGCCGCGATGGCGCGGGTGGCGTGGCCGATGGGCAGACCGTACTTGATGATCTGATCCCCTTCAGAGAGGGCCACCAGCGCCAGCTTGTGGCCGCGGGGGAGGGGGTCGCTCAGGGTGAAGGCAACACCTTCGTGCGCTATCTGCTCGCCGGCGGCGAGCTCTCTCAGGGTCACCAGCACATTGTCGGCGGGGTGGATGCGAATCACGGCTTGCATGGTCACTCCTTAGCAGCAGGCGGCCAGCGCCACGCGCAGGCCCTGCTCGCGGATCCGGGTCAGGCAGAGATCTACCCGCTCGACCAAGCCGGGCACCTCGCACAGGGACTGGCCCCAGTGGGCCTCCTGCCCGAGCACCTCTTGCACCAGGGCGCGCTGGGGGATCTCGCCGCGCTCCACCGCAGGCCAGAGGCGGGCGTAGGCGTCGAGCCAGGGTTGATCGTCCTGCAGCGGATAGGCGTGTCCGTTGCGCTCCCCGCGATAGAAGGCGAGCAGGGCGGCGAGGGCAAAGCTCAGGCGCGGCGCCAGGGTGCCCTGCTGCTGTTGATAGGTCAGCAACTGCGGCAGCAAACGGGTGCGGAACTTGGTCATGCCGTTCAGGGCGATGGAGAGCAACTGGTGCTTGATGAAGGGGTTGCGAAAGCGCCCCTGCACGACGCGGGCGAAGGAGAGCAGCTCTTCTTGCGGCAGGCTCAAGGTCGGCACTATCTCATCGCGCATGATGCGCTCGACGAACTCGCCAATCTCCTCGTCGGCCATGGCCTCGCCCACCGTGTCGAGCCCGGCCAGGAAGGCGACCGGCACCAGGGCGGTGTGGGCGCCGTTGAGGATGGCGACCTTGCGCTCCTTGTAGGGCTTGATGTCGTCGACGATGAGGATGTTGAGTGCCTGCCCGGCGGGCTGCTGATCGAGGCAGAGGGCGCTCGCCAGCCATGCAGGCCCCTGGATCACCAGCAGGTAGAAGTGCTCGGCGGTGACCACGAACTGATCCTGATAGCCAAATTGCGCCTGCAGCTCGGCGTGCTCGTCCCGGGGGAAGCCGGTGACGATGCGATCCACCAGGGTGGAGCAGAAGGTGTTGTGTTCGCGCAGCCAGGTCTGGAAGGCGTCTGGCAGCTGCCACTGGGCGGCGTAGCGCAGCACCAGCTCGCGCAGGGCGTCGCCGTTGTAGTCGATGAGCTCGCACGGCAGCAGCACCCAGCCCTTGTCGGCGGCGCCGTCAAAGTGACTGAAGCGCTCGAACAGCAAGCGGGTCAGCTTGGCCGGGAAGCTCGCGGGCGGAGTGTCGTCGAACTGGTCGTCGGCGTGATAGCTGATCCCGGCTTCCGTGGTGTTGGAGAAGAGGAAGCGGATATCCGGGTTGCGCGCCAGTGCCAGCACCTCGTCGAACTGGCGATAGCAGCTCAGTTCGCGGTTGACGCTGCGGATCAGGCGCTGGGTGCTGATGGCCTTGCCGGACTCGTCCAGCCCGCGGATGACGGTGGTGTAGAGGCCGTCCTGAGTGCTCAGGCTGGGGGGAAAGTCGCTGTCGATGGGGCGCACTATGACCACGCCGGCGTCGAGGCGGGTGTGCTCGTTGAGCAGGTCCAGCTGCCAGTCGATGAAGGCGCGCAGGAAATTCCCCTCGCCAAACTGGATCACGCGGTCCGGATATTGGGCCCCCGGGAAGGCATCACGATTCAGGCGTTGCATCTTGTTGTGGTCCTCATGGGGCTGTGCCCCTGTGGCGGATATGGATGATGGGCGCGGTTTGACCCATGGAATGGTCCGCTCCGGCGGCGGGACATGCCCGCCGCCTCATTTTTTATTTCTGGTCAGTTCAGCTCGATGGCGAAGTAGTCGCGGGCGTTGTGGAAGCAGATGTTCTCCACCATCTGGCCCAGCAGCGCGAGATCGGCCGGGGCCTCACCGTCCGCGACCCAGTGCCCGATCATGCGGCACAGGATGCGGCGGAAGTATTCGTGACGGGTGTAGGAGAGGAAGCTGCGGCTGTCGGTCAGCATGCCGACGAAGCGACTGAGCAGGCCGAGCTGGGCGAGCTGGGTCATCTGGCGCTCCATGCCATCCTTCTGATCGTTGAACCACCAGCCCGAGCCGAACTGCATCTTGCCGGGAAGGTTGTCCCCCTGGAAGTTGCCGATCATGGTGCCGAGCACCTCGTTGTCCCTCGGGTTCAGGCAGTAGAGGATGGTCTTGGGCAGCGTCCCTTGCGCGTCCTGGGCGTCGAGCAGGCGGGAGAGCGCCTTGGCCACGGGAGCGTCGTGGATGGAGTCAAAGCCGGTGTCCGGCCCCAGGGTCAGCAGGCGGCGGCTGTTGTTGTTGCGCAGCGCCCCGATGTGGTACTGCTGCACCCAGCCGCGCCGGTGGTATTCGCCCGCCAGATAGAGCAGCACGGCGGTCTTGAAGGCGGCCACATCGGCGCTCTCCAGTACGGCGCCCCCCAGACGTCGAGTCAGCATGGCGTCGAGCGCCTGTTCGCCGGCCTGGCCGAAGGGCACTTCGTCCAGGGCATGGTCGGCAATCTTGCAGCCGTGTGCGGCGAAGTGATCCAGCCGCACGCCGAGGGCCCGGGTCAGATCGGCAAAGGTGCGGATCTGGATGTCGCTGACCCGGCCGAGTTCGGCCAGATAGTCCGCAAAGCCATGGGCGTCGATGTTGAACACCTTGTCCGGACGCCAGCTCGGCAGCACCTTGATGTCGAAGTCGCCGTCGGCCGCGATGGCGGCGTGGTGGCGCAGATCGTCGACGGGATCGTCCGTGGTGCCCACCATCTTGACGTTCATCTGTTTCATGATGCCGCGGGCCGAAAAGTCGGGCTGGGCCAGCTTGTCGTTGCACTGGTGCCAGATGGCCTGTGCGGTCTGCGGCCCCAGCAGCTGGCCCGTGATGCCAAAGGGCCGCTTGAGCTCGAGATGGGTCCAGTGATAGAGGGGGTTGCCGATGGTGTGGGGCACGGTGCGGGCCCAGGCCTCGAACTTGGCGTAGTCGTCGGCATCCCCGGTGCAGAAGCGTTCATCCACTCCGTTTGAGCGCATGGCGCGCCACTTGTAGTGATCCCCCTTGAGCCAGATCTCATACAGGTTGGCGAAGCGGTGATCCTCGGCAATCAGCTGGGGCGGCAGGTGGCAGTGATAGTCGAAGATGGGCTGTCCGGCGGCGAAGCCTTGATAAAGCTGGCGCGAGAATTCGGTATCCAGCAGAAAGTCATCGGTCATGAAGGCGGTCATTCGCTTGCTCCCTACGAGAGTGCTCGGTGAAGTGGAGATAGTTGTTGGACCAATTATTCTCATTGCCAGACATCTCGTCCAGTCACCATATTGAAAAAACACCGGTCGGCTCACAAAATCGTCGAATTAAACCATTTTGAGTCTCAAATAGGGCCTTCAATGGTGCCTAACAGGGTGAGAAAGAGCGGGAAAGAGGATGAAGAGGCTGGATGAGAGGTTTGTATGACACCTTTTTACTCTTGTGGATGGGGAAAATGTGACCTGCGTTGGGTTTATCACAGCCCATTTGTGGGGGTATGCCGTTTTTGTGATGGTTCTCAACATTCATAGATGTTCTACCAATTACAGTGTGCATCACAAAGATGTAGGACATTAAGACTGACTCCTCAGGGAAGAGGTCTAGCAGATAAACGCACACACTTGAGGTCCCGCTCCAATGAAAATGAAAACCATCGCCGCCGCCATCCTGATGGCCGCCCCCCTGGCCCTGACAGCCTTCTCTTCCCATGCCATGGAGAGAGTGACGCTGAAGCTGGCCCATAACCTGGACACCAACCATGTGGTACACCAGGCGCTGGCCCAGATGGCCAAGGAGATCAGCACCGCCTCCGACGGCAAGATGAAGCTGCGCATCTACCCGGGTGGCCAGATGGGCGGTCCCCGTGAGACCCTGGAGTTGCTGCAAAACGGCGCCCTGGACATGACCAAGGCCAGTGCCAGCGAGATGGAACCCTTCTCGCCCGCCTTCTCCATCTTCAGCCTGCCTTACCTGTTCAAGGATCAGGCCCACTTCAACAAGGTCATTTACGGCCCCGTGGGCGAATCCATGATGGCCCAGACCCGTGACAAGGGCTTCGTCTCCATCGCCGCCTACGTGGCGGGGACCCGCAGCTTCTACGCCAACAAGCCTATTCACACCCCGGCCGACATGAAGGGGATGAAGATCCGGGTGGTCGCCACCCCCACCACCATCAAGCTGATCGAACTGCTGGGTGCGGCCCCGGCCCCGATCCCCTTCGGTGAGGTCTACACCGCACTGCAGCAAGGGGTCATCGACGGCGCCGAGAACAACGAGCCCTCCTACGTGCAGACTCGTCATGTCGAGGTGGCCAAGTTCTACGCCGAAGATCAGCACACTTCTGTGCCCGATTTCCTGGTGATCTCGAGCAAGGTGCTGGACAAGCTTTCCGACGAGCAGAAGGCCATCCTCACCACTGCCGCCAAGCACTCGGAAACCTACGAACAGGAGCTGTGGGACAAGGAGGTCGCGGCATCTCGCAAGCAGGCGACCGACGCGGGGGCCACCTTCATCCAGGTCGACAAGGAGGCTTTCCGCACTGCGCTGGCCCCCCTGTATGACGATTTCCGCAAGGATCCGGTACGCGGTGAGTGGCTCACCAAGATCGAGAATGAAGCCGGTCAGTAATCATGAGGGGAGGGCGACGAGATCGCCCTCCCGGGAGAACCGCAATGCGTCTTGAAAAGTTCAAGCAACCCATCGACAGGTTGCTCGCCGGGTTTACCGTCGCCGTGATGGCCATGCTGGTAGTCTGCGTGGTCTGGCAGGTGTTCAGTCGCTACGTGCTGGCACAGCCGAGCACCATGACCGACGAGATAGCCCGCTTCAGCATGATCTGGGTGGGATTGCTGGGAGCGGCCTACGCCACCGGCAAGCGTCGCCACCTCAGCATCGACCTGTTCGTTTCCGACCTCAAGGGAGGGCGCAAGCTCGCCAACCAGCTGTTCGTGGATCTCTGCGTGCTGCTGTTTTCCAGCGGCGCCATGGTGTGGGGCGGCCTGACCCTGGTGACCAAGGTCTACAGCACCGGCCAGGTCTCCCCGGCCATGCAACTGCCGATGGCCTATGTCTACGCCGTGCTGCCCCTGAGCGGCCTCATCATCAGTTATTACTGTGTGCTCTTCATGCTGGAGACCCTGCTCGACAGTCTGGCGCCCACCCCCGATCTTGCCCCCTCAGAGGAGAACATCTGATGGATTGGACCATAGCCCTGGTCATGTTCGGCTCCTTCTTCGTGTTGGTGTTCGCGGGCGTGCCCATCTCTTTCTCCATCGGCCTGGCGACCCTGGCCTCCGGCATGATGATGCTGCCGATGGAAACCATCCTTGCGGTGGTCGGCCAGAAGATGGCCACCGGCCTCGACAGCTTCTCCCTGCTGGCGATCCCCTTCTTCATCCTGGCGGGGACCCTGATGAACTGCGGCGGCATCGCCCAGCGGCTCATCAACTTCTCCCAGGTGCTGGTGGGCCGCATGCCGGGCTCGCTCGGCCACGTGAATGTCATGGCCAACATGCTGTTCGGCTCCATCTCGGGGTCGGCGGTGGCAGCCGCGGCCGCGGTGGGTGGCACCATGGCCCCCATGCAGAAGAAGTCCGGCTATGATCCGGCCTATTCGGCGACCATCAACGTGACCTCCTGCATCACGGGTCTGCTGATCCCGCCCTCCAACGTGCTCATCATCTATGCCCTGACCGCCGGCGGCATCTCGGTGGCCACCCTGTTCATGGCCGGTTACGTCCCCGGCATCCTGATGGGGCTCAGCATCATGGCCGTGGGAGCCATCATCGCCAAGCGCCGTGGCTACCCGGTTGCGGAGCGACCCTCCTTTGCCATGGTGATGCGCGCCTTCTGGGATGCCATCCCCAGCCTGCTGCTGGTGGTGGTGGTCATGGGCGGGATCCTGGGGGGCATCTTCACCGCCACCGAAGCCTCCGCCATCGCCGTGGTCTACACCTTCGTACTCTCGGTGCTCATCTACCGCGAAGTGAAGTTCAAGGATCTGCCGGCCATCATGCTGGACTCGGTCATCACCACCGCCATCGTGCTGCTGCTGATCGGCATCTCGGTGGGCATGTCCTGGGCCATGACCAATGCGGACATCCCCTACACCATCAGTGACGCCTTGATGAATGTCTCCGATAACCCTCTGGTCATCCTGCTCATCATCAACGTGATCCTGCTCATCGTGGGCGTCTTCATGGACATGACTCCGGCGGTGCTGATCTTCACCCCGATCTTCCTGCCCATCGTCACCGAGCTCGGCATGGATCCGGTCCACTTCGGCATCATGATGATCTTCAACCTCTGCATCGGGCTCTGTACACCGCCGGTGGGCAGTGCGTTGTTTGTGGGGTGTTCGGTCTCGGGGGTCAAGCTGCAGGCCCTGATCCGGCCTATGCTGCCCTTCTTCTTCGTCTTGCTGCTGAGCCTGATGGCGGTGACCTACATACCGTCACTCAGTCTCTTCCTGCCGGGACTGTTTGGCATGCACTGAGTCATGAGAGAGCAAGTGAGCCCAGGGCTCACTTGTTCATTTTCATGTAAATTGGTATAACAAGTTACCGTATCCGGGTGACAGTCCCGGCACTTGAATAGTATGAGGCTGGGGTGTGAGTGAGATGAATATGGACTTGGTTGAATCAAAGCGTCTCTATCAGAAAGTCGCCGCCGAGCTGAAACAACGCATTGCCAGCCAGCGTTATCAAGTTGGCGAGCGTCTGCCGGCCGAGCGGCTGATTGCCGAGGAGATGGACGTGAGTCGCACCGTGGTGCGCGAAGCCATCATCATGCTGGAAGTGGAAGGGCTGGTGGCGGTGCAGAAAGGGTCCGGGATCCACGTGACCGCCCGGGAGAGCCAGTATGCCGAAGCGACTCCCACCCTGGATGACGCCCTGTTGACGGCGGGCCCCTTCGAGCTGCTGCAAGCCAGGCAACTGCTGGAGAGCAATATCGCCGAGTTTGCCGCGACCCAGGTGACCAAGCAGGACATCATGGAGCTGCTGAAGATCCAGGCCCTGGCCCGCAAGGAGGATCGTGCCCGCGATTCGGAGTGGGACAAGCAGTTCCATATCCAGGTGGCCAAGGCGACCCAGAACTCCGTGCTGGTGATCCTGACTGAGCAGCTCTGGCTGCATCGCGAGCGCAACCCCTACTGGCGCAAGCTCCACGAGCATATCGACGACAAGGCCATCTCCAGCTGGTGCGACGATCACGACCAGATCCTCAAGGCCCTGATGCGCAAGGATCCGCAGGCGGCCAAGCTGGCCATGTGGCAGCACCTGGAGAACACCAAGCAGATGCTCTTCCAGGCCACCATCTTCGATGACGAAATGGAGGATGACCGCTACCTCTTCTCCGAAAATCCAGTCGTTCATCTGACCCAGCCTTCCACTGCCAACGGCTAGTGGAAGATTCTCGGGGGCGAACCCTCGAAGCTGTTTCAACCCCATGGAGGCGCTGGGCTGATGGCGTAGCCCAGAGCGCCCGGGCAAACTGCTGCTCCACTCGTCGGTTTTTGCTGGCCGCATCACCTGGATGCTGGCCCATGTCAAATGCAGTCACCTCCGCAGAGCCTTTGGCCCTTGGTCTGGAGATGCACAGCACTCGCGGGGCGGATACAACCTCTGAAGGTGAGAAAAAGGATACAAAAAGGGCCACTTCTTGCGAAGTGGCCCTTTCCAAACGTTTGGTGGAGCTGGGGGGAGGTGACAACTAATCTTTAGTTTATCATTTCAGATCAATAAGTTAGATGACCTGTTCCAGCGAATCATTTCTGTGACCCTTCACTATGACACCAAAATTTGGACGCCGGTTCAACCTCCAGATGACGAAGAAATTTATCAACTTGCGAGGGAGATCTCTTTCATAAATTAGCCTCATATGAGCATAATATGAGTAATTTACAAGGAGGTAATAATGGAACCTATAGACTTCTCAATTACTCTTTCAGATAAACACTGTGATGATGGTGCAGAACAGTCCCAGCAAATATCAACAAATGATTATTTGAAAAGGCTTGCTGAATATTTCTCTGTTGAGCAAAAGATTGATTTGGTAATATATTCAGGAAATATAGGTTCGCCAGCTGACAATGATTTTAGGAATGCGTTATCTAAAAGTAAAAAGAATGAGAAAGTTATTCTTTGGCTGTCAACGTATGGGGGAGTTCCTGATTCAGCGTATAGAATGGGTAGAGCATTGCAGAGCCACTATAATCATATCACGGTTTATGTTGATAGATATTGTAAGAGTTCTGGTACTTTGCTCGCATTGGCAGCAGATGAGATCTGTATGTCTGAAAGTGGTGAGTTTGGTCCATTAGACATTCAATTATTAAATAAAGAAGAGTTTTATGAAAGGAATTCAGGCCTAGATTCTTTTCAAGCGTTAAGTACGCTAGCTGAGCGTAGTAATGAAATAATGCGTTCTCAGTTCATGGACCTTAGAATGGGGGCTAGGCTTAGTACCAAACAGGCATTAGATGCAGCAACTAAAGTCACAATAGGGTTGCTTAGCCCAATCTATGAACAACTTGAGCCAATGAGGTTAGGCGAGGTGCATAGATCGATGCAAATCGCATATGAGTATGGGAATAGATTAAACAAAGGCATTCTTAAACAGAATGCACTTAGCCATTTGATTGCTCAGTATCCCTCTCACTCTTATGTTATTGATCGTATCGAAGCAGAGGATAGGTTATTTAGCATAGTAACTGAGCCTGGAGATGCCTTGGTTGTACTAAGCAAGATACTTAGCCCAATAGTTGATGAACGGATCGCCAATTCTGCCCCTTTACTTGTACATCTTAATGATTACTTGAAAGAGAGTGATGATAAGCATGACTGTGTAGCTACACAAGAAGATGCCGTTAACGAAGATGCCGTTAATGAAGATGCCGTTAATGAAGATGCCGTTAACGAAGGTGTTGTTAACGTAGATGCTGAAAATAACTAAAGAATAACGGAACAAAATGTTAACGAGCAAATGTAGGGTGATTGTAAGATTACATGATGAAAATCATGGATTTTCTGCATCATTTGGCTCGATAATTGCTTGTGAACTGCTATGTGTCAGATCTGTGTACCTGCCCCCAAAATGAGGAACTAACGGGAGTGCAAGTAGTCTTAATTGGTAAAGTCACTTGCACAAAAGTTCCTAGCTTGTATGGTTACAGAAAGACATCGTTGGGTACGTCTGGGTACATGTATGTCTAATCGAGCATGGAGTGCTCAAGCTGCAATTGAGGAGTGTTTGTTATGTTTTTTTCAGCATCTAAGGTTGCATCCGTGAGTCAAGGCAACTCTGAAGCTGTTGATCTTGCTAAGATTCTTCAGGAGTATCAGAGTGGGGCAGCTAAACGCTGGGAAGGCGGAGATGTAGCTACTGTCGTTATCGTTGATAACAAGCCAGATCGAAACCGAGTGATCAAACCGAAGGTTATTGATAAACCTAGTGCCTATCAAACGCCGCCTGCTGATATTCTATGGTAATGCCACAACGTCAAAAGAAGGCCCTAATGGGGCCTTTTTTTTTGCCTGTTTTTTTTGACCGTTGCGAGTTCTAGTGCTTTGTAAGCAACAGAAATATTTAGTGTCATAAAACGACTGAATTATGACACCAGCACTTGCAACGATCAGAGCATGACCATGAGAGATGAACGGTCACTAACTCAGATATCATTTTTCATGTCTACGCCCACAACGAACGTTGAACATTGTGTGTGGCTGTTGTTAATCCGAGACTAATCCCTTCCTTGCTTTGGCTCAAAATGTGTACCTTTTGAGCCACCTAAACACCCCACTGAAAATGGTGGCTCAAAAGTGTTGATTTTGATATGAGCCACCATTATATTTTGAGCTATAGTTTTTGAGCTACACGTGGGGAATGGTTATGGCGGTCATCGGGTATTTGAGGGTAAGCACTGGCGAGCAGAGCGTTGAGGCCCAGCGCCACAGCATTGAGCAGATCCACAAGGTGGAAACGTGGTTCGCAGACGAGGGCATATCTGGCTCAGTGAAAGCATTAGAGCGCACGGGATTCTCCGAGCTGTTCAAGTTTGTGCGGAAGGGCGATACGCTAATTGTTCCCGCCGTTGACCGTCTTGGGCGTGACACCATTGACGTTCTGCACACGGTTGAGGCGCTGCAAGCCAAGGGTGTGTCGATTATCAGCTTGCGGGAGGGGTTCGACCTATCCACGCCAATCGGTAAGGCAATGCTGACCATGCTGGCCGCTGTCGCAGAGCTGGAGCGCTCAAATATCAAGGCCCGTCAGATGGCCGGGATCGCTAAAGCCAAGGCAGAGGGCAAAGCATTAGGGCGTGAGAAGACCATCGACGATACCGCCGTTGCTATCTGGCGGAAGGAAAACAGCGCAAGCATCCAGGCGACCGCCGAACATTTTGGGATTTCACCCGCCAGTGTGAAGCGAGCCTGCAAAGCAGCGTAATGACGACCCAAACAACACGCGAATAAAGCAACAACATACCGGCCAAGCGCCGGTATTTTTTTGTCTGAAATATGGTGATCGGTCATCTATTTGTGTAACATGCAATCATTGTAACTTATTGAGATTTATAGGCTTATACATGAAGATTTCAATATTGAAGCGTCAGCTCGCAGAGCGGATGGGTGAGGATGCGCACTATCTGGAAGGTAGGGAAAAAGCGTTTTTAGCAGAGCTTGCCGGTATACCGGTTGAGCAGATTGAAGACGACGAGATCATCACTGGTGAAGGGGAAACCGGCTGGATTGAAGAGCGTGAGACCCATCTAGATTTGGCGGACAGGATGCGCATGGAAGTTAAGGAGGAAATCGAGAAGCAGCGTCAGCGCACTATTGAGCGTGGAAGCCTTGGCGGCTCGTATCGTATAGCGGCGGCATTGGCCCGCAATGGAGGTAAAGCATGATCCCGGAAACACGTTTCGAACAGGCGCATGGTGTGACAGCGGGCAAGCTCTCATACGCTTTGGAACTGATGGATAAGGGGGACGTTGTGGCGGCTCGCGATGTAATCCTTGAGGTTCAAAAGACCAATGAAGAGCAGGCCCGGGTTATTGATACCCGGCTTTATGGGGCTGTTCGTAATCTATGCGAGGCGAGGCGTATGGATAGCCGGAGATTTTTCGCATTGCAGCAGGTGTTAGGGTTGCGCGAGATCGTCCGCTCCTTGCTCGTATCACCTGCCGGGGTGGATCTGATCTCTATGCATGTGCCAGTAGAAAATGATTTCTTCGTCTCCATGCTGTCTAGGATCCCACAATCGGCGGCAGTAGCCCCCATAGCCAATGACAATGAGCGGGCGGCAACCCTGACATATCAAAATGGGAATGCGCGTTTATGGACGATGTTCTGCGAACAGCAGCAGGGTTTGGAGCATGGAGAGGGGAAAGCATGAAGCCGCAAAAAACAGTCCAAGTAATACGGCTATCCCGTCCAGTCGCGGAACGTGTGGCGATATGGGCCAGTGCTCTGAATATGTCGCCTACGCAAATTGTGGAGCTGGCAATCACCCGATGGGAGCAATTGACCCCGTGTGATGCGCTCGGAATAGAGGGGGGCCGCGATGCGTCGCACCTCCCCCGCCCTTGAAGCGCAGGTCGCCGCAGCTCTCGCGGCAGGATGGCCTATTGTTGCTATCGCCGAGCAGACGGGAATCAGCCTATCCACAGTGAAACGGATCCGGGGGCGTTCAGGTGTTCGCCCCGACTCGATGCGGGAGGAGTTGATAGAGGAGGCCCGCGCCGGATTGCGGGCCTCATTATCTTCTGAGTTCGCCGCCTCGGAGGGCGCTCGCCTCGTCCGGTCACAGGTTGCACTTTGCAACCAAATCCATACCAAGACAGCCGAGCTGCTGGAGAGCCTGACAATTGATAGTGAATGTGACAGGCACCAAGCGGCCAAGATCCTTTCAGCGTGTGCCACAGCCAGCAAGCTAGCCGCTGATGGGTTGCGCCGGGTTCTCACACTGGCAGCGGAGCCGGAAGTGGTTGAAGCCCTGCCGGAGCTGGTTGTGAGAGACTATACAGACGAGGAGATATTGGCTATCAGGGCCGAGCGCGATTGCTGGGGCGATGTGCCGCCAGAGTGATGCAGGTTGACGGCGACCCCGCCCATGTCGCAAAGTAACTCCGTAATTTTGGCCGATGAGTCGGCCCTACCTCTTCGCTAACGCCCATTTCGCGGCGTCCTTTCGTTGGAATCCCCATAGGTACTGACACCGGCCATAACCGGTCAGTTGTCGCTGTACGCGCTTCACAGGCATGAAAGAGATTGGAAAGAGTGCTTGCCGTTGGCGAGCGATAAAAAAAAAAGCCGCCCAATGAGGCGGCATAAAGGAATTACATTAATGATCATACCAGCAGAAAACCCGGTGAACAATGACCGGTCATCAATACTAGAACGGCCTAAGGTTGTTGAATTTCGTGTGAGGATCATCCGCGAACGGATAGAACGTGACTCATACGCACATGGCACGCCTCGCAGGCAATGGCATTTTGCAAACCATGCAGAGACGGATTTGGGACGGCGCTCTAATCGGAAAAATGGAAATTTTGAACGTGGTTTGAGACGCAAAATTGCACGGCAAAACCTAGAGCTGGCGTGCCTTGCTGCTAACCAAAACCCGCAGAAAATGATCCGACCCGTGGTTATGGGTATTACCCCTGATAGTGACCAAAACAAGATCCTGATTGCAGTCAGGAAGGATTGGAGGAAACACCCCCTCCCTGAATGGGATGAACTATCCAGACCTGAGCGGTGGGCCTTTGGAATTCTCGGACACCTAAAGGCGAGTCGAGGTGAGTATTCAGCCATAACTCTGAATTTTTCCGAAAAGAAGGCCCTGCGATCCCTTGAGCATCTCAGGGACTCGGCACGAAAGAAGCTGGACGAGATCTTTGGCCTCGATGTCTCTTTCAACCTTGAGAGGGACAAAGAGGGTCGCGCCCACTTGCACACCCTCACACCCGGCAACGTCACGGACGCGCAACGCGCAGCACTTAAGAAGATGGGCGGGAAGTGGAGCGGTAGCGACGCGAGGCGGCAACTGGTAATAAAGTGCCGCCATGGTGTGCGGAATGCTATCTCGTGGGTGGCTGGTTATATGGCTAAGAATGTGGTGAAGGGGGAGGGCATTTATTATTTCCCCCACTCCATGACGCGAGAAGGCAAAGCCATTTATGAGAACATGGCCGCGATGGTTAGTGAACAGTGCATTGCTGCTCGGAGCAGTCAGACCACCAGCCCCACACAAACCAAAGTCCTAGAAAAACCAGCTCCCTACTCATCCCCCAGTGAGAACGTCAGCACTGCAATTTTGAAAATCGAGGCCGAAGACCACACAGGCACACCCGGCATAGATCCCCTAGATGCAATGCTTGCCGAGCTAGATAAGTGGGTAGCCACTAACCTAGGAAGGGAGGATGATGTCTGACCAGAAAGCATCTGACCCGGTAACGGACGGTTAATGACCCTGTAGTAAAAGTAGATGTGCGGGGTGTGTCAGGTGTAAGGGGGATCGTAAACGTGTGAGACAGTACCGGGACGATTTACAAAAACCGCTTTAGAGCTCTCCAGCGAGCATCCGGCATCTTACCCAATGGCATACGACAAAAACGCACAGGGGGCGTTCTAGGCCCCCAGAATCAAACCTTTCGCAGCTATGCCACCACCTGACGAGTCACCCCCAGAACATCACGCCCCAGCATCAGGCACAGATTGAAATCGGCAGCAGACACCGGGAGCGTTCCGTTGTCGCTCTCGTCGAGATAATCCAGCACGTCAGCGGGTGAAACGTGCTGGATGTCATCGAAGCCACTCTGGATCAGTAGCGTCCAGAGCGCCCTTTTCCCTGCCTGTGATAATTCGCGCTCGCTCCATTGAAACCACTCGCACACGCCTTCGCAATGATGGATATGGCGACCGTTAGACAGGCGGCACCCACAGGGCAGCGACACGCTCAATACCCTAGCCTGTATGGACAGCAGGACGTCCTCGAAGCTGATGTCGGATCTCATTTCAAATTCCCCATTTTCTTGGCTCTTCGCCAGTTCAACCAATTAACCCCGGTCAGGTCACAGCCGAAATCGACACTGTTTATGACGTTGCGCAGCGTTGCACAAGCCTCTTGCATCCGTGGGCTATAACTGACATTTGGCTTGATATAGTCCACCGTCGCGCCTAAATCCCTAGGGGCTGGCAAGCCGTAGGTTTTCCGCAAATCGGAGCCGTGTCCCAAGATCATCTGTATCTGTTTCAGGTCGGAGTCTGCATGGTGGGCGCATGTGGCGAAGGTATGCCGCAGGCTGTGAAAGCAGACTTGATGATCGGTTTGCCAAATGTCCAGCTTTGCCAACAACCCGGTTCCCTTGTAATGGTTGAACCACTTGCCCAGCTTGTGTGAGTAGTTTGGTGCCTCTGAGTCGCCGCCAAGCGCCCAGTCCGGGAACAGTCGCGCGTCGTCACTAGACATCCGCGCCCATTCCACCAACTGCATAAAACCCGCATTCAAAGCTACATCCGGGAGCGGTATCAGGCGCTCGGCGTTAGGGGTCTTAGAGCCCGGCACGTTGAGCATGACTATGCCTCCTACATCAATGACATGGGCCACAGTGAGGCTGCCAATTTCATCGCCGCGCATCCCGGTAGTCAGTCCCAGCAATGGAGCCCAGAAATGCCAGTCTTTCGGCTGTTCGTAGGGAAGCCTACTGTCGGCTCGCCAGAGTCTATTAACTAGTTTCCCCAGTTGTTCCTGAGTGAAGGGTTGTCCGCCTTCTTCATAGTCGGCATCGTTCTTGATGGGTGTCAGCATGTCGCTGAAATCCTCGGCGACATACCGCTCAGCCTTAAGCCATTTAAGAAAGGGTTTAACGTCATGGAAGTGGGTCATCTGTCCCTGCTCGGACAGGGATGGCAGGCCCTGCTTGCCTAAGCCCAGATACCAGTTACGCCGCAGCAAGGGATCCTCAGGGCGCTCTTTCCAGATTGACAATTTCGGGAGATTCTTAGGGATCGTGCGGATAACCTCTCGATAGTGGGTAATATCGGCAGCAACAAGCGCCGCGCTGTTCAGCGGGCCGAGAACATCGAGAAAACGCGCAAGATTGCTTTTGCGCTGGCTCAGGGTCTTGGGTTTGAGCTTCTCCACATGTTCGCTGTGCTCGTTGAATCGGGCCACCAGCCATTCCAACGATTGACCGGGCGCAGAAGGGGCAACCAAGGCACTACCGACGGGTAAAGGCTCGGCGTTGATCGTTGTTGGCAATGTGGCGAGAGCGTCCGCCGTCCGCCGGGCTTCAATGAGCTGGCCTTGTGTCCGTTGGGCAATGCCAACCGCAGTACGGGCCAGTTCCTTCGCCTTCTGAGTCACTGCCTGAGCTGCCGCCAGCTCTTTGCGGGAGCGTAGTGCTTCAAGGCGCTGCTCGTTAATCTCATCTTGCAGTGCGGCCAACTGTTCCCCGAGCCGGATTTGCTCTCTTTTTGCGGCGATCTTCGCCTTCATGATTTCTGAGATTTCAGCCATGTCTACTTCCTGATCGACTTCCTGAACTAATGCCAATAATTCGTCGAGCAGGAGCCTGCCAAGTTGGAAAGCATGGATCCACAATTCTCCCGTTTTAGCGCGACTTTTTGTGCCAAGTGAGAAACGGGTCTCACGAGGAGCGCCGTACTGGCGGAGGGAAGGGGGGAAGATCAGGCGGTAGCAGTAGACACCACAGCGGTTTTTGATGAGACCGGGATAGAGCATATGTGATACCAATCGGATTAAACATTAGGTCAGTTTTATCCAATCTCGGCTACAAAGTGACATCACCCGCTCCACATCG
>NZ_JAPDBP010000019.1:0-99248 GCF_027705305.1 Aeromonas sp. QDB17
GTTTTGTTATCCGGTTTGAAGCCGTATGACCACTCCCTTTTGTGGGCAACTGTCAGGTGAATACCATCTCCATACACCTGTTCAAGCAGTTCCGGGAGCTGATACCCGGTGCCGACCCGTTACTGGTCGGTACCGTCACCGCAACGACGGGTACCAGTACCACGCTGGAGACGCCAGGCGGGGGCGTGGTGATCGTGCGAGGGGGAGGGGTGGCCATCGGCCAGAAGGCGTTTTATCAGGGAGGCACCATCATTGGGCCCGCACCTGGTTTACCAACCTATGAAATCGAGGTTTAAACCCCTGTTAAGCGTCTTTCAAACTGGGTGATTCCTGATTCACCGAGTTTGATAAATGCGGCTGAACTCTGTTTGTCGTTTTACCCAGAAGTGTTTTTCATTTTTCGCGGCGGGCTACAACACCACGGCACCGATGCCGTGCTCGGCCAGGAGGGCGGCGAGCCGGCCCACCACGCCAATCTGGCCCAGGATCTTGTCGGTGACGATGAGCGCCTTGCGATAGCCATGTCCCTGGATATCCGCTGCCGCTTCCTGCAGGCAGCCCGCCCCCATCAGGTTGATTGCGGGAATGTAGAACTTGAATGTCGCCATGATGGACTCCGTATGATTAGCCATTAAGTGGTATGCGGGCGCCAACATAACAGCGTCGGAGGGGATGAGAAGGGGTCAATGGTATCTCGTTTGCAACTTTGTGGACTCGATCGCGCTCTTTAAATGGACGGTCGCTCAAGGCTTGACAAGGGATGGGAGTGCAAAAGGAACGTAAAAACGTTTTTCAAGAAATTCATCATCTTAGCAAACGTTTCGCGCCATTTTTGTCAGCTTTGAAGCGCAGAAATGTGAGGCGCATCAAGGAATTGGAAAGCGCTTTCGACCATAGTTGGCGCCTCCCCGGATGAGGGGACACCGGCTTGAAAGTACCGTAAAGAATCACCTTAACTGCACTCGGCTGCCATGCGGCGGGGCGCAACCAGGAGTCCACTATGTCTGATGTATTTCACTTGGGTTTGAAAAAAGCGGATCTGCAAGGCGCCACCCTGGCGATCGTCCCCGGTGACCCCGAGCGCGTGAAGCGCATCGCAGAACTGTTGGACAACCCGGTGCACCTGGCCAGCCATCGTGAATTCACCACCTGGCGCGGCGAGATGGACGGCAAGGCCGTGATCATCTGCTCCACCGGTATCGGTGGCCCGTCCACCTCCATCGCGGTGGAAGAGCTGGCCCAGCTGGGTATCCGTACCTTCCTGCGCATCGGCACCACCGGCGCCATCCAGCCGCACCTGAACGTGGGCGACGTGATCGTCACCACCGGCTCCGTGCGCCTCGACGGTGCCAGCCTGCACTTCGCGCCGATGGAGTTCCCGGCCGTGGCCGACTTCGACTGCACCACCGCCCTGGTGAACACCGCCAAGGAGCTGGGCTCCAAGCTGCATGTGGGCGTCACTGCTTCTTCTGATACCTTCTACCCGGGTCAGGAGCGTTACGACACCGTATCCGGCCGCGTGGTACAACGTTTCCAGGGTTCCATGAAAGAGTGGCAAGCCATGGGCGTGCTGAACTACGAGATGGAGTCCGCCACTCTGCTGACCATGTGTACCAGCCAGGGCCTGCGTGCGGGCATGGTGGCCGGTGTCATCGTGAACCGTACCCAGCAGGAAATCCCGAACGCCGAAACCATGGCGAAAACCGAATCTGATGCCATCAAGATCGTGCTGGGCGCCGCCCGCAAGCTGATCTGATAGCACCACGCCGAGTGGGGGGTGGGGGCCGTTGCGAAAGCGCGGCCCCTATCTTTATCCGCCGTTTGCCCCTTTTACCTTCCTGGCTCTGCTTTCCCCCTTCTTCGTTACCCCTGTTGCCCCGTCATGGCCGCCAGTGCCTGCGCAAAGGGCGCTTCACAGCGGATCTGTACCGCTTCGCCGCTCACCGGGTGCACAAAACCGAGTTCACTGGCGTGCAGCATCAGTCTGGGGGCCCGTTCGCAGCCGGGCGGGAGCAGGCCGCCATAGAGATCGCATCCCAGGATGGGATGGCCCAGCCACTGGCTGTGGATGCGCAACTGGTGGGTGCGCCCGGTTTCCGGTACCAGCCTGACCCGGGTCAATGGCACCGGCTGGCCTGCCCCCTCCAGGGTGAGCCGCTCCATCACCCGATAGCGTGAGCGGGCGGGTTTGCCGCTGGCGGCGCAGATGCTCATCAGCGGGAACAGCGCCGGATCCTTGGCGATGGATGCGTCGATGACGCCCTCATCCGCCGCCAGATGGCCGCAGAGCAGTGCCTCGTAAGCCTTGCTCACGGTGCGCTGGCTGAACTGGTGGCAGAGCAGGGCGTTGATGCTCTTGTTTCTGGCCACCACCATGACGCCCGAGGTGCCAAAGTCGAGGCGGTGCACCAGGGTGCAGCCGGGGTAATCCTGTACCAGCCGGTAATGGACCGAATCGAGGTTCTGCGGGTTCTTGCCCGAGAGGCTCAGCAGGCCGCTCGGCTTGTTGATGAGCAGCAGATGCGCATCCTCAAACAGGATCTCGATGGTGGCGGCGCAGGGCGGGGCAACAAAGGTGTCGATGATGGCGGACATGGGGCAACCGGACGATGAAGGGGGAGGGATCATACCCGAACGATGGCAGCGCGGCGAATCTGGGTGTCCGCTCCCAAGGCATATCGCCAAGTACTTGATCTCGTTGGTTGAGGCGTTTTGTGACTCCCTCCTGAGTTCATCTGGCTATCTCTTGCTAAGGTATGGCTCCCTGTCATGTTGTAAGGAGTCTGTCCATGGCGTTGCCCGTTATTCTCGATTGCGATCCCGGCCACGATGATGCCATCGCCCTCATTCTGGCGCTGGCGAGCCCCGAGCTGAAGGTGCTGGCGGTCACCACCAGCGCGGGCAACCAGACCCCGGACAAGACCCTCAACAATGCCCTGCGCATCCTGACCCTGCTCGGCCGCGACGACATCCCGGTGGCGGCGGGGCTGCCAAGCCCCTGGCCCGTGAGCTCATCATCGCCGACAACGTCCACGGCGAATCGGGGCTGGACGGCCCAGAGCTGCCGGATCCCGCCTTTGCTCCCCGGGCGATGAGCGCCCTTGAACTGATGGCAAGATGTCTGCGCGAGAGCCCGGAGCCGGTCACCCTGGTGCCGACCGGGCCGCTCACCAACATTGCCCTCTTGCTGGCGGCCCACCCCGAGCTCAAGCAGAAGATCGCCCGCATTGTGCTGATGGGGGGCGCCGCCGGTGCGGGCAACTGGACCCCCGCGGCGGAATTCAATATTTATGTGGATCCCGAAGCGGCCGATATGGTCTTCAAGTCGGGGCTGCCCATCACCATGTGCGGGCTGGACGTGACCCACGAGGCCCAGGTGATGGACGAGGATATCGAGCGGGTACGCGCCATTCCCAACCCGATGGCGCAGTGCGTGGCACAGCTGCTCGACTTTCTCATGATCTATCATCGGGATCCCAAGTGGGGATTTGCTGGCGCGCCGCTCCATGACCCCTGTACCATCGCCTGGCTGCTGGCGCCTTCCCTGTTTCACGGGGTGGAGTGCCGGGTCGATATCGAAACCGGCGGGACCCATACCCTGGGCATGACGGTGGTGGATCGCTACGACCTGACCGGCAAACCGGCCAATGCCCTGGTGCTGCTGGGGCTCGACAGGGTCGGTTTCATCGAGTTGCTGGTGCAGCGACTGCGCTCATTTGGTTGACATCCTGGACATCGGATAAGGGGTTGGGTATGTGGAAAGGGACGTTGGCGCTGCTGACATGCATGCAACTGACGGGTTGCTCGACCCCGTTTGAGAAGATGTGGCAGGGGCTGGCGACCTGCGAGCTGGACACCCTTCATCTCGACATCGAGACCGGGCGCCCGGCCAATCCGCAGCTCGCCATGTATACCCCTGACAAGGTGAGCGAGGGCTTTGCCTGGTACAAGGTCCATCAGGAGTTGCACGGCCTGCCCATCGTCGGTTTCCTGGTGCCGGCCTCCACCTTCGAGGTACATGCCCTCTTCGTGGATACCCCCATCGCCAATGCCCGCAGGCTGACCCACAACGCCTATGGCAGTGAATTTTCCGACGAGAGGCTGCATGACGAGGGGATGGCACCCCTGCTGCTGCGCGACCCCAACAATCCCAAGCGCTCCATCATCGACTGTACCCGGGGTGAGTCGGCGGAGCCGCTGCCGGAAGCGTCTTTCGGCGAAGGGGAGTGAGTCCGGGGGAGGGTAACGGGATATCAGGCCAGACAAGAAAGGGGCCAGCCGCAAGGCTGGCCCCTTCTCTATGGGAGGCAGAGCAGGGCCCGGGGTGTCAGGGATACCCCAGGGTCTGCCTGATGACGGGAAGCTGCGCGGCAATCCAGGCCGGATTGATGGGGCCCCAGTCGCTGATGCGGTAGTGCCCCTGCAGATGGCGAGCCCCCTCGGTCTGCTCGAAGGCGCACTGGATGTCGAGCTCCGCCAGGGCGCTGAGGGTGTCCTGGGCGGTGCGGCGCGGCATGCCGGTCGCCTCCATGATGGCGGGCACGGTGTCCGTGCCCTGACTGATGAGGTGAGCCACGTAGAGCCGGCGATAGAAGCTGGTGCGGGTCTTGCTCGGCTCGCTCATATCTCGTCCTCGAGGCGATCGAAGTAGCGCCAGGTGGCGATGGCCGCTTTTCCCATCACCAGGGCCCAGACACCGAACCAGAACCAGCGGAAGAAGCTCCAGGTGGAGGCATCGGGCTCGGTGCTCGCGATCTTGGTGACGTTGGGGAACATGGAGAACATGTTCACGCGCCAGCCGTAGGAGGTAATGATGGCCAGGCGTTTTTCGAACTCCATGGACTTGGCCTTGGCCTGGACGTCGGCGGCGTTGAACTTGAAGTAGAAGGGCCAGCCCCATTCGGTGTCTTCATTGCGAAACACCCGGATCTTCTCGCCGGGGCGCTCGGTGTAGATGTAATAGACGTCGGTGGTGGGGCCGTCAGCCGGGTTCTTCTGGCTGATGGGGCCATCCTTGTCGGTGCGCTTCACCTCCACCCCGGTGATGGTGGCGATGGTGTGTTCCGGCAGATAGAAATCGAGCCAGAGTGCGGAGAGCAGGGCGATGAGGCCGAGCATGATAAAAGCGGGTTTCTTGAACTTCAGGCTCATGATGATCTCTCGATGAGGGGGAGTGACGTGCCTCTACCATACCCACATTTGCGAATGCAGCCCAGCCCCTAATGACACCTTGATGGCAAAAACCCGTTTTAAACAGGAGGCGTGAAGGGGGAGGGGCAAGTGCGGGGCCTGCACCGGGCCCCGCGGTATCGAAGAGACCCTCTCGGGATCAGAGCTGGAACTGGGCGAGCTGCCTGCGCTGCTGCTCGGCGAGCTGTGACAGTTCGTGACTGGCGGCGGCACTCTGGCTGATGCCGGCGGCGTTCTGGTTCACGATCTCGTGGATGTTGGTGAGGTTGCGGCTGATGTCGGCGGTGACGCAGGATTGTTGTTCTGCCGCGGTCGCCACCTGGGCGTTGGCACCGTTGATCTGGTTGACCGCGTCCGTGATGCCCCCCAGCAAGGCCTGTACCTCGGCGGAGAGCTGCTGGTTGTGGCCTAGGATCTCCAGGGTCTGCTGCACGCCGCTGTTGGCGGAGAGGGACTGGCTCTGCAACTGCTCGATGATGGCCTGGATCTCCTTGGTGGAGTCCTGGGTACGGGCAGCCAGCAGGCGCACTTCGTCGGCCACCACCGCAAAGCCGCGGCCGCTTTCACCGGCGCGGGCCGCCTCGATGGCGGCGTTGAGGGCCAGCAGGTTGGTCTGCTCCGAAATGCTCTGAATGACTTCAATCACCTTGCCGATCTGCTCGGACTGGGACTTGAGCCTGGCCACCACAGTCGCGGCGTTCTCCAGACTGCCCGCCATGCGGCCGTTGGCCTCGATGCTTTCGGCAAACAGGGCCAGCCCCTGCTCGACCCGACTGTTGGCATCCCGGGCCAGCTCGTCGGCCAGGGCGGCGTTGTGGTTGACGTTGTCGGCGGTGCTGGCCAGCTCGGTGACGGCGGAGGCCACCTGTTCGGTCTCACCACGCTGCTGCTGGGCGTTGACCTCTGCCTGGGTCATCACAGCGGCAAGCTCGGTGGCGGCGGAGGCCACATTGCCGCTGATGCCGGTCAGAGTCTGGATGGTGTTGGCAAGCTGGCTCAGGGTCCGGTTGATATCCCTGGCGAGCTGGCCCAGCTCGTTGTTGCCTTCGGCATTGGCACGCACGTTGAAGCGGCCGAGGGCGACGGCGTGCATCACCTCCTGCAACTGGCCGATGGGCTGCACGATGCGCCCGGAGATCCACCAGCCACCCAGCAGGGCCGCGATCAGGGTGCCCCCCATCAGCAGCAGGGTGCGCAGCAGGGTCGCGCGGTAGTGGGCCTGCTCCTCGGCAATCTCAGTCTGGGTCAGCTGATTGATGTGGACGGACATGGCATCGATCTGCTTGATGAGCGCCTCCCCCAGATCGCGAAAGTGCAGGCGGGCCTGCTCATAGGCGGCGGGATCGCCACTGCCTTGGTACTTGGCGGTCAGCAGGGGCAGCATGCTGCTGCGGGTATGGCCGAGGTAGGCCTGCAGGGCGGCCGCGACCTGACGGTTGTCCTGCTCGGCACCGGTGACAGCCAGTCTGGTCAGGATGGCGCCAATCTCCAGTTCGGCGGCGGAGAGCTGGGCCGGCAACTGGGCGAAGAGGGCCTCATCGTAGAGGCCGTAGATGGCGTTGGTGCGCAGCCGGTAGGTGGCGTGGATCAGGGCCGCAATGTCGTCCTTGTGGCGGGTGACGCTGGCGGTGGTTTCATTCATGTCCTGAATGGCACCGTCGATTTCCTGTTTGCTGATCACGGCCATCAGCAGCATCAACAGGCTGGCGAGCAGGAGAGGGATAAGCACTTGAAGACGAATGGACAGATTATTCAATGACATGAAAGATCCTAACCCGAAAGAGGAGTGAGGCGGCATCTTACACAGGCGCGACAATCCTTGTCACAGGGTTTTTAATGCTGAATTTTTGCTGAATGAAAAGGTTTTTCTTGTGTTAAAAGAGCGTGATAGGCAAGATCGTCTGCTTGTTACCCTGGAGGTGTAGTGTGTCCGACTGGATTGATCCCGCCATCTTGGCGCTCTTTATTCCCACGTTCTTTTTTGTCTCAGTAACCCCCGGTATGTGCATGACCCTGGCGATGACCCTGGGCATGAGTCTGGGGGTGCGCCGTACCCTGCACATGATGTGGGGGGAGCTTGTCGGCGTCGGCCTGGTCTCCGTGCTGTCGGTGGTCGGGGTGGCAGCAGTCATGCTCAACTACCCGGCCCTGTTCTCCGCATTCAAATATGTAGGTGGCGCCTACCTGGTCTGGCTCGGCATCCAGATGTGGCAGGCCAAGGGCAAGATGGCCATTCCGGCGGATCTCTCGGCGGGTCAGCAGACCAGCCCCATGGGACTGGCCGTGCAGGGTTTCGTGACCGCCATCGCCAACCCCAAGGGGTGGGCCTTCATGGTCTCCCTGCTGCCCCCCTTCATCAATGCGGCCAAGCCGATGGCACCCCAGATAGGGGCCCTGGTCGCGCTCATCCTGGTCATCGAGTTCTCCTGCCTGATGCTCTATGCCAGCGGTGGCCGCACCTTGCGCCATTTCCTCGCCAAGAGCGGGAATGTCACTCTGATGAACCGGATCGCGGGCTCTCTCATGCTGTTTGTCGGGGTCTGGCTGGCCTTCGGCTAAACACCCGCTCCATCTGCCGCCCTATGTGACGCCATGGGGCACCTGAAGAGAGATCATGCAAAAAGGCCACCTCCCTGCCCGGGAGGTGGCCTTTTACATGGACCCGTTTTTCATGGACTCATGGGGTCAGTCGGTCAGGCAGTCCGGATCGAACACGTATTCCCCGGCCAGCCAGCGCAGGATCTCGTTCACGCAGGCCTGATCCTGGAACGGCAGGTAGCGGCTCTTGAGGTGGATGACCTGCTCGGGGGTGAGCTGGGCCAGACCGATGTCCTGGAAGAGCGGCAGGTCGGCCTGGATCATGGCGGAGATCTGCGGCCCGCAGGTGGCGTTGAGGGAGGCGTGCAGCGCCTTGTCAGGATCGTACTGCTTGCCGAGCTTGTAGCTCATGGGCAGGGTGGCGAGCGGCAGGGCCGAGAGGGCCGCCTGCTTCATGGGGTTGACCGCATGGCCGCTCACGAGATCCGCCAGCTCTGCCGGACGGTTTTCGAAGGCGCGCAGGTGCAGGAAGCTGCTCGCCTTGCTGCCGTCATTGACCGGATAGTTGTCCCACAGGAAGGGCTTGCGATGGAGCCAGTCGGCGGCCTGTTTGAGGTGGGCAGCCGGATACTCGGTGGAGCAGACTTTGGGGCCGGTCCAGAAGACATCGATGCGCCTGTCGAGCCCCTGACCCAGATCCTGCAGATAGTGGGGGGGCATGGCACCGAACACCTTCTCCAGCACCGGATCCGTGCTGTAGTAGCTGGGGCAGAACAGCAGGCGGCCTGCGTCGGTGTGGGCCGCGATGTCGTGGGCGATGGTGAGCTGCCAGTGGGCGAGATCCGGGGTGTCCCCCTTCATGTCGTCAAACAGGATCGCCAGGATATCGGGCTTGAGCGCCTCCTCGATGAGCCTCACCTTCTCCAGCAGGGCGGGTCGCTGGCGGGCATAGTCGTGATGGGCCCCCATGGGGCTCAGGCCCACCCCGAAGGCCAGAGCGTTCTCCCGGCACTGGCGGGCGAGCTGGCACAGGGCTTCAAGCTGGTCGGCGGGCCAGGGTGTGGCCCAGTGCTTGCGCAGGTAGCCGTCTTCCTTGGGGGCGTAGAGGTAGAAGCCATAGCCGTGGCGGGGCAGCCACTGGGCGTAGCGGGCACGGGCTTCCCAGCTCCAGCCCTTGCCAAAGAAACCCTCGATGAGGCCCAGCTTGGGCGAGGGAGGATACAGACCGGACAACAGGGTTTGATAAGGCATGGTTCACTCCCTTCTCACACAAATGCGGGCTACGATGGCCGGCGCCTAGACGGGGTCTTCTTCCAGGAAGCGTACCCCTATCTTGCGGGGTTCACCCTCTTCCATTTCCGCCACCGTCCAGAGCAGTCCCTGCCAAGCGACATGGTCACCGACCACCAGATTATCGCCCAACTGATGGGCAATAAAATCGCCGAGGCTCTGATCCGCCACCTCGCTCACATCCAGCCCGTAGAGCGGGGCGAGATCCACCAGCCTGGCGTTGGCCTCCAGCAGGAAGTCACCGAAGAAGCGCGGGCCCAGATCCTGCTCCGGCGCCTGGCTGAAGAGCTGACCGAGGGCGGGCAGGTCGTGCTCGTGGCCGATGACGCAGAGGATGTCATCGGATTGCAGGCAGGTACTGCCTGAGGGGTGGAGCAGCTCCTGGCCGCGGAACAGGGCGCAGATGCGGGTGCCCTGGGGCATGCGCAGCTCTCGCAAGGGGGAGCCGATGCACCACTTCTCGGCGCTCAGGCGATAGACGAAGGTCTCCCACTGGCTGTCGAGATCGATTTCCAGCCCAGAGCGGTTGATGGGAGAGGGCGGTGCGGGCACCTCCACTCGCGCCAGCTTTGATGCCAGCGGCAGCGAGCTGCCCTGCAGGATCAGCGAGACCAGCACCACGAAGAAGGCGACATTGAAGTAGAGCTGGGCATTGGGCAGCCCCGCCATCATGGGGAAGACCGCCAGGATGATGGGCACGGCGCCGCGCAGCCCCACCCAGGAGATGAACCAGCGCTCGCGCGGCGCGAAGTTCTTGAACGGCAGCAGTCCAATCCAGACCGACACCGGACGGGCAAACAGGATCATCCACATGGCCAGGGCCAGCGCCGGCAGGGCGATGGGCAGCAGCTTGTGGGGCGAGGCGAGCAGCCCCAGCACCAGGAACATGCCGATCTGGCTGAGCCAGGTCAGGCCGTCCAGCACGGAGAGGGTGGTGCTGCGGCTGCGCAGGGAGAGGTTGCCAAGCAGCAGGCCGGTGAGGTAGATGGCGAGGATGCCGCTGCCCCCCACCGCCGTGGTGAGGGCGAAGATGAGCAGGCCGCCGCTCACGGTGAGCAGGGGATAGAGACCGGGGGCGAGCTTGGCACTGTTGATGAGTTTCCACAGCAGCCAGCCCCCCGCAAGGCCGATGCCAGCGCCCAGACCAAACTGCTTGACGAGTTGCAGCAGCAGGAAGCCGGCATCCAGCCCCTGCTGGGCGGTGGCCAGCACCTCGATCAGGGTGACGGTGAGAAAGACCGCCATGGGATCGTTGCTGCCCGATTCTATCTCCAGGGTGGCGCTGACCCGCTCGTTGAGGCTGCGCCCGCCGAGCAGGGAGAAGACCGCCGCCGCATCGGTGGAGCCGACGATGGCACCGATGAGCATCCCCTGCATCAGGTTGAGGTCGAACAGCCAGGCGGCGGCGAGGCCCGTGAGGCCGGTGGTGATGGCCACCCCGACCGTGGCCAGCGAGAGCGCGGGCCAGAGCGCGACCCGAAAGGAGGAGACCCGGGTGCGCATGCCGCCGTCCAGCAGAATGATGGCCAGTGCCAGGTTGCCCACCAGGTAGGCGACCGAGTAGTCGGCGAAGTGGATGCCGCCGGGACCATCCTCACCCGCCAGCATGCCGACGGCGAGGAAGATGACCAGAATGGGGATGCCGACTCTGGAGGAGAGTGCGCTCAACAGGACACTGGCGCCCACCAACAGGGCACCGATGAAGAAGAAACTGTTGACGGTGGTGGCATCCAATGGCGAACTCCTTATGGCGGGCTGCAAAACAGGCACATTATATGCAGATTGACCCCCTTTGTGTGGCTTAATTGTGCATTGTTTTGCAGTTTTTTACGTTTGTTGCGCAGTTTTCAAGCAGGGCGAGGGTGGCGTGCCCGCGCGGGAAAGCGTAGGGAAAGGGGGCAATGGATGGGGCTTTCAGTGCAGGCAGAGGGGGGCGGCAGAGGGCGAAAAAATGCCGTGGACGAGAAGGGGGCAGGAGCGCCGACGGGCTCCTGCGAGTAGGTCAGTCGTCCTCGTCGTCCTTGACCTCCCGGATCTTGTCCTTGTACTTGGGCAGCTGTTTCTCGAGCTGCTTCATGTCCTTGATGGCGTTGAGAAACAGGCCGAGCAGAAACAGCAGCGGCAAGCCTATCCATAACCACAAGCTCATCAGAATCTCCTTTCGTGGTGTGCCGGGGTGACATAGCGGGCCAGGATCTCGTCGAGATGGGCCAGGATGCACTCCTTGCCTTCAATATCCGCCCCTTCCAGACAAAGCGCCAGCGCCGCCGGATCCAGGGCCAGCCCGTCGGATTCGGGTGCGAAGCTCAGGTGCCAGGGCTCGTAGGCCACCCCCTGATCCGGTTGCTCCCCTTTTGCATAGGGCAGGAAGAAGCCGAAGTCGTTCATGTGATCGTCCAGCCATTCGCGCAAATCGGCAAACCAGCCGCCCGCCTCGTACTCCCAGGGTTCCAGCGCGAGCCGGGTGCCGGCGGGGAGGCAGTCTGGATCGTAGATGTCGAGATCCGTGCCCCAGTGATGGCGGCTGGTGCCGGGCAGGGCGCTCCAGTGCAGGATGGCGTGCAGTCGCTCGGTCTCGCCCAGTTGCAGGGCATCGAGGGGTTGGTTGTGCGCATCCAGCAGAGGGCGCTCCCCGCGCCATTTGCCGTTCCAGATGGCGAGCTGGCGCTCGAAGCCGCGCCAGCTGGAGGCCGCCTGCAGGTTGAAACCGGCATGGGCGGCAGCCACCTGCATGTCGTTGAAGGCCGCCGCGGTGGCGGCGGTCAGACGATGGGGGCCGCGCCCCACCAGGATGAGGTGGCTCTCATCCAGCCCAAGCAGTTGATCCTGATTCATGGTCTGGTCTCTCTTGTCCGGAGCGCCGCTCATGCCAGCAGTCGTGCCAGCACCCCTTGGTACATGTCCGCCAGCAGGTCCAGGTCGTCCGCCTTCACACACTCGTTCACCTTGTGGATGGTGGCGTTGACCGGGCCGAGCTCGATGACTTCCGCCCCGGTGGGAGCGATGAAACGCCCATCGGACGTGCCCCCCGTGGTGAGCAGGGCCGGCTGCTGGCCGTTCACTGCCGCCACGGCGGCGACGGTGGCTTCCAGCAGGGCGCCGGTGTCCGTCAGGAAGGGCTGGCCGGAGAGGGTCCACTTCAGCTCGAAGTCCAGGCCGTGACGGGTCAGCAGCGCCTCGACCCGCTCGCGGATAGCCGCATCGGTGAGCTCGGTGCTGAAGCGGAAGTTGAACTGGACCTGCAACTCCCCCGGAATGACGTTGGAGGCGCCGGTGCCGCCCTGGATGTTGGCGATCTGGAAGCTGGTGGGGGGGAAGTAGGCGTTGCCCTTGTCCCACTCGATGGCGGCGAGCTCCGCCAGCGCCGGGGCCGCCTTGTGGATGGGGTTGTCCGCCAGATGGGGGTAGGCGACGTGGCCCTGCACCCCGCGCACCAGCAGATCGCCGGTGATGGAGCCGCGACGGCCGTTCTTCACCACGTCCCCGACCTGGGCGGTGGAGGAGGGCTCGCCGACGATGCACCAGCGGATCTTCTCGTTGCGTGCCTCCAGGGTGTCGATGACGCGTACCGTGCCGTTGATGAAGGGCCCCTCTTCATCCGAGGTGATGAGAAACGCGATGGAGCCCTTGTGGTCCGGGTGCTCGGCCACGAAGCGCTCGGTCGCCACCACCATGGCGGCCAGAGACCCCTTCATGTCGGCGGCGCCCCGGCCATGGAGCATGCCGTCCTTGATGGTCGGCTCGAATGGCGGGGTGTCCCACTTCTCCAGGGGGCCGGCGGGCACCACGTCGGTGTGGCCGGCGAAACAGAAGAGGGGGCCCTCGCTGCCACGGCGTGCCCAGAGGTTGGTGGTGTCCTCGAAGATCATGGGTTCGATGACGAACCCCAGGCGCGCGAGGCGCTCCGCCATCAGGGTCTGGCACCCTTCATCCAGGGGGGTCACGGAGGGGCGGCTGATCAGATCCTTGGCCAGTGTGATGACGTCCGACATCGGTGTTCCTTAAACAGAAAAAGTTAACGGGAGAAGAGGGATTGATAGAGGTCTGCCTTGAAGCCCAGGGTCAGGGTGCCGTCCTGGTCCAGCAGCGGGCGCTTGATCATGGCCGGGTGAGCCAGCAGCAGATCACGGGCCTTGGCGGTGTCGAGCCCCTGTTTTTCTGCTTCTGGCAGGGCGCGGAAGGTGGTGCCACGGGTGTTGAGCAGGGCTTCCCAGCCCAGCTTGGCGAGCCAGAGATCGAGCTGCTCCGGGCTCAGACCGTCGGCGCGGTGATCGTGAAAGCGGTAATCGATACCCGCCTCCTCCAGCCACTTGCGGGCCTTCTTGATGGTGTCGCAGTTTTTGGGAGAAATGCCGTAGAGCACGACTTTGCATTCGGTCTTGTTTTCCATGGAGTTCACCGTGTTCAGTTCAATGGGCCATAGCATACAGGCGATCACTATGCAGGGAAATGTGGCTACCTTGGGCTGGTCGTCTGGCGGTGGGCTGGTTCTTCTGAGTTGCGGTTGTTTCGGCAAAAATAACCTTGATCTCATATTGTGTAAAGTGCCGATCCACTGGTAGGCTCATCCCATCCTAATTTTCAGTCGTGCTCACTTGCTTCCGATGTGAGCCAATAGCAAAGGAGCTGCCATGAGTCGCCCCGTGAAAGCCTATTCCTATATTCGATTCAGTACCCCCAAGCAGGCACAAGGGGACAGTTACCGTCGCCAGCTTCAGCAGGCTATGGATTACTGTGCTGAGCACAATCTCCAGCTTGATGACAAGACGATTGATGATTTCGGCACGAGTGCATTTCGTGGTGCCAACATGTCTGAAGGGGCGCTAGGTCGCTTCGTTGATGCTGTGAAGCACGGTGAGATTGAACAGGGGTCTTACCTGCTGGTTGAGTCAGTAGATCGTTTGAGCAGACAGGCAGTAGAAGAGGCCCTTGAACAGTTCCTAGCTATTGTGAGGGCGGGGATTGTTATTGTAACCCTCTCCGATAAGCAGGTCTTTCGTAGAGGTCAGGTGGACTTCACCAAGCTAATAGTCTCAATCGTCTACATGGCCCGTGCTAATGATGAGTCAGAGATGAAAAGCCGTCGGAGCCGTGCAGCATGGTCAAATGGCCGTGAGCAGGCAAGAAAGAACAACAAAGTGATAGCTAACTCCCGCTTACCTTCATGGCTCACTAGGGATGGGGAGCAGATCGCCCCTATCCCCGAACGAGTAGCTATTGTGAACGAGATGTTTGAAATGGCGAAGTCAGGCTGTGGCTATGAGCAGATTGCTAAGGTTTTCCTAGAAAAGGGCTACAAAACATTCGGCAAAGAGGCTGACTGGCGTCCGGCAGGCATTCAAGCGGTCATCAAAAGTCAAGCCGTGATCGGTGTTTTCCAGCCACATGTCATAGAGAATGGCCATCGAGTGCCTGCTGATGAGCCAATCTTGGGGTACTACCCCACGATAGTCTCCCCAGCCCTGTTTGAAGAGGTGCAACACCTTATCAGCAAGAGAAACAAGCATAGTGGTTCCTATCGCAAGGGAACCTTTAACAATCTCTTCAGTGGTGTACTTCGCTGTCAGTGTGGCGAGTCATTACGTTATCAAAACAAAGGGCGAGCAGGGAGCCCAAGAAACTATCTGGTTTGTCCCAAGCAAAACACCGCTGGGTGCAAATTACCGAACATGCTTTACGACAAGGTTGAACCACAACTTTTGCAAGCAGTGTTCTTGCTGAACAAGGTAATGAAACAACGGGTTGAGGGGGAGGATAAAACAATCGCTCTTAGAACCATGCTAGCCGAATTACGAGTTCAGCTAGAGGTTGAGACCCAAAAGAGAAAGAAGGCAGCTCAACTTGTGCTGGATAACGATAATGATGCGGATTATCGAGTCTTGTTCGAGCAGTGCAAGAAGAAGACGCAAGCCTTAGAAGAGCAAATTCAACGAGCTGAAAGTGACCTTATGAGCCGGGAGCTATCAGTGAAAACGCTCAAATACTTCGTAGATCCTGAAGACCTGAGAAGTACGGAGCAACGCCAACGATTCAACGGCCAGCTGAAAACCGCGTTGAAGGAAATTCGATTCCGCTTTGATGGCGGCTATCTGTGGGCTGAGTATATGGATATTGATGGTAGTCGCGTATTGACGCAGACCTTTGAAGACAAGTTGGCGGGGAGTTCGATTTATGACGGGTCTAGCTACCTAGTAAGAAAGACTCAAACTGAAGCTCCTTATGATGTTGACCCTTCAGTTATGCAAAAGGAGATGGACGATTACATTCGAAATCTCCAGAAGAATGATGATGGTACAGATCCAGATTTCGAAGATTTGAGCTCGGAATATTCCAAGTAAAAAGCTGTGATGAGGTGCTATTGAACATGACAGCAATTTTCATTGGCCAACCTGCCCGAGGAATCATCGACCCAGAAGCATTGCTATCTCAGATACCTGGGTTGAGCCAGCGAAGCACTCGGCGATTCAGTCAGTATGTCAGGCAGGCAATAGACAATCTCCGGCAGGTGCAGGGACTCGACCTGCCGGAGGTTCCTGAACCGGATAATGGATTGGGGACGTGGACGCCCTTACAAGCCTTGGCTGTGTTGACCTATGGCCCCAGCTCTCACTTGAACCTGAGGCTAATAGCGGAGATTGAGCAGCTTACCGGGCTGGAGTTACCGCACGATGAAAGGCAAAGCCGCCATGAGGCTGCATTTTACGTGGAGTACTTGACCCCGCTACTTACCTGTTTTGAAGAACAGCAGCCGGGTTTGCGAATCGAAGTGATCCCGCAATTCTCTTGCGGCCCTTACCGAATAGATTTCCGAGTCGATTTGCAGTGGTTCGACCCAGACGGAAAGTATTTTGACAAACCGATCCGGCAGGAGGTGTACTTGCTGGAGTTTGATGAAGCCTATCATCTGGAGCCAGCGAACCGCCAAGCAGACCACCAGCGTGATGCCTACATCGAGCAGCAGACGGGCCTCAGACCGCTCAGGATACGGCACGAGGAACAAGAGCTGTGGGCCACCATCTGTCGTGCTCAGGGACGCATCCTAAGCGTGGAGGAGTACCTGCAAGGGCTGTTGATGGCTATGGCAGAGCCGGGCGATGGCCGACATCTTGATATCACGCGAGATTCTGCCCAGAGTGCTTATACCTGCGATCCAGCCGGGTATCTACGATATCCAGCTCAGCCGGGACGAGACCTTAAAGCGATTGCAGAGCGGCTTGACTGGCGGTTGAGTCAGAGGCATAGCGGTAATCTGGCATATCACCGTCTGACCCCGCCGCGAGTGACTGCCAATCGACACATTTCGGGGTGATGTGTCTGGTCGATTTGAGTCTCATCGACACATCCGACAGCGTGTTCATGGGCTTTTCGGCGGTATGTGTCTGGTGTTCCAGCTGTTCCAGCCCGATATATATACCCGTTTAGTTACTCTGACTCTTATCTATTTACTGCACCGAGGGGGGAGCTTACCAGCCACCCGAAGGAGAGATTCCGAGATGATTGCAACGATCTTGCCCGGTTGATTGCCCGGCAAAAACAATCCCAAACCCCACCAGCACAAGGAAAACGAGCAGGCAACATTCAGACCCCACGCCGGTATAAGCGAGATGGAGATCTACACCATAGGAGAACCCCATGGAATACATCACATCTGGCCCCTTGTCGGGAGCCATCCAGCAAGGAGAAGGCGTATGAATGAGCAGCAAGGAAACCCGTTACTGAAAGCGTTGGAGGCGGCACTGCTAGCAGCCTTGGGCGTCCTCATCAAGGAGGCCGTCAACTCGATGCAGACACCGCCGCCCCCGCCGAAGGAGCCGGACGCTCAATAGACCATGCCCGTGTGACAGACCGGAAGCCCCTCGGCAACCCCTGTCACACGGGTTGGTTTTCGAATTTTGACACGTTTTTCTTGCAGGGTCTTGAGCCTATTGGGAGGCCATCATGGCAATCATCGGGTATGCCCGTGTCTCGACCACGGGGCAATCGCTGGAGCAGCAACTGGCAGCTCTGGCGGGGTGCGAAAAAGTCTTTAACGAGAAGGTCAGCGGTAGCAAGACGGATAGGCCGCAACTACAGGCAATGCTCGAATTCGTCCGCTCTGGAGACGTGCTAAAAGTGACAAAATTGGATCGTCTGGCCCGGAACACCCGGCACTTGCTGGAGATCACAGACCAGCTACACGCCAAAGGGGTAACATTGCAGATCCAGAATCTGGGCATCGACACGGCCACTCCGACAGGCAAGCTGATGCTGACGATGATCGGAGCTATCGCCACGTTCGAGCGGGAAATCATGCTGGAGCGTCAGGCGGAAGGGATCGCCTTGGCAAAGGCCAAAGGGGTCTACAAGGGCCGTAAGCCGACCGCGATGGAGAAGCGAGATGAGGTGCTGCATCTCTTATCGCAGGGCATCGCTAAGGCATCAGTGGCAAAGCGGCTGGGTATCAGTGTGTCGAGTGTCCATAGAATTCAAAACCTGTAAAACATGAAAAAGAATTGTGATGCCTTCAACTAAAAGATGTGCTGTATCTCGAAAAGGGCAAGCTTCTTGCTTGCATAGCCCTTTATGAGTAATGCTAGTATCAACTTGGCCGCATCAACCTAGTGGAGGCATCACGATTTAGAATCGCTATGCCTAGATGATGATAAAACGGTACAAATCTGTCTTGAAATCGAATATTGAGAGGTGCATGTGATAGATGTCTATATATTATTGGTCGTGTTGATTGCAGTAGTGTTTGCTCTTGTATTTTTTGTAAGAAAGTCAAAGGCCAATGAAAGGCTCGTTGCCGACTACAAGGCTCGGTTCTCTGCTGTCTTTAATACAGAAGATGAGTGTAATGCACTCAAGTCATCGCTAGAAAATGAGCTGGCAGCTTTAAAAAACACATCTCAACAAGAACTATCTGCTTTAGATGAGTCTAAACAGCAAATATTAAAGGATAAAGAGCAATTAGCAAAAAAAGCTAGCGAGCTATTGACGGCATATAATTCCACTAAAGTAATGCTCGATTCTTTGAACCGTCAAGTGGCTATTTACAAAGATGATATGGAGCTAATCGAGTTAGGGTTCTATGAGCCAAAGTTCGATTTTGATACATCAGAAGAGTTCAAAGCTTCTATAGCTACCTGTCGTGAAAGACAGAAAGAAATGCTTAGAAATAAAACATCATCTGGTGCTATTTATTGTCCAAAGGAATGGACTGTTGAAGGCTCTAGGGCTGAAGGCCGGAAGATGACGGAAAAAGGGATTCGTCTAACAGCTAGAGCGTTTAACAATGAGTGTGAGGCGGCTATTGCTGGATGCACTTGGAAGAATATAGTGAAAATGCGAGAGCGTATCACAAAGGCGTTTAATGATATTAATAAATTGAACGAGTCGAATCACATATATATAACTGAGCGTTTTTTAAAAGAGAAACTTCTTGAGTTAGAGTTATACTTTGGATTCAATGAGAAAAAGCAACGAGAGAAAGAGGAACAAGCTGAAATTAGAGCTCAGATGCGGGAGGAAGCAAAAGCCGAAGCAGAGATCAAGAAGCTTGAGCAAGAGGCTATCCGTGAAGAGCAACGTTATCAAAAAGCATTAGAAGAAGCCAAAAAGGAATTGGATCATGCTTCTGATGCCATGAAATCCAAGCTGCAAGAAAAGATAGATCAACTCCAGTCTTCACTTGAGGAGGCTGAGAAAAAGCATCAAAGAGCGAAGTCGATGGCTGAACAGACTAAACAAGGTCATGTATATGTCATATCGAATATTGGTTCTTTTGGGGATAACGTCTACAAAATAGGCATGACTCGCCGACTTGAGCCACTTGATCGAGTGACCGAGTTGGGCGATGCATCTGTACCGTTCGGGTTTGACGTACATGCAATGATTCATACAAATGACGCCCCTGCTCTTGAGAAGACATTACATGAAAAGTTTGATTTCAAAAGAATCAATCTTGTAAACAAGCGTAAAGAATTCTTCAGTGTCACATTGGATGAAATAAAAAATGAAGTATCGAGCGTGATTGGAGATGACGTTAAGTTCATAGAGACAGCTGTTGCTCGTGACTATTACGAGTCTAAAGCTATCCGTAGCCAGCATGACCTTGAACGCGGGAAAAATGCTGATCAATCTAGTGCTGAGATCGAGCAGGCCCAAGTGATTTCAAGGCTTGCGGATGCCATATCAGCTTGAAGAGGTTTTTGTGGTTTTTCCAATAAAAACAGCTCGCAGTTCTTGATGCCATAGAGGGTGGTGGCCATGGGGGATCCTTTGTCTGCGGGCCGGCGGCCCTGAAATCGTGCAAGGGCCCGATTCTGGCATTGTGGCCCCCCCATGGCAACGCTCATGGCCGGATGGGCTGGTTTTACCAGTCAGGCCGAATGGAGAAGGGAGGGGGCCGCGCGCCAGCACACGCTGGTCTGGGACGGGATGCGCTGCGGTATCAAAGGGGGAGACCGGGGGCAGGAGGCCCTTATGCTGCACGCCTGGCCGGATAGGACGACAGGGGGCAGGGCGCCTCACAGGGAAGCACACCTGGCCGGATGGGGCCGCTGGGGCCGGGGAAGGGACGGCGGGGGCCAAAAACCAGAACGCGCCTGCTGGTATGGGCGCGTTCCGGATTCAGGGGGCGGCACTCAGTGCAGGGTGGTCCACTCGTGATCGAAGACCCGTGCCCGCTCCCAGGGGGCATCCGGCAGGCTGGAGGAGAGGCCGGCGTATTTGCCCACGTCATCCATCACGATGGCGGAGAGAATGGGCAGGTGATTTTCGGTGCAATACATGCGGATGCGTTGCAGCAGGGTGCGCAGTTCATCCTGGCACTGCTCCAGCCCGGCCTGCCTGGCCAGTTTGGAGTAACGAATGGTGGTGCGTTCCTTTGCAGACTCGACGAGGATGTCCCACAGCTTGCAGTCGCAGGTCGGGGTGCCTGCGGTGGCTTGGTTTGTCATAACTCTCTCCGGTGCGAAATGGTCGCTCTGTGTCGACGGGCATCTTGGCCAGTTCACCCCGGCGGGATGTTGATCCAACGCAAACAAAGTGGCGGTTGTCGGTCAGGGATACCCTGGGGAGCATTCTAGATCCAGTTTCGTGATGTTAAATGTCGTTTTTAGTTTTATTTTTGGAGTAAAAATCTACAACCGTTTGCTTTTTCCATCTTTATTGATGGTGATCAAGAGGAAAGGGGAGATCTCCCACTAGATTGCGCTTCTCGATAATCTTGTCAGGAGTGCACCTTGGAACTCGTCTTCGTCTTGCTCGTGCTGATCGCCGTGGTCTACGGCATCATCAAGGATTACAACCCGCAGGCGGTGCTGGCGCTGGCGGGCATGGCCCTCTTCACCGTCGCCTACTGGCTGGGATTGCACCCCATACTGCCCGCCGACAAGAGCACCGGCTTCGCCCTGTTCGATCTGTTTGAGGTGTTCAAGGGGATCTTCTCCTACCGGGCGGCGGGCCTTGGCCTCACCATCATGGCGGTGGCCGGCTTTGCCACCTACATGTCCCACATCGGCGCCTCCCAGGCCCTGGTGCGGGTGGCGGTCAAGCCGGTGGCGGGCATCCAGTCCAGCTACCTGATGCTGGCCATCTGCTACCTGGTGGCGGTCTTCGTCTCCCTGTTCGTCACCTCTGCCACCGGCCTCGGCCTGCTGTTGATGGTCACCATGTACCCTGTGATGCGCAACCTCGGCATCAGCCCGGCTTCCGCCTGCGGCGTCATCGCCACCTCCCAGGCGTTCGAAATCGGCCCGACCCAGACCAACGCCATCTTCTCCGCCGGCCAGTCCGGCATGGATCCGACCAGTTATTTCGTCGACTACCAGATCTGGCTGGTGGCTCCCATGCTGCTGGTGACCATGGTGCTGCACTTCTTCTGGCAGCGGCACTGTGACCGCCAGGAGGGCTGGGATCCGGCCCTGCATCGCGGCGAACACGCCGAGCTTGACGAAAAAGGGGCGGACGAGGTGGCCGCGCCGACCTGGTACGGCCTGCTGCCCATCATCCCCTTCGTGCTGATGATGACCTTCTCCAAGCTGCTGGTGACCACCATCAGCGTCAGTGTGGAGGTGGCCATGCTGCTGTCGGTCTTTATCGGCATGCTGTGCGAGCTGCTGCGCACCCGCTCGGTGCGCACCGCCTTCGCGGGGCTGTCGAGCTTCCTCGACGGCATGGGCAAGGTGTTCGGCCCCGTGGTGGCGCTGATCGTCTGTGCCGAGCTCTTCGCCGAATCCCTCAAGGCCATCGGCGCCATCGACACCCTGCTGCACGCTGCCAGCAATGCCGGCATCGGCAGCGGCCTGATGACCCTGGTGATGGTGGGGCTCATCATGGTGGCGGCGGTCATCATGGGCTCGGGCAACGCGGCCTTCCTCAGTTTCTCCTCCCTGGCCCCCGCGGTGGCGGCCAAGTTTGGCGTGCCGGCGGTGACCATGCTGCTGCCGATGCAGCTCGCCTCCAGTATCGGTCGCACCGTCTCCCCCATCGCGGCGGTGCTCATCGCCTGTGCGGGCATCGCCAAGGTCTCTCCCTTCGTGGTGGTCAAGCGCACCAGCGTGCCCATGGCGGGGGCCCTGGTGACGGCGCTGCTCCTCAACTATCTGCTGTTCATGTAAAGGCTCTGGTGTAGTAGAGGCGGCGGCCAGTTGATCCACGCTGGCCGACCGCCGTTGACGAGACGGCGTCGAGTGCCCGCCCACTCTTATCGTTGCAAAAACAGTCTGTGTTTTACGCAGATTGTTCCATGGAGAAGACAATGAACGACCTCACGCGCCCGTTTTCCCTCGATACCTATCTGGCGGATCTCGCCCCGCTCATCAACCTCGACTGCGGCACCCGCACCCCGGCCGGGGTGGCCCGGGTCGCCGACATCATGACCGAGAAATATGAGGCCATCGGCTGGCAGGTGACCCGCCACCAGTTCGCCGCCGAGTGCGGCCCCTGCCTCGAGGCAACCAATGCCCCGGGGGCGGATCACTACGACGTCATGCTGGTGGGCCACATGGACACCGTCTTCCCCGAGGGGACGGCGGCCAAGCGACCGCTGAAAATCGAAGGCAATCAGGCCTTTGGCCCCGGCGTCTCGGACATGAAGAGCGGCCTGCTCTCTACCTGGTATGCCTTGAAAGAGCTGGACCCGGCCGTGCTGGCCAGGCTCAAGGTGCTGGTTTGCTGCAACTGCGACGAGGAGATTGGTTCCCCCTGGTCCAAAGAGTGGCTGGTGGAGCGGGCCAGACAGAGCGGCTGCGTGCTGGTGGCCGAGGCGGCCCGCCCGAGCGGGGATCTCATCAGCGCCCGCAAGGGCAATGCCAAGTACCGCATCACCTTCCACGGCAAGGCCTCCCATGCCGGTTCGGCCCTGGCACAAGGGATCTCCGCCATCACGGAGCTGGCCCACTGGGTGCTCGCCATCAACCAGCAGGTCAACATGGAAACCGGTACCACCATGAACGTGGGGGTGGTGCAGGGGGGGGCCGGCGTCAACGTGGTGCCCGACTTTGCCGAGGCGATCGTGGATCTGCGCTTCTGGCGCAACGAAGAGGCGCAGGCGGTGCACGACCGGCTCACCTTCATGGCCAACAACCCCTTCCTCGCCGGTTGCCGGGTCGAGGTGGCGCGCCAGAGCTTCAAGCCCGCGATGCGCCCGAGCGGCGACACCGAGGCCCTGATGGCACTGGTGGAGGCGGCAGGCAGGGAGGAGGGAGTCCCTTTCACCTGGCTGGAGGCCGGTGGCGGCTCCGATGCCAACTTCACCGCGGCGGCCGGGGTGCCGTCCCTCGATGGCTTCGGCCCCATGGGGGGCGGCTTCCACTCGGAGGCGGAATTCCTGCTGCTGGAGAGCATCGAGCCGCGCATCCGCCTGCTTAAGCGGGTGCTGGGCAAGCTGGCCAAATAGGTCAACGTTAAGGACAAGCAAAACGGGAGGCCAGCGCCTCCCGTTTTTTATGTGTCGCCCTCGTGAGAGGTCATTCCTCGTCCTCCAGCAGATAGGCGAGGTGCTCCTGGCGCGCCATCTGCCAGTGGCCGAGCGTCAGCGGCGCCGCAAACCCGGGGCCGTCGGTCACCATGGTGTGGTACTCCCCCTGCTCGCCGCAGGCATCGAAGCCATCCCGATCCGCCAGTCGCTGCAGATCGCTGAGGGTGCCAGCATCGAGCCTGCGCCCCACCCACTCGGGGGCCAGTACCCGGGTATCGACGCAGGAGAGGTGGGCGACGATGCCGCGGGCCTGCATGTCCGCCAGCAATGCCTCGCGGGGTTGTTGCCAGAGCGGGGTGTGAACGGTGAGCCCCAGGGGGCGACAGCGCTCGCGGATCCAGTTCGGCGCGCCCCCCACGCTGTCGATGTCGCCGGTGACGACCTCATCGAGTTGCCACTCCTCTTTCAATGCCGCCAGGGCCCGCTCATAACCGAGATCGAAGGGCGCTTCGATGGTGACCAGCTGATGGGGCAGTGCGAGGGCCGCCGCCTGACGGCGAACCTGTGACAGGGGATGGGCGAGAAAGCGGGGCGCTGGCGGGGCAAAGGTGATCAGGGCCACCACCTGATGGCCCGCTTCCCGGGCGTGGCAGAGGGCCTGCATGGCATCTTTGCCGCCGCTCCAGAGCAGGATGACGCGAGACATGGGGGATTTCCGCAAAGAAAAGAGGGGTCATGCTACCCAGAGTGGGGGGCGATGGCAAAGCGCGGGTCGGGGATGCGGGGATAAAAAAGCGGCTCCCACGGGGGAGCCGTTCGCACTGGATGCCTGTTACAGCAGGATGCTGGTCAGGATGAAGCCCAGGGTGCAGGAGGTCACCACCCCGATGAGGCCCGGAATGATGAAGCTGTGGTTGATGATGAACTTGCCGATGCGGGTGGTGCCGGAGCGGTCGAAACCGATGCAGGCGAGATCGCTCGGGTAGGTCGGCAGCACGAAGTAGCCGTAGCTCGCCGGCAGGAAGGCGATGAGCAGTTTGGGTTCGACCCCCAGCGCCAGCCCCATGGGGGCGATGGCGGTGAGCGCCGCGGCCTGGCTGTTCACCAGCTTGGAGATGAGGAAGAGCACCAGGGCGTAGGTCCAGGGCTGGGCCTGTACCACGTGGGCCAGGGTCTCCTTGAGCAGCGGCATGTGGGCCTGGAAGAAGGTTTCGCTCATCCAGGCGACCCCGAACACGGAGAAGATGGCGACCATGCCCGCCTTGAAGACGGCGCCGTTGGCGATCTCCCCCGGCTTGACCTTGCAGCGCATCAGGATGATGGCGCCGGCGATCAGCATCATCATCTGGATCACCAGGTTCATGGAGAGGGGGCCCGTCTTCTCCTTGATGGTGAAGACGGGGCGCAGCGCCTCATCGGCCCCCAGCAGCACCACGGCAGCGATGGCGGCGAAGAAGATCCAGGTGGACCAGTAGGCCTCTTTCGGGAACTTGGTGTTGAGCAGGGTTTCACCACCGCCGTAGATGAAGTCCCGCTGGGCAGGGTCCTTGATCTTGGCCTGGAACTCCTCGTCCTTGTCCAGATCCTTGCCGCGGCGCAGGCTCCACAGGGCCGCCATCATGACACCCATGAGAGAGGAGGGGATGGCGACCATCAGGATGTCGAGCAGACCGTAGGCCTGACCCACGCCGTGAGCCGCCGCCAGGATGGAGACCATGGAGACCACGGCCACCGAGACCGGCGAGGCGCAGATGGCCATCTGGGAGGCAACGGACGCCACTGCCATGGGGCGCTCCGGGCGGATGTTCTTCTGCAGCGCGATGTCGGCGATGATGGGGAACATGGTGTAGACCACGTGGCCGGTGCCGCACAGGAAGGTGAGGGTCCAGGTAGTGAGCGGCGCCAGCAGGGTGATGTACTGGGGGTGGCGGCGCAGCAGACGCTCGGCCACCTGCATCATCAGGTTGAGACCGCCGGCGGTCTGCAGGGTGGCGGCGCAGCCAATGACCGCCAGTATGGTCAGCATCACTTGCACCGGCGGCTCGCCCGGCACCAGGCCGAAGACGAAGGTCAGCAGGAACAGACCAATGCCGCTGATAAGACCCAGCCCCATGCCCCCGAAGCGGGTACCCAGCAGCAAGCAGCCGAGTACCACCAAAAATTCCATCAAGATCATTCCATTACCTCGTGTGTTTTATCCATGTCCCCATCGGCCAGCTGCCCGGGATCCGCTGTCATCAATTACCCCTGAAGGGTTAATGGATATTTTGTCACCCCTAAAGGGGTAAAAAATTGCGTTGCTTCAACAACCGGCTTTTTTCCGATTTAAGTGCATAAAAACTACGGTTCAGCCCTTGAACAGGGGGCCGCTTCCTGGCGCACACCAGATAAATGACGGAAAAGGTGGGGGAGCGCACAGGGTTGGGCATGCAAAAGGCGGGAATAACGGGGGCGGGAAGAGCGAGGCGGGCATAAAAAAAGCCGACCCCGGGGGGTCGGCTTTTGCACGGTGCGAGTGGGCGGGTCGCCTTAGAACTCGGCAGTGCGGGGAGTACGGGGGAAGGGGATCACGTCGCGCACGTTGCCCATGCCGGTCACGTAGACCACCAGGCGTTCGAAGCCCAGACCGAAGCCGGAGTGGGGCACGGTGCCGTAGCGACGCAGATCGCGGTACCACCAGTAGTCTTCCTTGTTCAGACCCATCTCGGCCAGACGGGCATCCAGCACCTCGAGACGCTCTTCACGCTGGGAGCCGCCGATGATCTCGCCGATCCCCGGGGCCAGTACGTCCATGGCGGCAACGGTCTTGCCGTCGTCGTTGAGGCGCATGTAGAAGGCCTTGATGTCCTTCGGGTAGTTCTTCACCACCACCGGGGATTTGAAGTGCTCCTCGGCCAGGTAGCGCTCGTGTTCGGAGGAGAGATCGATGCCCCAGGAGACCGGGAACTCGAAGCTCTTGCCGCAGTTTTGCAGCACGTCGATGGCGTCGGTGTAGTCAATCTGGGCGAAGTCGGAGGCGACGAAGCGCTCCAGACGGCCGATGGCGTCCTTGTCCACGTGCTGGGCGAAGAACTCCAGATCGTCGCGGCGCTCGGTCAGCACGGCGTTGAAGACGTACTTCAGCATGGCTTCGGCCAGGGCTGCGTTGTCTTCCAGATCGGCAAAGGCCACTTCCGGCTCCACCATCCAGAACTCGGCCAGGTGGCGGCTGGTGTTGGAGTTTTCGGCGCGGAAGGTCGGGCCGAAGGTGTAGACCTTGGACAGGGCGCAGGCGTAGGTTTCGACGTTCAGCTGGCCGGACACGGTCAGGAAGGTCTCCTTGCCGAAGAAGTCCTTGTCGTAGTCCACCTTGCCTTCGGGGGTGCGCGGCAGGTTTTCCATGTCCAGGGTGGAGACGCGGAACATCTCGCCGGCCCCTTCGGTGTCGGAGGCGGTGATGAGGGGCGCCGCGATCCAGAGGTAGCCCTGTTCGTGGAAGAAGCGGTGAATGGCCTGGGAGAGGCAGTTGCGCACCCGGGTCACGGCACCGACGATGTTGGTGCGGGCACGCAGGTGGCCCTGCTCGCGCAGGTACTCGATGCTGTGGCGCTTGGCAGACATGGGGTAGGTGTCCGGATCTTCGACCCAGCCCACCACCTTGACCTCGGTGGCCTGCAGTTCGAACGCCTGGCCGCTGCCCTGGGACTCGACCACGGTGCCGGTCACTTCGACGGAGCAAGCTGTGGTCAGACGTTGCACTTCATTCTCGTAATTGGCCAGGGTATTGGGGGCGACGGCCTGCACCGGATGGAAGCAGGAGCCATCGGAAACGGCCAAAAATGAGATCCCCGCCTTGGAATCGCGGCGGGTCCGGATCCACCCTTTCACAGTCAGGGTGGTGCCGACCGAATACTTACCGGCCAGCACATCAACTACGGATGCGTGCGTCATCGAAATATTGTCTCCAGCTTGTTCTTGCAGCGCTATTTGCAACACTAGGGGTCTGGCCCGGGCGCAGTTGGCCCACCATGGCAGACTAAGCCGTTCATCTTACCCGCGCAGGTTTGATAAACAAGCAAAAATGTCGGACCCTTGCGGGGATTTCCCCATGCATCGTGCATGGATCATGGCGGCTGGACGGGGGTGAGGGTGAAGGAGCGCAGGCGGGGGCCGGATGGCTGGATACGGGTGTTGCAGGGGCTGGTGATCCTCTGCTGGGGCGGCTTTGTCGCCCTGCTCTCCCTCTATCACTTCGCCCGGCCAGAGGTGGCTTACGGCTTTCTGGTCTATGGGGGCGTCAAGGTGCGCCAGAGCTGGGACCCCCTGCTCACCCCCTGGCTGGAGCGCGGGCTCTGGGGTTGCTGCCTGCTGACCCTGGTGGTGCTGGTGCTGGCCCGTGGCCGCAGCCGTCGGCAGGAAGATGCCCGCCACGTCAATCTCTTCATCCTGCTGCTGATCCTGGTGGCCTGCCTGCTGCTTTACTACCGGGGCTGAGGGCGGTCGCCGTCATCCAGCCCCTGAGAGGCAGGGCGCTTGCCTATCTGGCGCTCCACGCTGTCGAGCATCTGGTTGTAGGCGAGCGCCACCCGGCCAATCTCGTCCCCTTCATCCCCCTCCAGCCTGTGGCCGAAGTCGTTGCGATCGGTGGCCTCCTCCATGGAGCGGGTCAGCTGGTTGAGGGGGCGGACTATCCAGGTGCGGATGACCCAGAGGGTGAGCAGGAGTCCCAGCCCGAAGATGAGGGTGAGACTCAGGGCCGAGGTGAGGATGTTCTGCTCCACCCGGGTAAACAGGGTGTCGAGGGAGTAGTCAAAACGCACCGCTCCCAGCACGGTGTTTTCCGGCACCTGGTGGCAGCTGGTGCAGTCGGTACCGCGAAAATCCTTTCTGGCCAGCAGCGGGCGGGTCACCACCAGCCGGCTGTGCATGCCGTCATGCTCTACCTCCAGGCTCCCCTTGCCCGCCAGCGCCAGGGCATCAAACCTGTCCTTCGGGGCCTCGTCGTCACGGCCCGGCCCGTACTGCTTGTTGACCGCCGCCCCGCGCACGATGCGGGCATCTTCCACGTGGGCGTGATCGAGAAACTTGGCGCGCAGGGTGTCGCGGGCGTCCATCTTGCCGGTCAGCATCAGCATGTTGAGGCCGTCGAAGTAGGCCTCGGTCTGCTCGCGGCTCTGTTCCTTGATGAGGGTCAGGATGAGGTCACGCTCGCGCACCGCCTGATAGGCCGCAGAAAACACCAACACCATGGAGAAGATGAAGAGCAGGAAGAAGTTGATCTTGGCAGCAATGGAGAGGCGCATGGGACTGGTACATCTGTTGGGTAAAACCCGCGCAGTCTACTCTCCTCGCCGGACGGGTTTTGGTGTCTTGCTCACATTCTGATGAAAAAGCGCCAAAAGGCCCTGCGTTCTCATGCAGGGCCCGTTCATCCGGACTCAATATTCGCCGCTGGTGATGGCCTCGTGGATGGCGCCGGTCAATACCCGCAGCTCTTCAGGGGTGATGACGAAGGGGGGCATCAGGTAGATGAGCTTGCCAAAGGGACGGATCCAAGCGCCCAGCTCCACGAACTTGCGCTGGATGCGCGCCACGTCCACCCGCTCCTTCATCTCTACCACTCCGATGGCGCCGAGCACCCGCACATCCGCCACCGCCGGGTGCAGGGTCAGCTCCACCAGTTCGGTTTTGAGTTGGTGTTCGATGGCTTGCACCCGCGCCTGCCAAGGCGAGGCGAGCAGCAACTCGATGGAGGCGTTGGCTACCGCGCAGGCGAGCGGGTTGCCCATGAAGGTAGGGCCGTGCATAAAGACGCCTGCCTTGCCGTCACACACGGTGCGAGCCACATGCTCGGTCGTGAGCGTGGCCGACAGTGTCAGGTAGCCGCCGGTGAGTGCCTTGCCCAGGCACATGATGTCGGGACTGATCCCCGCCCAGTCGCAGGCAAACAGCTGGCCGGTGCGGCCAAAGCCGGTGGCTATCTCGTCGGCAATCAGCAGCAGGCCGAACTCGTCGCACAGGGCGCGCACCCACTGCAGGTAGCGGGGGTGATAGAAGCGCATGCCGCCCGCCCCCTGGACGATGGGTTCGAGCACGATAGCGGCAATTTCCTCGTGATGATCCGCCACCAGGGTGGCCAGCTCCACCACGCTCTGCTCGTCCCACTGGGCGTGGAAGCGGCAGCTTGGCGCTTCGACGAAATGGTGTTCGGGCAGGAAGCCCTGGTAGAGCTCGTGCATGCCGCCATCCGGGTCGCACACGCTCATGGCGCCGAAGGTGTCGCCGTGATAGCCGCCCCGAAGGGCGACAAATTTGGCGCGGGGCGTCCCCTTGGCGTGCCAGTACTGCTGGGCCATCTTGAGGGCTACCTCCACCGCCACCGAGCCGGAATCCGCCAGAAAGACCCGATCCAGCCCCTTCGGGGTGATCTCCACCAGTTTGCGGCAGAGCTCGACTGCCGGGGCATGGGTCAGGCCGCCAAACATCACGTGGGACATCTTGCCGAGCTGGGCGGTGGCGGCCGCGTCCAGTTCCAGCACCTGATAGCCGTGAACGCAGGCCCACCAGGAGCTCATGCCATCCACCAGCTCGCGCCCGTCCGTCAGGGTGAGGGTCACCCCTTTGGCGCTGGCCACTTCATAGCAGGGCAGGGGATGGGTGAGGGAGGTATAGGGGTGCCAGACGTGGTGCAGGTCGAATTCTTGGTTGGTCATTTTGTGTTCTGTTGTCAATTTATTTGATCTGGTCGGTGTTGACAGTCTACGCGTGCTCTCTACACTAGCCAACAATTTCAGCCACTTGGCTTCGCGAACGCCCTGGCATCGCGCTGTCCAGCTGGCGGGTCTTGCGGCGAACGCTCTCTTGAGCGCGGCGCAGGATCCCACCAATAACAACCGGAAGCCATGTATGAATGCTCTCACCGCGGGTGCCCACGCCCTTCGTCACGACTGGACCCTGTCCGAGGTTCAGGATCTCTTTGCCCTGCCATTCAACGATCTGCTGTTCCAGGCCCAGACGGTGCACCGCGCCCATTTCGACCCGAACGAGGTGCAGGTAAGCACCCTGCTCTCCATCAAGACCGGGGCCTGCCCGGAAGATTGCAAATATTGTCCCCAGAGCGCTCGCTACCACACCGGGCTCGAGACCGAGCGGCTGATGGAGGTGGAAAAAGTGCTGGAGCGGGCCCGGGAGGCCAAGGCCAACGGCTCGTCCCGCTTCTGCATGGGGGCGGCCTGGCGCAACCCGAAAGAGAAGGACATGCCCTATATCCTGCGCATGATTGAAGAGGTGCGCGGGCTCGGCATGGAGACCTGCATGACGCTCGGGATGCTGACCGCCGATCAGGCGACGCGGCTCGGGGCTGCTGGGCTGGATTACTACAACCACAACCTCGACACCTCACCGGAGTTCTACGGCGACATCATCACCACCCGCACCTATCAGGACAGGCTCGACACCCTGGAGCATGTGCGCGGCGCCGGCATGAAGGTCTGCTCCGGCGGCATCGTCGGCATGGGTGAGCAGGCAAAAGATCGTGCGGGCCTCTTGATGGCGCTGGCCAACCTGCCGCGCCACCCGGAGAGCGTGCCCATCAACATGCTGGTCAAGGTGAAGGGGACGCCCCTGGAGAACCAGGAGAACCTGGACCCGTTCGAATTTATCCGCACCATCGCCGTGGCGCGCATCATGATGCCGGCCTCCCACGTGCGCCTCTCCGCCGGGCGGGAGAAGATGAACGAGCAGATGCAGGCCATGTGCTTTATGGCCGGGGCCAACTCCATCTTCTACGGCTGCAAGCTGCTGACCACCCCCAATCCGGACGAGAACAGCGACATGCAGCTCTTCAAGCGCCTTGGCATTCGCCCCGCCCAGCGGGCCCAGAAGCCGGATCAGGTTCAAGAGGAGGAGCTGCTGGCCGAGGTGAACCGCCAGAGCGAGCCGAGCGAACTCTTCTACGATGCCACCCGTTCCCGCGCAGATGTCCTCCGTCCATGATGACGCCCGTTGTTACCGGCCCCTTTGCCCTGGGGGAGGCGCTGGCCGAGCGTGAACAGGCCACCCTGCTGCGCCGACGCACCCCGGTGGATGTGGCGAGCGGTGGGCGGATCCGGGTCGGGGGGCGTGATTACCTCAACGTCTCTGGCAACGACTACCTGGGCCTTGCCGGTCACCCCGCCATCAAGGCCGCCTTCACGGCGGGGGTGGCGCAATATGGCGCGGGGGCAGGTGCCTCGCCCCTGGTGACCGGCTACAGCCGCGCTCACCAGGAGCTGGAAGAGACGCTTGCCGACTGGCTCGGCGTGGAGGCGGTGCTGCTGTTCAACTGCGGCTTCTCCGCCAATCAGGCGGTGCTCAAGGCCCTGCTCGGCAAGGATCACCTGCTGTGGCAGGACAGGCTCAACCACGCCTCCCTGCAGGAGATGGGGAGCCAGCTCCCCTGCAAGATGAAGCGCTTTTGCCACAACGACATGGCGGCCCTTGAGCGGCTGCTTGAGCCAAACCGGGGCCTGATGGTCTCGGAAGGGGTCTTTAGCATGGACGGGGATCAGGCCCCCTGGGCTGAGCTGGCCACACTCGCATCCCGAAGCGGCAACTGGCTGATGATTGACGATGCCCACGGCCTCGGCGTGCTGGGTGCCGAGGGGCGCGGCACCCTGGCGGCCCAGGGGGTGAACCCGGCCAGCGTGCACATCCAGATGGGGACCTTCGGCAAGGCGCTCGGGGTGGCCGGCGCCTTTGTGGGGGGCAGTCGCGAGCTGGTGGAGTACCTGGTCAATTTTGCCCGCCACTATGTCTACAGCACCCATATGCCCCCCGCCCAGGCGTGCGCCGTGCGCCAGAGCATCGAGCTGGTACGCGTAGCCGACGAGGCCCGTGCCCACCTGGCTCGCCTTGTCGCCCGGTTCCGGCAGGGGGCGCAGGCGCTCGGCTGGCGGCTTGGGGCAAGCGATACCCCCATCCAGCCGCTGCTGGTGGGGGAGAGCCTCGCTGCCCTGCAACTGGCCGAGCGGCTGCGGGAGTGCGGTGTCTGGGCCGGCGCCATCCGCCCGCCCACGGTGCCGGTCGGCACGGCGCGCCTTCGCATCACCCTGTGCGCCGCCCATGGCGAAGATGACGTGGATCGCCTGCTCGAGGCCCTGGGACCCCGCCCATCCACCGACGAGAGAGGGGGCGCCCATGGTGCATGAGCGTTTCCAGTCGGTGGACAAGGCACAGCTCGCCCGCCGCTTCGGGGCGGCGGCCCGCCACTATGACGCCCACGCCCGCTTCCAGCAGGAGGTGGGGCAGATGCTGCTGGCGCGCATGGACGAGGGGGGCGTGAAAGAGGTGCGCTCAGGGGCCGGGCTGGATCTGGGTTGCGGTACCGGTTTCTTCCTGCCTGCCCTGGCGCCGCGCTGCGAGACGCTGACCGGGCTGGATCTCGCTCCCGGCATGCTGGCCCAGGCGGCCCTTCGCGGCAGCGGAGCCCGCCTGGTGTGCGGCGATGCGGAGGGGCTGCCCTTTGCCGACCAGAGCCTGGACTGGGTTTTCTCCAGCCTGGCCCTGCAGTGGTGCGAGCGGCCGGCCCAGGCCTTTGCCGAGCTCAACCGGGTGCTCAAACCCGGTGGACAGGTCTTCTTCTCGACCCTGCTTTCGGGGTCACTGTGGCAACTGCGGGAGGCCTGGCGGGCCGTGGATGGTCGTGACCATGTCAATCGCTTCCTGACGTTGTCCCAGTTGCAGCAGGCGGCCCGTGACGGGGGCTTCGAGGCCCCGGCACTCTGCCCGCTGACCTGGTCCCTCGCCTACCCGGCGCTCAGCGGACTGCTGCGCGACCTCAAAGGGATAGGTGCGAGCCAGGTCAACGACGAGCGGTCTGCGGGCCTGGGTCATCGCCAGCGCCTGGTGCGACTGGGGGAGGCCTACGAGCGCCACCGTCAACCGGACGGCCTGCTGGCCGCCAGCTACGAGGTCTGCCTCGGGCGCCTGGTGCGACGCTGACACAAAAAGACCCGGTGCACCCACCCCTTCAGCGGCAGGACGCGCGCCTGCCTTTCACCATGGATATCGGGGCGCCTCTACGCCCCTGCACTGCATCGAGGAATCATCATGGGGACATCCTATTTCATCACGGGCACGGACACCGACGTGGGCAAAACCCTGGTGGCCCGCACCCTGTTGCTGGCGCTTGCCGCCAGAGGCATTCGCTGCGCCGGGTACAAACCGGTGTCGGCGGGCTGCACCCGCACCCCGGAGGGGCTTCGCAATCTGGATGCCTTGCTGTTGCAGCAGGCGGCCACGGTTGCGCTGCCCTACGAGCAGGTCAATCCCTATGCCTTCGAGCCGCCCATCGCCCCCCATATCGCCGCCCGTGAGCGGGGGGTGAGCATCCCCTTCGAGGGGCTGTCCGCCGGCTTGCGGGAGATTGAGGGAGCTGGGGCCGATCTCGTCATTGTCGAAGGGGCGGGGGGCTGGTTCCTGCCGCTGGATCATCAGCGTCTGCTCTCGGAGTGGGTCGCCCAGGAGCGGCTGCCGGTGATCCTGGTGGTGGGGGCCAGGCTGGGCTGCCTCAACCATGCCCTGCTCACCGTCAGCGCCATTCGCCAGCAGGGGTTGACCCTGGCGGGCTGGGTCATCAACCGGGTGGATCCGCACATGAGCCGCTACGAGGAGAACCTGGACACCTTGAAAGCCATGTTGCCGGCCCCATTTCTGGGGGAGCTCCCCTTCGTGGACGCGGTGAATGAGGTGGATTTGCACCACTGTCTCGATGTGTCGCCCTTGCTCTGAGGCCAGACATTCAGCAAACATTCATCGAGTCTGTCTATTATCTGGGGCAAGTGTGGCATCGGTCGCCCCTGGGGAGCCCCGAACCATGCATCCATATCTCACAAGGAGTCAATATGAAGCGAATTATGCTATTCCTGGTGACCAACCTGGCCGTCATGCTGGTGCTGGGGGTGGTACTCAATATCCTGTTCTCGGTTCTGGGGATCAACAAGTCCAGCATTTCCGGTCTGTTGGTGTTCTGTGCCGTGTTCGGTTTTGGGGGTTCCTTTATCTCCTTGCTGATGTCCAAGTGGATGGCCAAGCGCAGCTATGGCGTCCAGGTCATCGAGCAGCCCCGCAACGAGACCGAGCACTGGCTGGTGAGCACTGTTGCCCGTCAGGCCCGTGAGGCTGGCATCAAGATGCCGGAAGTGGGGATCTACGACTCCCCCGAGATGAACGCCTTTGCCACCGGCGCCCGCCGTGACGACTCCCTCGTCGCCGTCTCCTCCGGTCTGCTCTACAGCATGAGCCGCGACGAGGCGGAAGCCGTGCTGGCCCACGAGGTGAGCCACGTGGCCAACGGCGACATGGTGACCCTGACCCTGATCCAGGGGGTGGTGAACACCTTCGTGATGTTCTTCGCCCGCATCGTGGCCGGCGTCATCAGCAACTTCTTCAGCTCCAACAACGAGGAAGAGAGCAGCAGCACCGGCGGTTTCGCCTACATGATCACCGTGTTCGTGCTGGAGATGGTGTTCGGCGTGCTCGCCTCCATCATCGTCATGTGGTTCAGCCGTCAGCGCGAGTTCCGTGCCGACGCCGGTGCCGCCAAGCTGGCCGGCCGCGACAAGATGATTGCCGCGCTCCAGCGTCTCGCCCGCGGTGCCGAGCCGCAGATGGAGGGTTCCATGATGGCGTTCGGCATCAACGGCAAGCGCTCCATGAGCGAGCTGTTCATGAGCCACCCGCCCATCGAGCAGCGCATCGCCGCCCTGCGTGGCTGATAGCCAGTCATCTAAAGAAAACGGCTGCCCTCGGGCAGCCGTTTTGCATTCCGGGGACGGGGTTTTGCCCCCCGATCACCCTATTTGATCACCAGATCCGTCAGGGGTACGGCGCAGCAGGTGAGGATCTTGCCCTCGGCCCGCTCGGCGGCGCTGATGGCGGGGGCATCGGGGTGATCCACCTCGCCCGAGACCAGGGTCTGCTTGCAACTGCCGCAGATGCCGGCACGGCAGCTCCAGGGCAGCTCTACCCCCTGCTTGTTGGCCTGATCCAGCACGGTGCCCTGGTTGTTGCCCGCAAACTCCCGCTCACCGATACGCAGTTGCACCGCCTGATGGGGGCGGGCTACCGAGAGCAGTGCCCCGCCAAAGCTCTCCTGGCGGATGCGCCCGGCCGGTACGCCGAGGGCGCTCAACCGGTTGGCTGCATCGGCCATGAAGCCGTGGGGGCCGCAGATGAACACCTCCCGCTCCTGCAAACCCCGGATCCGGCCCAGGTGATCGTCATTCAGACGGCCGCTGAGCCCCTGCCAGTGTTTGTCAGGCTGGCTCAGGATCAGGGTGAGGGTCATTCCCTGCTGCGCCATGGTGTGCAACTCGCTGGCGGCAGGAATGTCTGCCTCGCTGCGACACAGGTGCATGAAGTGGACGTCACCGAGCTCCCCCCGTAGTGCCAGAGTGCGGGCAATGGAGAGCATGGGGGTGACACCGGATCCCGCCGAGAGCAGCAGCAGCCTGCGCTCGGACCCTAAGTGAAACTCGCCGGCCGGGGGGGCGGCCAGCAACCGGTCGCCCACTTTCAGCTCATGGTGCAGCCAGGGGGAGAGGCGGCCATCGGCCAGCTTCTTGACGCTGATGCTGTAACGCTCGGGCCGCTCCGGCGTGGAGCTCAGGGTGTAGCGGCGTTGAACCCGTGTGTTTTTGATATCGAGGCTGATGGGCAGGTGCTGGCCAGGCAGGTAGTCGGGCAGGGGCTCGCCGTCGGCGGCCTCGAACCAGAAGGTTTCCAGATCCCGGGCCAGGGGTTCCCGGGCGACGCACACCAGCTCCCGCTTTTTCGGGGCCGCGTTGGGGTAGACCGGCGCCCGGGCCCGCTCCAGCACCTCGATCTCGCTGCCCGCCTCAATCCACCCCTCGTTCAGGGCCACCAGATTCTGGCCGAAATAGACCTCACCATCTTCGCCACGGCGGTAGCGGGTGAGGGTGGCCAGCGGCTCTTTCAGGGCATTGAAGCGCTCCGTGCCTGCCTCCACCGTGGTCATGATGCAGCGGCTGCACGGCTTGTCCACCCGAAACTCCACCTCACCGATGCGGATCCGCTTCCAGCCATCCTCTTCGAAGGGGCGGGTGCCGCTCGCCACCAGGTTGGTACGAAACTGGCTCATCTGGTGCAAGGCATCGGATCTCAGGTTGAGATCCTCAAGGGAAGCCTGGCTGATGAGCAGCAAGGGGTAGCCGTCCGCAAAGCTCACCCGGGTGCCGGTCTTCTCCCGAAAACGATCGGATGCCTCCCCGAGCCAGAGCAGGCGCACCGGCTCCCTCGCCACCCGGCTCAGCCACTCATCGGCTTCGGGCCCGGTGTGCAGGGCGGTAAAGCGATCCCCCCAGACACCGGTGTGCTGAGGGGCGCGACTGAACGCCGCCTCCATGAGGGCAAGGGGGGGCAGACCCGGATAGCGCAGTTGCAGCCCCCCCTCGACGGGGGTGGCCACCACCTGCTGCAACTGGGGATGGGTGCGGGCGGTGATAAAGGTGCCATCCGGTTTGACCACCATGTAGCGGCGATCCCCGGCAAGTCCCTCCTGGGTCACCCGGGCGCGCTCCAGCGGCATGCCTGCCGTCGATTTGATGGGGTAGAGATGTATGCTGGCGAGGGTCGGCATGTCCTGGTCCTTGTGCTGTGGCGATTCCTGTGAAGAGGGGAAGATAACGATTCCTGTCCCGGGCGGCAATCTTCTCCTGCTGCCCACGTCGAGGACGGCGAGGGGGCTCGGGCGACAGGCCCGAATGGCTGCGGGGTGTGACGGGGATCCGGTTGTGAAGGGGGCGACCCATAAAGCGCAACATTTATTGATCCTGATCCACCATGTCGTACAAAAAACGGCCCATCATCGAGCCAGCTTCCAGTTTCTGACGCTTTCGCTTCTTCCCTCTCCGGCCACCGTCTGCCCAGGCAACACGGTATCAAGCGCATTCGGATGGGGCCTGTCACACAAAAAGAAGAAAGCAATGTATGAGCAAACAACTGGATATGACCCCACAGCCGGATCTCTCCCTGAAAACGGGAACAGGCCCGGTGCGTACCCGGCTACCCGTCTGGCGGCCGGCCCTGCCACCCTGCAATCACGCCTGCCCGGCCGGAGAAAATATCCAGGCCTGGCTCTCTTTGGCGCAGGCCGGTCGATTTGAGGCGGCCTGGCAACGATTGATCGAAGAAAATCCCCTGCCTGCAGTCCACGGGCGGGTCTGCTATCACCCCTGCGAGAGCGCCTGCAACCGTGGTCAGGTGGATGAGTCCGTCTCTATCCATGCCATCGAGCGTTTCCTCGGCGACGAGGCGCTGGCCCGGGGCTGGCAGCCTGCGCCCCCCGCACCCGCCAGCGGCAAGAAGGTGCTGGTGATCGGTGCCGGTCCCTCCGGCCTCGCCTGCGCCTGGCACCTCAATCGGCTCGGCCATCAGGTGGAGATCCGCGAAGCGGGGCCGCTGGCCGGCGGCATGCTGCGCTTCGGCATTCCCGCCTACCGCCTGCCCCGCGACGTGCTGGATCGGGAGGTGGCCCGCATCGTGGCGGCCGGGGTGACCCTGACTCTCAACCACAAGGTGGAGGATGTGCTGTGCGAGCGCGACGAGGGGGGCTTTGACGCCGTCTTCATGGCCATCGGCGCCCATCTGGCCAAGCGGGTCGACATTCCGGCCCGGGAGGCAGGCAAGATCCTCGATGCGGTGAGTTTCCTAGAACAGGCCAGTCTTGCCGAAGAACAGGGGTTGCCGCCCCCCAAACTGGGACGGCGGGTGGCCATCTACGGCGGCGGCAACACTGCCATGGATGCGGCCCGTACCGCTCGTCGCCTCGGGGTCGAGGAGGCGATGATCATCTACCGCCGCGACCGGGACCATATGCCGGCTCACGCCTTTGAAGCCGATGAGGCCGAGGAGGAGGGGATCAAGATCAACTGGCTGCGCACCATCCGCCAGCTCGACAACACCAACATCGAGGTGGAGGTGATGGCGCTGGATGCCGAGGGCAAGCCGGTGCCCACCGGCAAGTTTGAAACCCTCGAAGCGGACTCCCTCATTCTGGCGCTGGGTCAGGAGGTCGACCTCTCTGTGCTGGAGAGCATCCCCGGCGTGCGGGTCAACAAGGAGGGGGTGGTGCAGGTTGGCGAGAACCTGATGACGGATGTGCCGGGCCTCTTTGCCGGCGGTGACATGGTGCCCTCCGAGCGCACCGTCACCATCGCCACTGGCCACGGCAAGAAGGCGGCGCGCCATATGGATGCCTGGCTGCGTGGTCGCCTCTACCACAAGCCGCTCTCCCATTTGCAGGCAGGGAAGCCGCTGGTGGGGCCCGAGCAGTTGCAGCTCTGGTTCCAGACCCACGCCCCGGCCAGCAGTCAGCCGGTCAAACCGCCCTCGGCGCGGGACGACTTTGGCGAGATCATCGGCGGGCTGGATGAGGTGGCCGCCCGCTACGAGGCGGCGCGCTGCTACTCCTGCGGCAACTGCTTCGAGTGTGACGGTTGCTATGGCAGCTGCCCCGAGCAGGCCATCGCCAAGCTGGGGCCGGGTCTGGGGTATCGGGTGGATGCCGAGCGCTGCACCGGTTGCGGTGCCTGCCATGACCAGTGTCCCTGCCACGCCATCGAGTTGCGCCAACCGGAGGAGTCCCAATGAAACATGAATTGATCATGGTCGACGGCAACGAAGCCGCGGCCCGGGTGGCGTATCAGCTGAGCGAAGTGTGTGCCATCTACCCCATCACCCCGAGCTCGACCATGGCCGAACTGGCCGACGCCTGGGCGGCACAGGGGCAGACCAACCTGTGGGGCAACATCCCCACGGTGGTGGAGATGCAGAGCGAAGGGGGAGCGGCCGGCACGGTACACGGCGCCCTGCAGGCAGGGGCGCTGGCCACCACCTTTACCGCCAGTCAGGGGCTGATGCTGATGCTGCCCAACATGTACAAGATCGCCGGGGAATTGACCTCGGCGGTGTTCCATGTGGCGGCCCGATCCTTGGCGGCGCAGGGGCTGTCGATTTTTGGCGACCATCAGGACGTGATGGCGGCGCGCAGCACCGGCTTTGCCATGCTCGCCTCCGGCTCGGTGCAGGAGGCGCAGGACCTGGCCTTGGTTGCCCACAGCGTCACCCTCCAGTGCCGGGTGCCCTTCATCCACTTCTTCGACGGGTTCCGTACCTCCCACGAGGTGAACAAGATCACCGCATTGCATAAAGACGAGATCCGGGCGCTGATCGACAACGACTGGGTGCGCGCCCACCGTGCCCGGGCGCTCAACCCGGATCATCCGGTGATGCGCGGCACCGCCCAGAACCCCGACACCTATTTCCAGTCCCGCGAGAGCGTCAACCCCTTCTACGAGGCGGTGCCGGCGCGGGTGCAGCAGTGCATGGAGAGCCTCGGTGAGCTGACCGGCCGCCACTACCAGCTGGTGGAGTACCACGGCGCGCCCGATGCCACCGACGTCATCGTGCTGATGGGCTCGGGGGCGGCCACCGCCCGCACCACCGTGGATTGGCTCAACCGGCAGGATCGCAAGACCGGGGTGCTGGTCATTCGCCTCTATCGTCCCTTCCCGGTACAGGCGCTGCTCGATGCGCTGCCCGTGAGCGTGCGTCGCATGGCGGTGCTGGATCGCACCAAGGAGCCGGGGGCAGGGGGCGAGCCGCTGCTGCTGGATGTGCAGAGCGCGCTGATCGACGGTTTGCAGCGCGGCCTTATCAAGCGGCTGCCGTGGCTGAGCGGTGGCCGCTATGGCCTCTCTTCCAAGGAGTTCACCCCTGCCATGTGCGCGGCCGTGTTCGAGGAGCTGGCCTCCGATGCGCCGCGTCCGCGCTTTACGGTGGGGATCGTCGATGATGTGTCGGGCCTCAGTCTGGCCTGGCACCCCATCGGCGATCTGGAACCCGCCAGCCGGGTACGGGCGCTCTTCTTCGGCCTTGGTGCCGATGGCACGGTGGGCGCCAACAAGAACAGCATTAAGATCATCGGTGAACTGGAGGGGTTCCACGCTCAGGGCTACTTCGTCTACGACTCCAAGAAGTCGGGTTCGCGTACCGTCTCCCACCTGCGCTTTGGCCCCGAGCCCATCGACGCCCCCTGGCTTATCGAGCAGGCGAGCTTTATCGGTTGCCACCAGTGGGGCTTCGCCCTGTCGGTCGATCTGCTGGAACATGCCGCAGAAGGGGCGACCCTGCTGCTCAATGCTCCCTATGAGCCTGACCGGGTCTGGGCCGAGCTGCCCGAGCGGCTGCGCGCCCGCATCCGCGCCCTCGATATCCAGCTCTATTGCATCGATGGCGATCGGGTGGCCGAGCGCAACGGCATGGGCAATCGTATCAACACCATCATGCAGACCTGTTTCTTCGCGCTGGCTGGCATCTTGCCGCGGGATGAGGCGATTGCGCTGATCAAGGAGAGCATCGAGAAGAGCTATGCCCGCAAGGGGCCCGAGGTGGTCGAGCGCAACTTCGCGGCGGTGGACGACACCCTGGCTCATCTCCATCAGGTGGCCATCCCGGCCGGTGAGGAGCAGATCAGCGACTATCCGCTGCCATTGGCTCCCGGCGGCAGCGAGTTTGTCCAGCGGGTCACTGGCGAGATGCTGGCGGGGCGCGGCGATCGTATCCCTGTCTCCATGCTGCCGGTGGATGGCACTTACCCCACCGCCACCAGCCGCTTCGAGAAGCGGGATATCGCCCGCGAGATCCCGATTTGGCATTCGGACATCTGCATCCAGTGCGGCAACTGCGTCTTTGTCTGCCCCCATGGGGCGCTGCGGGCCAAGTTCTACCATCAGGACTGGCTGGCGACCGCCCCCGAGGCAGCGCAATCGGTGCCCGTTACCGCCAGGGGTTTCCCCGACAGCCGCTACACCTTGCAGCTCTATCCGGAAGATTGCACCGGCTGCGGCCAGTGCGTGCAGGCTTGTCCGGTGCGGGCCGGGGCTGATGAGGAACACGAGGGCGAGCGCGCCATCGCCATGATGGACAAGGCCCCCCATCTGGCTGGTCAGAAACAGGCGCTGCGCTGGTTCGAGAGCCTGCCCTGGCCTGCTCGCGAGCGGGTGGATTTTTCCACCGTGCGCGGTACCCAGTTCCTCGAACCCCTGTTCGAGTTCTCCGGCGCCTGCGCCGGCTGTGGCGAGACCCCCTACCTCAAGCTGCTGACCCAGTTGTTTGGGGATCGCATGCTGGTGGCCAACGCCACCGGCTGCTCCTCCATCTACGGCGGCAACCTGCCGACTACGCCATGGGCCAAGAACGGCGAAGGGAAGGGGCCGGCCTGGTCGAACTCATTGTTCGAGGACAACGCCGAGTTTGGCTTTGGTTTTCGTCTCACTGCCGATCAGCATCACGGTCAGGCGGTGGCGGCCCTCGAAGCGATGAAGGGGGAGCTGGGCCCAGAGCTGGTCGATACCCTGATTAGCGCCCCGCAGCGGCTGGAATCGGAGATCCGCGCCCAGCGTACCCGGGTCGCGCAAGTGCGGGAGCGGCTGGAAGAGGTGAAATCCGGCAAGGCTCGCGAGCTGCTCTCCTTGATTGATCAGCTGGTGCGCCGCTCGGTCTGGATAGTGGGCGGCGATGGCTGGGCCTATGACATCGGCTCGGCGGGGCTCGACCATGTGCTCGCCTCCGGCCGCGACGTGAACGTGCTGGTGATGGATACCGAGGTCTACTCCAACACCGGCGGTCAGATGTCGAAATCGACCCCGCTCGGTGCCGTCGCCAAGTTCGCGGCGGGGGGCAAGGCGCTGGCCAAGAAGGATGTGGCGTTGCAGGCCATCTCCTACGGCAACGTCTATGTTGCCCGCATCGCCTTTGGTGCCAACCCGCAGCAGGCGCTACAGGCCTTGCGGGAAGCGGAAGCCTATCCGGGCCCGTCCCTTATCATCGCCTACAGCCACTGCATCGCCCACGGCATCGACATGGAGCAGGGATTGGCCCAACAGAAGCGTGCGGTCGATTCGGGCCACTGGCCGCTGATGCGCTACAACCCGGTACTGCGCAGCGCCGGGCAGAACCCCTTCAGCCTCGACAGCCTGCGCCCCTCCATCCCCCTTGCCGAATATCGGCAGCAGGAGACCCGTTATCGGGTGCTGGCCCAGAGCCATCCTGAAGAGGCACAGCGGCTGATGCAGGTGGCGCAACAAGTGGCGTGGCAGAAGTGGGCCACCTACGAGGAGATGGCCACCCGCGAAGCCAGCCATTTCCATCCGCCGGTGTGATCATGGGATGAAACAGGTAAGACAAAGCGGGCCATTGGCCCGCTTCGTTTTCCGGTGCCAAGGGAAGTGGCCGTTGCCGCGCCTTGGGGCGGTCAATAAAAAGCCCGGCGTCGGGCCGGGCTGGCAGGATAAGTTGCTTATCCAGGTATTCGTCGAGGCGTCTAGTGTGGATGTTGTTTGAGGATGTCGTATATCTCCTCTTTCAGTTTAAGTTTCTGTTTTTTCAGATCCTTCACCTCGGAGCTGTAGTCGCTGGCGTGGTGTTTCTCCAGCTTTCTGATCTCCGCATCCAGGTCGTTGTGCAAGTCAAACTTCTTCTGGAAATGGACATCACTGCTCTTCAGTTTCGAGATGAGATCTCTGTACTCCGGAAACATGTAATGAAGCCTCCTTGTTGTCGTTTGATTGTGCCTGCAAGACCAAAGTACCCCTTACTGCCGGGGAGAAACGTGATCCCGATCCAATTCGGGGCCACGGATTTGCTGCATGGGAAGGGCGAGTTTTAACTGTTTGAATTACAAGATGATTGCCTGCTGACCCAGGGACCGCAGAGGAAAGAAGCGGGATCCGCTTCACATTCGGGAGGGGGGGGCTGCAACGGGGCGGGCAACAGAAAGGGGCGCGAGGCCCCTGACTGGAAACGGGTGAGCCGTTTACTCTTTTTTCTTTTTCTTCTCGGGCAGGGGCTTGCCGTCTCTGGCAATCACCTTGCCTGCCTCGAAACCGATCTGCGCCGCCAGCTCTTCCAGATCCGGCGCCTTGGCTTCGTTGCCGATGGCGTACTGGTAGTTGGCGATGGAGATCTTCTCCGCCACCGGTGTGCCCGGGACGATGGGTTCGCGCCAGCCCTGACCGATGTGGGCCACCAGGGTGCCGTTCATGATGAGCTCGCCGACGATCTCCTGGGTGGGGATGCCCTTGCCGTAGGTGAGGCCCTGCGGGTGCTTCTTGCCGACCAGGGGCTCTTGGCTTGCGGGCATCAGCTTGGTGCGGATCAGCCACTTGGGCGATTTGGTCTTGCCCACCGCCTTGCCGGTCTGGTACTCGTTGATCTTGATGGTCTTGATCATCTGGGCCGTGAACTCCTTGGTCAGGGCCTTCTGGGCTTCGCTGGTCTCGTCGATGACGATGGGGGCCACATACCAGGTCTGGGGAGCCTGCGCCTTGGGGGTCGCCGGGGCGGTTTGCGCCATGGCGAGCGGGCTGAGCAGGATGGCCGTCAACAAGAGTCCGATTTTCTTCATGGTGATTCCGCTTATGTTTCGACAAGAATTTTGTTTTGCCAGCGACGACTGCGCCAGCGCCAGAACATGGCCAGACCGCGCACCCACTCGTCGCAGGCGAGGGCCAGCCAGATGCCTACCAGGCCATAGCCCTGCATGATACCAAGGAAATAGGCCAGGGGAACGGCAATGCCCCACATGGAGACGAGCGCCATGTAGAGCGGGAAACGGGCATCCCCGGTGGCGCGCAGGGCGTTGATCACCACCAGATTGAAGGTGCGACCGGGTTCGAGGATGAGGCTGATGAGGAAGAGCTGCGCCACCTGGGTGATGATGTCGGCGTCGTCGGTGAACAGGCTGATGATGGCGCGGCCGTTCAGGGCGGCGGCGATGGCGATGGCGGCGGTGACGATGAGGCCGAGTTTCAGGCTCTTCATCAGTTGGCGATAGGCCTGATCGAAGCGTCGGGCCCCCGCCAGGTGGCCGATGATGATCTCGTTGCCAAGGCCGATGGAGAGGCCGAACAACAGGATGAACAGGCAGATCTGGAAGAAGTAGGACTGGGTCGCCAGCGCCTTGTCGCCAAGCAGGCCGACGAAGGCGGTCACCACCATGAACTGCAGCATCCAGGAGAGGTTCTCCCCCGCCGCCGGCAGACCGATGTGCAGCACCTTGTCCAGCATGGCGCGGCTTGGGCGGACGATCTCGGGCAGACGCAGCCGGATGCCGGTCTTGCGCGCCACCAGCCATACCAGCAGCACCACCCCGACGATGCGCCCCGCCACCGTGCTGATGGCGACCCCGGCGACCCCGAGCTGGGGCAGGCCGAACCAGCCATAGAGCAGCAGCAGGTTGCCGACGAAGGTGATGAGGTTGACGATGAGGGTCACGTACATGGCCTGGCGGGTGTGGCCGTGGGCACGCAGGGTGGCGGCCAGGCAGAGGGCCGCCGCCTCCGGCAGCAGGCAAAGCCCGATGATCTGCAGGTAGAGGCTGCCGTCGCTCATCAGGTGGGCAGGCAGGTTCATCAGCGCCAGCATGGTGCCGGCCCCCACCATGACGCCGACCGCGGCCACCAGTCCCACCAGCAGGTTGAAGCCGATGGCGGTGTGGATGACGACGCGGGCTTTTTCCTTGTCTCCCGCCCCCAGATACTGGGTGATCACCACGCTGGTGCCGATGCTGACGAAGCTGAACAGGGTGATGGCGAGATCGAAGACCTGGTTGCCCACCGCGAGGGCCGCCACCCCCTGATAGGAGACGTGGCCCACCATGAAGGTGTTGAGGGCCCCGGTCAGAAAGTGAAGGGCCAGATCGATGAACAGTGGCCAGGTCAGGGCGAAGAGGGAGCCCGGGCCCGCGTGGGATTGAGTCTGCATGGGATATCCAGGTGCTGGCGATGGCCCTCGTCAGGGCCAACTGGAGGGGCATTTAACACCAAGCGGGGGCGGGGTGCAATCCTGGTCGCAGGAGGAGGGGACCTGCGACCAGGGGATGTCTCTCAGACCGGCGTGGCGCCGGCCTCCTGCTCGCTGGGGCGGGTGAGGCGCGCCGAGTCGGGCAGGTCGTCATCGTGCGGCCAGCGGGTGAGCAGGGCATCCGTGGTGCTCTCCACCCCCTCGTCGTCCCGGAACACCGGCTCCCGGTAGCAGCGGGTCATGCGCAGGGCCTGGTACATGTCGGGGCAGAGGATGATGCCATCCTCGCCGACCCGGATCCCCGCCTGTTTGAACCACTGGCTCATCTGGCCGTGTCGACCGGCCATCACCATGTGGATGCCGCGCCGCTTGAGCTCCTTGTGCAGCTCTCCCACCATGCTCATCACGCTGATGTCCTGATGGGTGAAGCAGGCCACCGCATCCACCACCAGGCACCTGGGATTGTGGGGATCCTGCACCAGCAGTGCCAGCACCCGCCGTTTGAAGTAGGGGGCGTTGAAGTAGGTGAGCGGGGAGTTGAAGCGGTAGACCAGGATGCCGGGAATCGCCTTGGCCTGCTCGTTGTCCCCCAGGGTGCGCACCACGCCCTCGTCGTCCATGCCGAGCAGCTGGTCGGTGGGGCGCATCACGTTGCGCAGGAACTGGAACAGCCCCAGCAGGACCGCGAGGGTGATGCCCGGAATGACCCCCATGGTGAGCACGCTGACAAAGGTCACCAGGGCGAGCCAGAAGGCGGCGCGGTCCGAGTCGCGCAGAGCCCAGAGGCCGCGAAAATCCGTCAGCGACAGGGAGGCCATCACCAGCACCACGCCGAGGGCGGCGGTGGGAATGTATTGCAGCGGCGCCGTCAGGTAGAAGGTGACCAGGGCGATGACGGCGGCGGCGATGATGGAGACCAGCTGGCTCTTGCCGCCGTTGGCGTCGTTGACTGCGGTACGCGAATCCGCCCCGCTGATGGCAAACCCCTGGGAGGCGGCGGCGGCCAGGTTCGCCATGCCCAGCGCCCTAAACTCCTTGTCCGCATCAATCTCGTAGCCATTCTTGGCGGCGAAGCTGCGGGCGGTGAGCATCATGGAGACGAAGCTCACCATGGCGAGGTTGAGGGCGGGCAGCACCAGCTCACGGATAAGCCCGGGGGGAAAGTCCGGCATCTGGAAGGCGGGCAGCCCCGAGCCGATGGTCCCCAGGGTGGCGATGTCGACGCGGCCGAGATTGAACAGCCACACCAGGGCCGCCGTCACCACCATGGCCACCATGGAGGAGGGCCAGGCCGGTCTGTAGCGCTTGGCCAGCAGCAGGGTGAGCAGGGCCGTCAGGCTCATGGCCAGGGTGGGCAGATGGGTCTGGGTAATGTAGCTGGTGCCGTTCAGGATCCGCTCTATCAGGTAGCGCTCGCTGAAGGTGAAGCCGAAGATCTTGGAGAGCTGGCCCACCATGATGGTGATGGCCACCCCGTTGAGCAGCCCCATCAGGATGGGGCGGGAGAGAAAGTCTGCCAGCACCCCCAGCTTGAAGCGGCTGGCGATGAGGCACCAGAAGCCGGTCATGGCGGTCATGGTCATCACCAGTTGCCAGTGACGGGTGGGATCCCCGGCGGCGAGCGGCGTTACCACGGCGGCGATCACCGCGCAGGTGGCGGCATCCGGACCGACGATGAGCTGACGGGAGGTGCCAAAGAGGGCATACACCACCATGGGCAGGATGCAGGAGTAGAGGCCGACGATGGCGCCCACCCCGGCGAGCTCCGAATAGGCGATGGCCACGGGCAGGGCCACGGCCGCGACCGAGAGGCCAGCGCGAAGATCCGGCATCAGCCAGGCCCGCTGGTATTGCAGCAAGGCGGCGAGCCCCGGCAGCCAGCGCTCGAGAGAGAAGAAGTCGCGCATTATTTAACCCATTGAGTTACAAACATCTTTTTCTTAGTGTGCCCAAGGTTGTCGACCCTTTGCAATCCGCTCATGGCCAGTTCACCACAAGGTCAGGCCAGATGCGTTGCCACTCCTTGGCCCTGACTCGTTCGCTAAAGATACGGCTCTCCTGGCGACAGCGCGGATTGGGGCTCACCACCAGGGACCAGTTGGGGGCAAAGCCGTAGGGGGCCAGCCACTCGAACGCATCATCTGCCAGCAGGCGGACCCCGATGCAGGTGGGTATCTCCACCCAGTGGCTGAGGGCCGAGAGCGAGCTGGCAAAAGGAGGCACCTGCTGGCGCAGATGCATGCGGGCCTGGTTGCGCACCTCCCACTGCTGGCCCGGCATCCTGGCGGCGAGCCAGGCTTCGTGATCGGCCTCCTTCAATCCAGTCGGATCAGCGCTGTCCAGATAGATAAGATCGATGTCGTTGAGCGGGGTGGGCTCGGCCTTGTGATGGAGGTGATCCCAGATGAGGTTGCGCACAAACCCCGCCCCCAGGGCCCAGTCGGGCAGAGCCAGCTCCCGCGCAGCCCGGAGGCAATCCATGCGCGGGTGATCAGCTCGCAGCAGGGCCTCGGTGCAGGCTCGCAGGTGTGCCTCCTGCAGCGCCGCGGCTTCAACCGGCATTGCGGCGCAACCAGACGTCGATGTAGCTGCAGCTCGGCACTATGGTGAGCCCCTCAGAGAGGGCCCAGTCGTAGAAGCGGCGGGCCAGCCTGTCGGCAATCCCCTGTCCGCGCAGCTCGGGGGGAACCTGGGTGCTGTAGGCGTCCACCGTGGTGGCGTCCAGCCGGCGATAGGCAAGGCGGGAGAGCTTGCCGTCCACGGTGCAGACAAACTGCTGCTGATCGGCCTGGTGAAGGATGTCGCTCATCGGGAGTCCTCTCTGGGTGAATGGGAAGATCAGAACATGGCGGACAGGGTTTGCCAACGCCATTCTTTGCGCCCATGGCGGGCTCGCTTACACTGGCCAGCCTGCGAATGGTCGCAAGGCAAGGTATAGAACATTGAGAGAGGATGGATCCGTCATGGCCTTCGCCACCCTGGACGATCTGATAGGCAACACCCCGCTGCTGGCGCTGCGCCGCATCAATCCGCACCCCGGCGTCACCCTGCTGGCGAAGCTGGAGGGCAACAACCCCGCCGGCTCCGTCAAGGACAGGGCGGCGCTGAACCTCATCAGGCAGGCAGAGGCGAGTGGTCACTTAGCGCCAGGAGCCCGGCTCATCGAGGCCACCTCCGGCAATACCGGCATCGCGCTGGCCATGGTGGCGGCGTCCCGGGGTTACCGGATGCGACTCATCATGCCGAGCAACATGAGCCAGGAGCGGCGCGACGCCATGCAGGCCTACGGCGCCGAGCTGGTGCTGGTGGAAGAGGGCATGGAAGCGGCGCGAGACCTCGCCCTGGCCATGCAGGCGCGGGGGGAGGGGCTGGTGCTCGATCAGTTCAACAACCCCGCCAACCCGGATGCCCACTACCGCTCCACCGGCCCCGAGATCTGGCGCCAGAGCGGCGGGGTGGTCACTCACTTCGTCTCGGCCATGGGCACCACGGGCACCATCATGGGGGTCTCCCGCTACCTCAAGGAGCAGAACCCGGCGGTGGCGGTGATCGGCCTGCAACCGGCCGAGGGGAGCCAGATCCCCGGCATTCGTCGCTGGCCCGAGGCCTACCGGCCCGCCATCTTCGAGCCTGCGCGGGTCGATGGGGTACTGGATGTGACGCTCGACGAGTCCCTCGTCATGATGCGCCGCCTGGCGCGGGAGGAGGGGATCTGCTGCGGCGTCAGCTCGGGTGGCGCCGTGGCCGGGGCCTTGCGGGTGGCGGCAGAGATCGGGCAGGGGGTGGTGGTGGCGATCATCTGCGATCGGGGGGATCGCTATCTCTCCACCGGGGTCTTCACCCCCGATGCCTGACGGGCAAGGGGCCTGCTACTCCCAGGCCCGCTCCAGCAGGGCCAGCAGCTGGTCCCTGTCCGCATCCTTGCGGTTGTAGAGCAGGGCGCCGTCGTTGATGGCGAGATCCCGGATCCCGGGCAGCAGCGTCTTGTCGGTGAGGCCCGCCTCCCGCAGGGTGCGGGGCAGCTTGACCGTCTGCCACAGGGTATCGCGCAGTGCCTGCAACGCCTCGATGGTGGCCTGGGGTCTCCCCTCGGCCGGGGTCGCGGCAAAGCGCTCCGGACCCACCAGGGGCAGCAGCAGGCGGGCGAGCTCGGGGTCGATGCCGGGCCGGTTGTAGTCGAGCACGGTGGGCAGGAAGAGGTTCATACAGAGGCCATGGGGCAGGTGGCAGCGCGCCCCCAGACTGTGGCCAAGAGCGTGCACCAGCCCCACCATGGAGTTGGAAAACACCATGCCCGCCAGGGTGGAGCCCTCCGCCAGTTGCAGCCGCAGACCCTTGTCTGTCGGGTGGGCCAGCACCCTGGGCAGGGCGGTGGCAATCTTCTCCACCGCCATCAGGGCCAGGGCGTCACTGACCGGGTTCTTGCCGTTGCCGATGAAGGCCTCGATGGCGTGGGTCATGGCATCCATGGCGGTGGCGGCGGTGATGGGCAGCGGCAGCCCCAGGGTGAGGCGGGGATCCAGCACCGCCAGCCGGGGCAGCAGGAAGGGGGAGGTGAAGGGCACCTTGCGCCCGCTCCCTTCGTCCTTGATCACCGCCACCAGGGTCACTTCGGAGCCGGTCCCCGCCGTGGTGGGGACCACCGCCAGGGGGTTGAGGGGATGGGTCAGGCAATCCGCTCCGGCATAATCGAGCAGCCGCTCGCCCCCCAGGGTCGCCAGTATGTTCACCGCCTTGGCGGTGTCGATGACGGAGCCGCCGCCAAGGGCGAGCAGGCTGTCACAGCCCAGCTCCCGGTAGTGGCGGGCGATCCGCTCCACCACGGCGGTGGAGGAGTCCGCCGGGATCTCGTCCCAGATGGCGGCGACCGGCAAGGCCCCTTCGGCCATCACATCGGCCAGCAGGGTGGCGAGCCCGCTGCCGCTGACCCCCTTGTCGGTGAGAAGCAAGGGGCGGCCAGCTCCCAATCCCCTCAGGGCATCCGGCAACTGTTCCAGTGCCTGCTCCCCCGCCATCAGCTTGACCGGGCAGAAAAAATCGTAATAACGGCTCATCCCGTTCTCCTCGTGTTCAACCGGTCAGAAGACCCAGATAGATGTGGCAGGCCCGCGCGAGCTTGCGATGCGGGTCCGGGTAGTGGCGAAGCAGGGGCCGCGCGATGAAGGCGGGTAGGATGAGGCTCTGCAACTGCTCAAGCGCTCGCACCAGGTGCATGGCCGCGTCGAGATCCCCCTCCACCAGCAGCCGGTTTTCGCAAAAGGCCTGGTTGATGCCGAGGCGAAAACTGAGGGCGCGAAAGGCGACGGCGGGGTGCTTGAAGCGCACCCGCAGGGGGTGGGGGCCGTCATGGGCACAGGTCGAATGCGCCCTGCCAGCCTCCTCACCGCAGTGCCAGCGCCCCGCGAACTTGTAGAGACTCAGCCCCCGGGTCATGCCGTTTACCTCCAGCCTGATGGTGAGGCCGTCCGGCAGGGGGGCAAGCTCGCGGCGCACCGCCTCGTCGACCCGGGCGGCGCGGCACAGAGTGCGGCCGATGATCCAGAGCAGGCTGCCAATCCAGAGGCGTCTGCCGGTGGCAAGCAGGGCGTCAGGGCGCATGGGAACCTCCGCTGATGGCGGACCAGAAGAGGGTGAAGGCGTTCTCCTGCCAGTGGGGGTCTTCTCCCAGTTCAGGCTGATCGACAAAGAGGGAGGCGCAGGCCAGAAACTGGCCCTGGCACACCTCCAGCATCAAGGCAGGCGGGGCCGACATCAGCTCGCCACTGGCCTGGCCCCGGGCGAGCAGGCTCGGCAGAAAATGCAGGGTCTCAGCCAGGATCTGGCTGCGCAGGGGGCGGGCCAGCAGGGGGGAGTGGAAAAAGCCCAGCACGAACCTGAGCTCACGGGGGTGGGCCTGCATCCAGCCCATGGCCTGGTGCCAGTAGTGGCGGGCCTGCTCCTGGAGCGGCAGGGCGGCATCGGCCTCGGTGATGGCGGCGCCAAGGCGCAGCTTGATGTCCTGGTAGAGGCTCTGGATCAGCACCTCCTTGCTGGGAAAGTGATGAAACAGGGTGCCATTGGCCACCCCGGCCGCCTTGGCGATGCGGGCGGTGGCGGCGCCCTGCAGGCCATCCTCCGCGCACAGGGCCAGGGCGGCATCCAGGATCTGGCGGCGTTTGTCGGTCATGGTTTCTCGCATCTCGCCTCCTAACGCAGGAACAGGGCCATCATCAGCCGCTGGTACCAGCGCCGATAGGGGGGGTGAATGAGGGAACCTGTGCTGAAGCGCCCGCGGCGCAGCACGGTTTTCGCCTTGGAGAAGGTGAGAAACCCCTCGCGGCCGTGATAGTGGCCCATGCCGGAGGGGCCGATGCCGCCGAAGGGGGCATCGTCCGCCGCCACCTGGAACAGACTCTCGTTGATGGCCATGCCCCCGGCGTGGGTCTCCCGGATGAGGCGGCGCTGCAGCGTCTCGTCCAGGCTCATCAGATAGAGCGCCAGGGGGCGGGGCCGGGCCGCCACATAGGCCAGGGCCTCCTCGATGTCGTCATAGGGCACCAGGGGCAGCAGGGGGCCGAAGATCTCCTGCTGCATCACCTGGCAGTGGCCGGGCACCTCGGTCAGCAGGTGGGGCACCAGCTTGCGGGTGGCGTCATCCCGGGCGGGCGTGACGCAGGGGTGGATCTGGGCGCCGGCCTGCCTCGCCTCTTCCAGCCAGGCGGTGAGCCGCTCGTACTGGGGAGCGTTGATGATGGCGCCATAATCCGGGCTCTCGAGCCCCTGAGGGTAGAGGCGGCGAAAATGGGCCTGATAGGCCTCGATGAAGGCCTGCTCCTGCCCCCTCGGCAGCAGCACGTAGTCGGGGGCCACGCAGATCTGGCCGGCGTTGAGGCTCTTGCCGAAGATCATCCGCTCCACCGCCAGGGCCAGGGGCATGTCGGGGGCGATGAGACAGGGGCTCTTGCCGCCGAGCTCCAGGGTGAGGGGGGTGAGCTGGGGGGCGGCCGCGGCCATCACCAGCCGACCCACCGCCGTGGAGCCGGTGAAGATGAGATGGTCGAAGGGGAGGGCGCTGAAGGCGGCCGCGATCTCCGCATCCCCCTCGATGACCACCACCTCGTCACCGCCGAGGGCCTCATCGAGCAGGGAGCGCAGCACGGCGTTGGTGTGAGGGGTGAACTCGGAGAGCTTGATCATGGCGCGGTTGCCGGCGGCGAGGGCGCCGATGAGGGGCCCGAGGCTCAGCATCACCGGGAAATTCCAGGGCACCATGATGCCGACCACGCCGAGGGGCTGATAGTGCACCTCGACACTGGCGGGGGCCAGCAGCAGACCGGGATGACGGCGCTCCGGTTTCATCCACCCCTTGAGCCGTTTCTGGGTGTAGTTGATCTGCATGACGCAGGGGAGCACATCGGCGATCAGGCTGTCGTAGTCGCTGCGCTGGCCGTAGTCCCGGGCCAGGGCCTGACACAGTGCCTGCTTGTGGCGCAGCAGCCCCTGCTTGAGGGCATCAAGTCTGGCGCGGCGGGACGCCAGATCCGGCATGGGGGTGGCCTGGCTGGCCTGCCTGAGCCGATGCAGTTGCTCGGGGAGGGAGAACTTGTCCGGTGAGGCGGGGGTGACGGTGGTGTCCATGGCATGCTCCGCACAAAAAGTGACCGACTGATTAGTCGGTCCAAATCTAGCGATTCGTTGCCGACTTGTAAACCGGGCGAGGGCAGAGGGTGGCTACCAGTGGGCAACGTTGCCCGGAACTGTGTCCGGGCTCCCATTTTTGAGGCATCCGGATTGGTCTTCTATCCAATAAGGGGTAATTGTGAGTCACCAACTCGGAGGGAGAACCGCACATGACCAGGGAATTGCATAGCCTGCTGGCCCGGCTGGATGACGTGATCGCGCGCATGCCGGACAGTTTCAACACCTATGAGTTTGCCCAGAAGCTGGCGCTGCAACATCAGCAGGAGTATTTCGCCGCGGGCCACTCCCTGGCGGGCCAGGAGAAGAACCTGCTGCGCCTGCTCCACGAGAAGATTGCCCTGGCGCTGGCGAGCCATGAGGACGTCATCGAGGGGGCCCTGCTGCCCTGCATGACCCCCTGGGGAGAGCGCGCCACCTCGCCCCGCTGGCACCGCAAGCACTGACCCGGCAACAACATGAAAAGGCCCCGAGGGGCCTTTTCATGTTTGGGGTCGCACCTACTGGACCAGCCTGCGGGCCTGCCAGTAGCGGCTGTTCCAGTAGACGTTGTCGAGGCGCGAGCGGATCACGCCTTTGCTGGTGGAGGCGTGGATGAACTCACCTGCCCCGGTGTAGACCCCGACGTGGTACTGCTGCCAGCCGGTCTTGAAGAAGACCAGGTCCCCGTGCTGGAGACGGTATCTGTCCACCGGGCGGCCGAGGCTCGCCTGGGATTCCGTGGTGCGGGGCAGGGTGAAGCCCAGCACCTGGCTGTAGGCGAGCTGGGTGAAGGCGGAGCAGTCGAGACCGGCGCGGCTGGTACCGCCCATGCGATAGGGCACGCCGCGCCACTGCTGATAGAAGTTGTCGAATGCGCCGCTCTGGCGCACGGGAGGGGGAGGCTCCGGCGAACTGGAGCAGGCGGCGAGAAGCAGGGCCAGCAGGGGCAGCAGCAAGGTGCGAAACATCTCAACTCCTTGATAGGGCACGGGGTTCATCATAGACGATGATCCTGCCTGGAACCTGAATGACAACGGCATTGAGGAGTGGCCGCCTGTGGGGGCAGCCACTGGATCACCCCGCCGGTTTGGGGGTAATGAGCGGCGTCAGCAGCTCGGCAATCTTGTAGAAGGTCTGTACCCGGGTGGTGCTGGGGCGCCACACCAGGCCTATCTCCCGATAGGGTTTCTCCCCGGGCAGGGGAATGGCCACCAGGTCCGTGTTGTCGAGGATGCCCGCATCTATGGCCATCTGGGGCAGGAAGGTGGTGCCAAGACCGGCCCCCACCATCTGCACCAGGGTGTGCAGGCTGGTGGCGGCGAAGGGGTTGATCTTGCTCTTGTCCCGCAGCCGGCAGGCGCTCACCGCGTGCTCCGTCAGGCAGTGCTCCCGCTCCAGCAGGAAGATGCTCTGGTTGGGCAGCTCCTTGTAGTCGAACGGCATGTGCAGGCCCGCCGCCATGTGGGAGGGCATCACCATGTGGAAGGGATCCTGGCCGACGGTCTTGCTGTGGAAGCCGCCGATCTCCACCGGCAGCGCCAGGATCAGCAGATCGAGCTGCCCCTGCTCCAGCTGCTTGAGCAGATTGGTGGTGGTGTCTTCCCGCAGCAGCAGCTCCAGATCCGGATAGGCCTTGCCGCACACCTGCAGCAGCTTGCTCAGCAGGAAGGGGGCGATGGTGGGGATGCAGCCCAGGCGCACCGTGCCGTGCATGACGCCCCCCTGCTGCTGCCCCAGCTCCATCAGATCCCGGGCATCGGAGAGCAGGTTGCGCGCCCGCGCCACGATTTCCATGCCGACCGGCGTCATGATGAAGCTCTTGTGATCCCGCTCCACCAGTTGCAGGTTCATCATGTCCTCCAGGGTCTGGATCCCGGTACTCAGGGTCGACTGGCTGACATGGCAGGCCTTGGCGGCGCGGTTGAAATTCTTGTGCTCGTCCAGAGCGACCAGATACTGGAGCTGCTTCAGGCTGGGCCAACGTTGCATAGGAGAAACCCGATCGATGCTATCTATTTGATTTGATTAATCTACCATCGAGAAGCCCCGTTGTCGCCGACAAATCGGTGCCCCCTGGCAGGCGCACTGCCTCACGCACATGGGGTGGCCTGCTCCGATGGGCTGGCCACCCCTCATTGGTCAGGAGCTTATCCCCTTGTGCCGCGCCATTGAAGGGGCGCCGCCATGGGATGTGACGGGGATCGGCCTTCGGGCGGGGCGCCCTGCGCGCAGGAGCGGCCATAAAAAAACGCGCCGGTGGGCGCGTTTTTGCAGAAGGGGGGCGGACTATTCGTCGAAGATACCGAAGTGATCCTTGGCGAAGTTGACCCGCTGCTCCACGTTCATCTTGACCTGACCCAGCTTCTCGATGGTCTTGAGGTTGGGCACCAGGCCGCGACCGTTTGCGATCTGGATGGCAAGGCCCGGACGGGCGTTGAGCTCCAGCAGCATGGGGCCGCGGAACTTGTCCAGCACCATGTCGGTCCCGATGTAGCCAAGACCGGACATCTCGTAGCAGGAGGCCGCCAGGTTGAGCAGGGTGTCCCAGTGGGGCACCTTCAGATCATAGAGATCCAGGCCGGTGTCCGGGTGGTGGCGCAGCGGGTTGCCAAACTGCACCGCCCGCAGGGCGCGGCCGGTGCGCAGGCACAGGCCCACCCCCACGGCGCCCTGGTGCAGGTTCGCCTTGCCATCGGAAGCCGAGGTCGAGAGGCGCATCATGGCCATCACCGGGAACCCCTTGAAGATGATCACCCGGGCATCGGGGACCCCTTCGAAGGAGTAGCCGTCGAACACGTCGTCGAAGTTGATGAGCCCTTCCACCAGCGCCACGTCGGGCTTGCCGCCGAGGGAATAGAGCCCTGCCAGGATGTTGGAGACATGGCGCTCCAGATCCTGGCCGTTGGCGGCGCTGCCGTTGGGCTTGTAGAAGAGGCCGTCCTCCTGGCGCAGGATCACCAGGATCCCCTTGCCGCCGGAGCCGCGGGCCGGCTTGATGCAGAAGCCCGGCCAGTCCTTCACCAGCTCGGTGATGCGAGTCACGTCGTGCTGCTCGCGGATGGTGCCGATGAGTTCAGGCACCGTCACCCCCGCATCCAGCGCGATGCGCTTGGTCTTGAGCTTGTCATCCACCAGCGGATAGAGGCGGCGCGGGTTGTAGCGGCTGATATAGGAGTGGTTGCGCTTGTTCATGCCGAGGATGCCTGCCTGGGACAGGCTCCACGGACTGGTGTATTTCTGCCAGAACCACATCTGTTACTTGTCCTTACCCGGGGTGGCACCAGACTTCATCTCGTCCACCAGCGGCTTGAAGCGCTTGAGCTCGCTCAGCTTGTAGCCGGTGTAGTTACCCATCAACAGCACGGTCGCCATCAGCACCAGCTGCAGGCCGAGGAAGTTGAAGGTGAGGTGACGAATGAGCTCGTTGTCCATGGCCAGGTAGGCGATGACCGCCACCAGCAGGGAGCCGCCGCCCTGGCGGAACACCTCTTTGGGACCCTCTTCTTCCCACAGGATGGACATGCGTTCGATGGTCCAGGAGAGGATGATCATCGGGAAGAAGGTGATCTTCATGCCGTCGGTCAGCCCCAGCTTGAAGGCGAACGCCGAGAAGATGCCGATCATCGAGATCACCATGATGATGATCGCCGATATTCGGGCGACCAGCAGCAGGTTCAGCCTCGAGAGGTAGGAGCGGATCACCAGGCCGGTGCCGACGATCAGCAGGAAGCCGATGAGGCCGGTGACCAGCGAGGTCTGGATGAAGGCGACCGCGATCAGCACCGGCATGAAGGTGCCGGAGGTCTTGATCCCCACGATGACCCGCAGGAACACCACCATCAGCACGCCGATGGGGATGAGCAGCAGACCCTTGAACAGGGCTTGTTCTTCCAGGGGCAGGCTGTGGATGGAGAAGTTCATCATCTCGGATTTTTCGAACTTCTGGGCCAGGGCCACGTTGACCGGTTGCTCCTGCTCGATCATCGAGAAGGTGACGCGGGAGTTGTGACCGCCGGTGACGTCCAGGAGGGCGCCGGAGTTGTACTCCCACAGCAGCAGGTTGGCCGGTTGACCCTGTTCACCGCTTTGCGGGTTGAACAGCTTGTAGTCGGTCGGGCTGTTGAAGACCTGCAGGTAATCCACCAGCTCCTGACGGCGACGGCCGTCTTCCAGGCTGAGGGCGTGAACCACCCGGGCCGGGACGTCCGCGTTGTTGAGCAGCTCGGCAATCAGATTGGCGCGGCTCTTGTGGGACTTGAGCAGCTCGGCGTTCTGTTCCTGCTTCTCGATCTCCTTGATGATCTCGCGGGTCAGGGTGTAGCCGTCGGCGGAGCGCTCCTGGGCGCGCTCCAGGATCTGCTTCATGGCCGTGGCGTAGGGCTCGCTCTCGATCTGCTTCTCGATGGCGGGCGGCTGCGGGTTGGCGGCGGGCTTGGCATGGGCATCGGCCATCATGTCGACCCGGTAGTAGAGCTCCTGACGGCCGGAGGCGGTGCGGATGGACCACTCGGCGCGGGCATCCCCGTCTTTTTCCACGAACGACAGGCCATAGCCCGGGCTCGCGGCGTTCTCGTTCATCAGGGTGAAGCCGGGCTGGGTGCCCGGAATGGCCAGGGAGGCGATCACCGGCTCGCCGGTGGCCTCGAATTCGAGCTTGGCTTCGATGGACCAGATCTGGCGCTTTTCACCCGGCGTGAGCGGGACGTCCAGCGCAATGTGATGATAGAAGGTCATCCCCAGGCCGACGATGTAGAGCAGGGCGACCAGCAGATAGAACGGCTTACGGGAAACCATGGATTATTTCACATCCTTGAGCTTGGGTTTGGGTTGGATATATTCGCGGGCCACGTCGACCACGGCGATGTCTTTGAGGAATTCACGGCCCAGCAGCACGGGGAAGGTCATGTCGCTGCGGTCCTTCAGGGTAAATTCGGCCTTCTCGGTCATGTCGCCGATGCGCACGGCAAGGCGGACCACGGGGCGACGGTCGAGATCGTCGGCGGAAGCCTGACGGACCCGCACGTGACGCACCAGGGGGGCTTCAATCTGGATCTTGTCGTCCATCTCCTGGTGGCTCAGGAAGAAGCGCACCCAGTTCTTGCCGTTGCGCTCGAAGATGGTGATCTCCTGGGCGCTGATGGAGGAGGTGGTGGCGCCGGTGTCGACCCGGGCCTGGAAGGCGTCGTTGGCGGCGTCAACCCAGATCCACTCCGCTTCACCCACCAGCAGCTTGCCATCGACGGTGTGGCCCTGGCTCGGCGCCGGGCACTTCTCGGTGGGAATGGGCATGGCCTTGGGCGGCTCGGGAGGCAGGGTAGCCAGCTTGCTGTCGACTTTCTTCACGGACTCTTTCATGTTGGTGACATCGGTGTTGAGCTGAACCAGCAGGTGCTGTTGCTGCACATACTGCTTCTGTTGCTGTTCCATGGATGTTTGCAGACGTTGCTCGCTCAACGAGATCTCGTTGCGCAGCTCGGCCAGCGTCAGGGTCGGGGCCGGGGGGGCTTTTTCCATACTGACACACCCGCCGAGACTGAGCAGGGAGAGCAGGGTCATTCCTTTTAATTTGCTTTTCATGTCATTCATTTAACTGTGCTTCCTGGAATTGGGTCAGTGTAACTTCCACAGCCGCCATCGGCTAGTCTTTGGCCTTTCTGGCGATCAGTACGGCACGTTTGGGTGCCGGGTATCCTTCGACCGTGAGTGCAGGATTGTGTGGATCCAGATAGTCACTCAGGGACTCGTTAATCATCCAGTCGGTACGACGCTGTTCGTCGGTGCTGGTCATATTCTCGTCGACGATGCGCACATCGGTGAACCCGCAGCGCTCGACCCAGCGTGTGAGGGCCGCGCTCGAGGGGAGGAACCAGACGTTGCGCATCTTGCCGTAGCGATCGGAGGGCATCAGCACCTGGTTTTCGTCGCCGTCCACCACCAGGGTCTCGAGCACCAGCTCCCCATCGTCTTTGAGCTGGTTGCGCAACTGCTCGATGTGCTCGATGGGGGACTTGCGATGATAGAGCACCCCCATGGAGAAGACGGTGTCAAAGGCCCGCAGATCCGGCAGCTCCTGGATACCGAGGGGCAGCAGGTGGGCGCGCTGGTCGTTGTCCATGAAGTGGCGAATGGCTTCGAACTGGCAGAGGAACAGCGGGCTCGGGTCGATGCCGACCGCCAGTTTCGCCCCTTCCCCCACCATGCGCCAGAGGTGGTAGCCGCTGCCGCAGCCCACGTCCAGCACGTAGCGGCCCTGGAGCGGGCTGATGTGGGGCAGCACCCGATCCCACTTCCAGTCGGAGCGCCACTCGGTGTCGATGTGGATGCCGTGCACATGGAAGGGGCCCTTGCGCCAGGGCATGAGCTGGCGCAGCAGGCTCTCGGTCTTCTTGCGCTCACCCTCTCCCAGGCTATCGGGGCTGCCGATGGCGACCCGCTCTTTGAGCTCGATCCGGCCGGGGGCCACGACGGGCAGCTTGGCGAGGGCGCGGTTCCAGCGCGGCAGATCCCCGTGCAGGTTGTCGTGCTGCCAGGCGTGCAGCTGGGCGGGCAGGGTGTGCAGCCAGTGGCTCAACCGGTTCTTGGCGATCAGTTGATAAAAATGGGCGAAATCGATCATGGCTTAGTTGGTGTCGCTGGCTTTGATGGCAATCATGGAGCCGAAGTTGAAGCACTGGAACCAGAGGTCCAGGTGGGTGAAGCCGGCGTCCCGCAGGCGCGCCTGATGGACCGCCAGGGTGTCGGTGCGCATCACGTTCTCAAGGGCGGTGCGCTTCTGGCTGATTTCCAGCTCGCTGTAGCCGTTGGCCCGCTTGAAGTCGAGGTGCAAGTCGATGAGCAGCTCGTTGACCTGCTCGTCATCGAAGCGGAACTTCTCGCTCAGGATGAGGATGCCGCCGGGGCGCAGGCCGTCAAAGATGCGCGCGATGAGGGCGGCCCGCTTCTCGGGGGCGACGAACTGCAGGGTGAAGTTGAGCACCACCACGGAGGCGTTCTCGATGGGGATGTCGCAGATGTCCGCCTCGATGAGCGCCACCGGTACCTCGGACTTGAAGCCCGAGAGGTGAGCGCGGGCCCGCTCGATCATGGGGTGGGAGAGATCCACCGCCGTGATCTGGCAGCCGGGCTGGGTGACGTGGCGGCGCATGGCCTGGGTCGCGGCGCCGAGGGAGCAGCCGAGATCGTAGAGGCGGCTCTGGGGCTGGGCGTAGCGGGCGGCCATCATGCCGATGGCGGAGATGATGTTGCTGTAACCGGGCACCGAGCGCTGGATCATGTCGGGGAAGACGTCGACGACCTGCTCGTCAAAGCAGAAGTCTCCCAGACGGGCGATGGGGGCGGCAAAAATCTGATCGTGCATGCTGACGCAACCTGACAGCCGGTGTGGTGGGCGGCTGTTTTATTCAATTGAATCTTGGGTGGACGGGCATCGAAATGGCGTCGTCACCGGTTGACGAACGGGGTGGCTTGCTCCGGGATCCTTCGGGCTGCCCCTGTTCGCAACGGGCCATGGTCCGGGCCCTCAGGGTGCCGGGCTGGGGTGGGCAACGCATTGCCATGCACCCAGGCCCGGGACCTTACTTGGGGCGCTAGTGTAGAGGAAAGGCGGGCGTTTGTCTTGACGCCAACCCCGGTGGGACCACAAAAAAAGCGGCTTTTTTTGGGGACGGAGAAGGGGCGGGGAGGGGGCCGCTCAAAAGGGCAGCACCCCCTGGCGGGCGCGATCGTTTTCTCCTGGCCAGGGGGCCATCTCCTGGCCGAGCAGGCGGCTGATCTGCCGTGCGAGTTCGGGGGCCCGGGCATTGTCGGCGGTGTGGACAAAGAGGTAGAGATCCTTGCCCTCCTGGAGCCATTGTTTCCAATGTGGCAACCATGGTGGCAAAAATGGGTGATTGTCCTCGATTTGAGGCAAACCAATCAGGCGCACCACCGGGGCACCCCCCGTGGCCAGCAGATGGACCGGCAACCTGGGTTTCTTGCCCTGGGCATCGATCATGGCGGCCGTGGTGGCGGGCACCGAGAAGAGCGGGCGGCTGTCGAGCATGATGCGATTGATGCCCCGCGCCATCAGCATCCGGTTGAGGGCCCGTTCCGCCTCCCCCTTGGCGAAGAAATCGGGGTGGCGCACCTCGAGGGCATAGGTGAAATCCTGGGGCAGCCGCGCGAAGAAGGCATCCAGACGGGCCAGCCCCTCTGGACCGAAGCGGGCGGGCAGTTGCAGCTTGAGCAGCCCCAGCTTGTCATGCAGGGGGGCCAGCAGGCGGATGAAGGCCGTCACCTGTTTGTCCGCGCTCACCAGATCGCTCTGGTGGCTGATCTCCTTGGGAAACTTGAAGCTGAAGCGAAAGTGGTCGGGGACCGCATCGGCCCAGCGCTGCACCGTCTCCGGGGTCGGCGAGGCGTAGAAGGTGGTGTTGCCCTCCACGGAGTTGAACACCCGGGCATAGTCGGCGAGGTGCTCGGCGGGCCTGGCATTCATCCCCAGCAACTGGCCGGGCCAGGCCGGGTGTGACCACTGGGGCAGGCCCAAATAGAGGCTCATGATGGTTCCTGTCGGCAGGTTGGCGCACTTTTGCCCTCCTTTTTGCGCCAGAACAACAAAAAACAGGGTAAAGGGGGCTGCGGGCCATTTTACCCAAATGGAGGTTTTCCTCTATAATGCCAACCCTTTTGTTTGCCACATTGTCGTAATGCGCGCGACCGAGCCCCCGGGTGACGATGATCGCGGCCCGGCAGTGGCCAGACAACGACGCCAGCCGATACCCCGGCGCCCACTCGTCATCCCGGTCGGGAGCGGGGGCATGCCTGGGACGGCGGCAAGAATCCGGCTCGGGGAGCCGGATGACCCGAGACAGATTTCAAACCGGGCAAGAAGCAGGATCTGGCCAGCTGTGAGACAGACGGTGCTTGCCAGTCGTGCCCGGCGACCCAGGATGAACCGTCTCTCTACCATTTCGAAGGAAGAAGTCCATGCGCTCTATCTATTGCGGACAGGTCAATGAGGCCCATGCCGGGCAGACCATTACATTGTGCGGTTGGGTCCATCGTCGTCGTGATCTCGGCGGCCTCATCTTTATCGACATGCGCGACCGCGAGGGCATCGTGCAGGTGTTCTTCGATCCGGACAAGCCGGACGCCTTTGCCCTGGCCTCCGAGCTGCGCGGCGAGTTCTGCATCCAGGTGACCGGCGTGGTGCGTACCCGCCCCGACTCCCAGCGCAACAGCGACATGGCCACCGGTGCCATCGAGGTGTTCGCCCACGAGCTCACCATCATCAACCGTGCCGAGCCGCTGCCCCTTGACTTCAACCAGGTCAACAGCGAAGAGGTGAGCCTCAAGTACCGCTACCTGGATCTGCGTCGCCCCGAGATGGCCAAGTACCTGAAGACCCGTGCCAAGGCCAGTGCCTTCGTGCGCCGCTTCATGGACGAGCACGGCTTCCTCGACATCGAGACCCCGATGCTGACCAAGGCGACCCCGGAAGGGGCCCGTGACTACCTGGTGCCGAGCCGCGTACACAAGGGCAAGTTCTACGCCCTGCCGCAGTCCCCCCAGCTGTTCAAGCAGTTGCTGATGATGTCCGGCTTCGACCGCTACTACCAGATCGTCAAGTGCTTCCGCGACGAAGACCTGCGTGCCGACCGCCAGCCGGAATTCACCCAGATCGACGTGGAGACCTCCTTCATGACCGCGCCCCAGGTGCGTGAAATCATGGAAGAGATGATCCGCAAGCTCTGGCTGCACATCCTGAACGTGGACCTGGGTGACTTCCCCATCATGACCTTCGACGAGGCCATGCGCCGCTTCGGCTCCGACAAGCCGGACCTGCGTTTGCCCATGGAGCTGGTCGATGTGGCAGATCTCTTGACCGAGGTGGAGTTCGCCGTGTTCGCAGGCCCCGCCAAGGATCCGAAAGGCCGCGTCGCAGCCCTGAAAGTCCAGGGCGGCGCGGAGCTGTCCCGCAAGCAGATCGACGAGTACACCAAGTTCGTCGGCATCTACGGTGCCAAGGGCCTGGCCTGGATGAAGGTCAACGACGCCGGGAGCGGCCTCGAAGGGGTGCAGTCCCCGGTGGCCAAGTTCCTCTCTGACGCCATCGTGCGCGAGATCCTGGCCCGCACCGGCGCGATGGATGGCGACATCATCTTCTTCGGCGCCGATTCCAAGAAGGTGGTGTGCGATGCCATGGGCGCCCTGCGCCTGAAAGTGGGCCGCGATCTGGGCCTGGTGGAGAACGTCTGGAAGCCCCTGTGGGTCATCGACTTCCCCATGTTCGAAGAAGACGGCGAAGGCGGTCTGGCGGCCATGCACCACCCCTTCACCGCGCCGAGCAACCTGGGCCCGAGCGAGCTCAAGGCCAACCCCCTGGGTGCCTACGCGAACGCCTACGACATGGTGATCAACGGCTACGAAGTGGGTGGCGGCTCCGTTCGTATCCACAACAGCGAGATGCAGGCCACCGTGTTCGACATCCTGGGGATCACCCCGGACGAGCAGCGCCTGAAGTTCGGCTTCCTGCTGGATGCCCTGAAATACGGCACCCCGCCCCACGCCGGCCTGGCGTTTGGTCTGGATCGCCTCAGCATGCTGCTGACCGGCACCGACAACATTCGGGATGTCATCGCCTTCCCGAAAACCACGGCGGCCGCCTGTCTGATGACAGACGCCCCGAGCTTTGCCAACCCGGCCCAACTGGGCGAGCTGGCGATTGCGACCACCGTCAAGGGTGACGAATAAGCCGTTATCGGCAACAAAGGCCGCAGCGATGCGGCCTTTCCCGTTTCCCCCTGGGCGCAACCAGTGTTACTGAAATTTCCAACTATAACGGAGAGTCCCTATGGCAGGTCACAGTAAATGGGCCAACATCAAACACCGCAAGGCGGCGCAAGACGCCAAGCGCGGCAAGATCTTCACCAAGCTGATCCGCGAAATCACCACCTCCGCGCGTCTGGGTGATGCCGATCCTGCCAACAACCCCCGCCTGCGTGCGGCGGTGGCGGCAGCCCTGACCAGCAACATGACCCGCGACACCATCAACCGCGCCATCGCCCGTGGGGCCGGCGGCGGTGACGGCGAGCAGCTCGAGACCATCGTGTACGAAGGGTACGGCCCGGCCGGTTCCGCCGTCATGGTGGAGTGCCTGACCGACAACCGCAACCGTACCGTGGCCGAAGTGCGCCACGCCTTCAGCAAGTGCGGCGGCAACCTGGGGACCGACGGCTCCGTGGCCTATCTGTTCACCAAGAAGGGGGTGCTGACCTTCGTGGGCGCCGATGAAGACGCCCTGATGGACGCTGCGCTGGAAGCCGGTGCCGACGACGTGGTGACCGAAGAAGATGGCACCATCGAGGTCTACACCACCCCGAACGACTTCGGCACCGTGCTGGACGGTCTGGAAGCTGCTGGCTTCAAGCCCGAGAGCGCCGAAGTGACCATGATCCCCTCCACCGAGGCGGAACTGGATGCCGAGACCGCGCCCAAGCTGATGCGCCTCATCGACATGCTGGAAGATCTGGACGACGTGCAGGAGGTGTACCACAACGGCTCCATCTCCGACGAGATCGCCGCGACCCTGTAATTGCCTCTCGGGAACGCCGTGAGACCCAGGGCAAGGGGAGGGCGACCACAACGATCCTCTTCCCTAGCTCCGATGAGATTGCCGCGACCCTGTGATCCCTCAGGGCAAAGGGGAGGGCGACCACAACGGTCCTCTTCCCCGGCTCCGACGAGATTGCCGCGACCCTGTAATTGCCTCTCGCGACCCTGTTCAGGTTCGCGAACACACAGGTGCGACACCTTATTCACCTTCGCAAAAACGGCAGCCCGGGCTGCCGTTTTTTTATGTGCCAGACCGCGCACCTCCCCTTGTGGTTCGATTTCCTCTCTTAATGTTCGCTTAAGTTTGCCGTCCTAGGATGACCCCGTATCTGGACCTCCCTGGCTCTTGTCCTGTTTTTCAGGGCCGAGTGTCGGGAGGGTCACCACGAAGCCTGCTGGCAGGTTGTTAGTTCCACTGGTTTGTCGGAGTCTCTCTATGCGTCTCACTCTGGGAGTGATGAAGGTCAATCTGTTGCTGGTGCTGCTGTTTGCACTGGTCTTCAACTGGCCCATTTTCCTGCACTTTTATCGCATCCTCACCGCCCTTGAACACGTCAAGGCGGGGTTTGTCCTCTCCATACCCCTGGTGCTGGTGGCGGCCCTCAACGCGGTGTTCCTGCCCTTTACCTTCCGTTATCTGCTCAAGCCCTTCTTCGCCTTGCTCATCATGACCGGCTCCCTCGTCAGCTACGCCATGCTCAAGTACGGGGTGATCTTCGACATGGGCATGATGCAGAACATCATCGAGACCAACAGCGGGGAGGCGGGCTCCTACCTCAACGGTTCCGTGGTGCTCTGGTTCCTGCTGACCGGCCTGCTGCCGGTGCTGGTGCTGCTGTGGGTGAAGATTGAGTATCCCCGTCCCTGGTACAAGGGACTGGGTCTGCGCCTCGGCTCCATCGCCCTCTCCTTGCTGTTTCTGGTGGGGGCTGCCGCCCTCTATTACCAGGATTACGCCTCGGTCGGGCGCAACAACAAGTCCCTCGGCAAGGAGATAGTGCCCGCCAACTATGTGCACGGGCTCTACAAGTACGCCCGGGATGTGGTCTTCGCCACTCCCATTCCCTACCAGCAGATCGGCACCGATGCCAGGGTGATCGGCCAGCATGAGAAGCCGACCCTGATGTTCCTGGTGGTGGGGGAGACGGCTCGCAGCCAGAACTACTCCCTCAACGGCTACAAGAAGGAGACCAACGGCTTCACCGAGAAGGAGGCCAATGTCGTCTCGTTCAGGAACGTGCGCTCCTGCGGCACCGCCACGGCGCTCTCCGTGCCCTGCATGTTCTCGAACATGACCCGGCGCGGCTATGACGAGGCCAGGGCCCAGTCCCAGGACGGCTTGCTGGACGTGCTGCAACATGCCGGGATCTCGGTGCTCTGGAAGGAGAACGACGGCGGCTGCAAGGGGGTGTGCAAAAACGTCCCCACCATCGAGATTGAGCCCAAGGCATTCCCCGCATACTGCTCCGGCAATGCCTGTCATGACGAGGTGCTGTTGCAGGGGCTGGATCAGCAGATCGCCGACATGCAGGGCAAGCAGGGCAGCAAGCTGGTGGCCTTCCACCTGATGGGCAGCCACGGCCCGACCTACTATCGCCGCTACCCGGCCGCCGATCGCGTCTTCCTGCCGGACTGCCCGCGCAGCGACATCGAGAACTGCAGCAACGAAGAGCTGGTGAACACCTATGACAACACCATCCGCTACACCGACAAGGTGCTGGCCCAGCTCATCGACAAGCTCAAGAGCCTGGAGAGCCAGTACAACGTGGGGCTGGTCTATCTGTCGGATCACGGCGAATCCCTCGGTGCCATGGGGCTCTATCTGCACGGTACCCCCTACAAGTTCGCACCGGACGATCAGACCCGGGTGCCGCTCCTGACCTGGTTCTCTCCCCAGTTGCAGGCGGACCGTCAGCTCAATCTGGATTGCCTGCAACAGGAGGCAGCCAGCAAGCGCTTCTCCCACGACAACCTGTTCCACTCCATGCTCGGCATCATGGACGTGCAGACCCAGGTCTATGACGGCAAGCTGGATCTGTTCAAGCCGTGCCGGGCGGGGTGAACTACGGCGTCCGATTACGCCGCTACGGGGCTAATCGAACCTACGCTCTGTTCAAACCTTGTAGAGCGAGGTAAACCTGCGAAAACAGACCATAAAAAAACGGCAGCCACTGGCTGCCGTTTTAGTGTCCGAAGGGGTAGGCCTTACTTCTGCTCCATGATGATCTGCAGCAGATCCCCTTCCAGCAGGGAGCGCTTGACCAGGGCGAAGCCGCCGATGGTGGGCTGGTTCTGGAAGCGCGCCTTCACGATGGGCAGGCCGCGATGGAAACTTGGCAGAGACTGGTGCTCGACACAGCGGCGGATGGCCGGGATCAGGATCTCTTCGGCGGCGGTGATTTCACCGGCGATGAGCACCTTCTGGGGGTTGAACAGGTTGACCGTGATGGCGATGGCGCGCCCCAGGTGCTCCCCCACGTTCTCGATCACGCTGCGGGCCAGCTCGTCACCGGCCACCGCCGCCTTGCACACCTCCTGGATGGTGATGTGCTTCTCTTGCAGCGAACTCAGGTGACCGCGGCTGATGAGCTCCTTCACCTTGTCGACGATGGCCTCGTTGGAGGCGATGGTCTCGAGGCAGCCGAAGTTGCCGCAGTGGCAGCGCTTGCCAAGGGGTTCGACCTGGATGTGGCCTATTTCACCGACGTTGCGGTTCTGGCCGAGAAACACCTTTCCCTTGGTGATGATGCCCGAGCCCGTCCCCTGGTGGACACTCACCAGGATGGAGTCCATGCAGTCGCGGGACTCGCCGAAGAAGTGTTCGGCCAGCGCCAGCGAACGGGTATCGTTGCCCACGTAGCAGGGGAGGTTGAAGTGGTGCTCCAGGAGCTTGGCGAGCCCCAGGTTGCGGATCTGGTAGGTGGGGGTGTAGATGACCATGCCGGATTCCGGGTTGACCAGACCCGGCATGGTCAGCGCGATGCTGATGAGGTTGCGGCTGCGATCCTGATTGGCGTCGATGAAGGCGCCAATCTCCCGCAGCAGCATGTCCACCACGGGTTGCTGCTCGATCTCGGTCACCTGGGTGATGTGCTGATCGAGCTCCTTGCCGTCGAGGTCATACAGGGAGAGCTGCAGGTAGCCGCGACCCAGCTTGGCGGACACAAACTGGAAGCGATGCTTGATGGTGGTCAGGGAGATGGCGCGGCGCCCGCCAGTGGAGGCTTGCGGCGAGGTTTCCCTGATGAGGCCGTGCTCGATCAGTTGCCGGGTTATCTTGGTCACGCTGGCCGGGGCCAGCTGACTCAACTCGGCAATTTTGACCCGCGAGATGGGCCCCTGCAGGTCAATGAGGCGATAGACGACTGCACTGTTTACCTGCTTGATAAGATCTACGTTTGCTATTTGTCCGCCAGTCATAGTGTCACTGTGTTGTGTAGTGTCCGTTAACCACGGTCCCGCAGACCGCGAAGGCCTGATCAAAGACGGTGAGGTTGGCAATTTTTCCGACCTGGATACTACCGAGACGCGAGTCCCATCCAATGGCGCGAGCGGGGTAAAGGGTGGCCATTCTCAGTGCTTCGTCGAGCGGCAATCCGACCTGTTTGACCAGATTTTCCACCCCTTCGATCATGGTGAGGGCGGAGCCGCCGAGTGTACCATTCTCATCGACGCACTGACCATCGCGGAAATAGACGGTTGCGCCGCAAAAATCAAATTTCTCAAAGCCTTCCGGTGCACCTGCCGCCGCGGTTGCATCGGTGACCAGCACCAGCCGCTCCCCCAGCATCCTGTGCGCCAGGCGCACGTTGGCCCAGTGTACGTGGTGGCCGTCGACGATGATGCCCGCATAGACATCCTTGCGATCGTAGATGGCGCCGACCACGCCGGGCTCGCGACCATTCAGGGTCGGAGTCATGGCGTTGTAGAGGTGGGTGGCAAAGCGCATGCCGTTGTCAAAGCCCGCCATGGCCTGGTCGTAGTTGGCGGCGGTGTGGCCGGCGGAGACCAGGATGCCGGCCTCCACCAGACGGCGGATGTGCTCGGGCTTGTTGCGCTCCGGCGCCAGGGTGATCTTGGCGATGGCGTCTGCGTTGTTGCAGAAGAAGTCGATCATCTCGTCGGCGGGTTGACGGATCTGTTCGGCCGGGTGGATCCCCTTGCGCTTGAGGTTGGTATAGGGCCCTTCCAGATGGACGCCAAGCACCTCGTTGGGGTGGGCGGCCATGTAGTCGCGGGTGACGGCGACGGCCTGCTTCATGTCCGCATCCGGGCTGGTGATCAGGGTCGGCAGGAAGCTGGTGGTCCCGGATTTCAGGTTGGCCACCTGCATGGTGGCCAGGGTGTCCGTGGTGATGTGACCGTTGAACATGACGCCACCGCAGCCGTTGAGCTGGACGTCGATGAAGCCGGCGCTGAGGTTGGCGCCCTGGAGGTCAATCTGCTCGATGCCGGCGGGCAGTTCTGCCTGGCGGGAGATGGCGACAATCTTGTCGCCATCGATGACCACGCCATAACCGGTCAGCACGCAGCTGCCGGTGTAGAGAGTGCAATTAGTCAGAGCGTACATGGGAGCTCCTCAGAGGTGCTTGATATTGTCGGCTTCCAGTTGCTGGAAGTAGCGCACCGTCTTGACCTTCAACTCCATGGTGGAAGGTTCGTCGCACACCACAATCCCTTTCGGATGCAGTTGCAGGGTGGAGATGGTCCACATGTGGTTGACGCTGCCCTCCACGGTGGCCTGCAGGGCCTGGGCCTTGGCGTGACCGACCACCAGGATCAGGATCTCTTCGGCGTCCATCAGGGTGCCGACACCCACGGTCAGGGCCAGCTTGGGCACCTGCTCCATGTCGCCGCCAAAGAAGCGGGAGTTGGCGATGCGGGTGTCTTCGGTCAGGGTCTTGACCCGGGTACGGGAAGCCAGGGAAGAGGCCGGTTCGTTGAAGGCGATGTGGCCGTCATTGCCGACGCCGCCCATGAACAGGTGGATCTTGCCGTAGGACTTGATCTTGTCTTCGTAACGCTGGCACTCGGCCACCAGATCCTCGGCGTTGCCATTGAGGATGTTGATGTTTTCCGGGCGAATGTCCACGTGATTGAAGAAGTTGTTGTGCATGAAGCTGTGGTAGCTCTCCGGGTGTTCCTTGGGCAGCCCCACGTACTCGTCCATGTTGAAGGTGACCACGTTCTGGAAGCTCACCTCGCCGGCTTTATGCAGCTCAATCAGGCGCTTGTAGGTGTTGAGCGGGGTGCCGCCAGTGGGCAGACCCAGCACGAAGGGGCGCTCGGCAGTGGGTTTGAACGCATTGATGCGGTCAACGATGTAACGGGCAGACCAGAGACCCACCTGGCTGGCAGACTTCAACGGGATCAGGCGCATTCTATATACCTCAGTACGGTTGCCGCACAGGGAGTGACGGCAAGGGACCAGACACGGATTCAAGTTGTTTTATAGCGTAAATAAAGATTGCGAACTAAGCCACATCTATCGGCTACCTTTATCTCTGTTGAGTGATAATGATCACGAAAGCTGGTTTATTAATTTGCGCAGCGAAATAAAACACATAGACTGCCAATCAAGCCTTGATGGCTTATGCGTCGAACGTGATAAGCACTTAATTTCTAGAAAAACACCAACTAAGGAGAGGAACCGTGAACATTCTCGGTTATTTGCAAAAGATCGGCCGTGCCCTGATGGTGCCGGTAGCGGTATTGCCTGCCGCCGCGATCCTGATGGGGATTGGCTACTGGATTGACCCGAACGGTTGGGGTGGCGGAAGCCCTCTGGCTGCGTTTCTGATCAAGGCGGGCGCCGCCATCATCGACAGTATGCCCATTCTGTTCGCCGTCGGCGTCGCTTACGGCATGTCCAAGGATAAAGACGGTTCCGCCGCGCTGGCCGGTCTGGTCGGCTTCCTGGTGGTCACCACCCTGCTGAGCCCGGGCGCCGTGGCCCAGATCAAGGGTATCCCGGCCGACCAGGTGCCGGCAGCCTTTGCCAAGATCAGCAACCAGTTCGTCGGCATCCTGTGTGGTGTCATCGCCGCCGAGCTCTACAACCGCTTCAGCAGCGTGGAGCTGCACAAGGCGCTGGCTTTCTTCTCCGGTCGTCGTCTGGTGCCGATCGTGACCTCCGTGGTGATGATCGTCGTCTCCTTCATCCTGATGGCCGTCTGGCCGGTCATCTACGGTGGCCTGGTGAGCTTCGGTGAATCCATCGTCAGCATGGGCTCCACCGGTGCCGGCATCTACGCCTTCTTCAACCGTCTGCTGATCCCGGTCGGTCTGCACCACGCCCTGAACTCCGTGTTCTGGTTCGACGTGGCCGGCATCAACGACATCCCGAACTTCCTGGGTGGCCAGTCCTCCATCGACGCCGGCAAGGCTGTCGTGGGCGTGACCGGCATGTACCAGGCCGGCTTCTTCCCCATCATGATGTTCGGTCTGCCGGGTGCCGCACTGGCCATCTACCACAGCGCGAAGAAAGAGAACAAAGAGAAGGTTGCGTCCATCATGATCGCTGCCGCCTTTGCCGCCTTCTTCACCGGGGTGACCGAGCCGCTCGAGTTCTCCTTCATGTTCGTGGCGCCGGTACTGTACGTCATCCACGCCCTGCTGACCGGTATCTCCGTGTTCATCGCAGCCTCCATGCACTGGATCGCCGGTTTCGGCTTCAGCGCCGGTCTGGTGGATATGGTGCTCTCCAGCCGCAACCCGCTGGCGACCCAGTGGTACATGCTGCTGGTACAGGGTCTGGTCTTCTTCGGCCTCTACTACGTGGTCTTCCGCGCAGTGATCGCCAAGTTCAACCTGAAAACCCCGGGTCGTGAAGATGACGAAGCCGTGCCGGTACAGGCTCAAACCACCGACCGCACCGAGCTGGCCAAGCAGTATCTGGAAGTGCTGGGTGGTCAGGAGAACCTGGTGACCATCGACGCCTGCATCACCCGTCTGCGTCTGACCCTGAAAGACCGCAGCATCGTTGACGAGCGCAAGCTCAAAGCCCTGGGCGCGGCCGGTGTGGTCAAGCTCGGTGAGCAGAACCTGCAGGTGATTCTGGGCCCATTGGCCGAGATCATCGCCGGTGAGATGAAAGCCCTGCGTTAATCGAGCGACTCGCTCACCTCAAGTCTAAGTCCATTGTTGACATAACTAAGGGCCCCGCCTCGGGGCCCCATATAAAAAAAGCCAAGAAAATCCAACCTTTACTTCAAATGAGAGCAGCAGTTATGAACTTGAAACATTCTCTGTTAGCCATTGCCATGTCTACCGTTTTCGCCGGTCCCGCACTTGCAGCCGATGCTGCCAGGCAAGCGGTGGTCGACGCCCTCGCCAGCAACCTCGTCGTCAAGTACGAAGTCGTCACCAATGACGGTGCCGGCGCCGGTCTTGACTGCCAGGCCCTGGGCTCCGAGTGGGCGAGCTGCGGCGTTGCCAAGCTGCACCTGACCAATACCGGTGCCGACGTCACCTCCAAGGACTGGAGCATCTATGTCTCCTCCATCCGCCGCATCCAGCGGGTGGACAACGACCAGTTCACCATCACCCACCTGACCGGCGACCTCTATCGTTTGACGCCGACCGAGAAGTTCCAGGGCTTTGCCAAGGACGCCACGGTCGAGGTGCCCCTGGTGGTGGAATACTGGGTATTGTTCGAATCTGACATCATGCCGAACTGGTATGTCGCCAGTGAAGGGGCCGAGCCGAAAGTGCTGGCCAGCATGAGCAACATCGACGATGCCAGCACCTACGAGAAGCCGATGCCTGCCGATGGCTGGAAGCGCACCAAGGATGACAACAACACCCTGATGAACAGCGAGACCCGTTTCGCCGCCAACCAGACCAGTACCCTGCTGCCTGCCGGCAAGATTGACGACCGCATCCTGCCAAGCCCGATGAAGCAGGTGGTCAAGGCCGGCCCGCAAGTCGACTTCTCCACCATCAAGCTCAATGCCCTTGACCTGCCGAGCGATCGCGCCGAGGCCCTGAAGGCGCAACTGACCAAGCTGGGTGTTACCCTCTCCGACACCGGCTACCCGGTCACCATCAAGCTCGGCAGCAAGCTCAAGCAGGCCGAAGGCTACGACATGACCATCGGCAAGAAGGGCACCGTCATTCAGGGGCACGACGTTGACGGCGCCTTCTGGGGCGCCCAGTCTCTGATCTCCCTGCTGGGGGTTGACGACAAGCTGGTGAGCCAGATGAGCGTCGAGGATGCGCCGCGCTTTGAATACCGCGGCATGCAGACCGACGTGGCCCGTCACTTCAGAAGCCCGGAGACCATGAAGAAGCTGGTGGATCAAATGTCCGCCATGAAGCTCAACGTGCTGCACCTGGGGCTGACCAACGATGAAGGCTGGCGTCTGGAGATCCCGGGCCTGCCGGAGCTGACCGACGTCGGCAGCCAGCGTTGCCACGACGAGTCCGAAACCAAGTGCCTGATGCCGCAGCTCGGCTCCGGCCCCACCAGCGACAACCAGGGCTCCGGTTTCTACAGCAAGGCGGACTACATCGACCTGGTACGCTATGCCAAGGCCCGCGGTGTGACCGTGATCCCCGAGATCAACATGCCGGCCCACGCCCGTGCCGCCGTGGTCTCCATGGAGGCGCGCTACAAGCGTCTGATGAGCGAGGGCAAAGAAACCGAAGCCAACCAGTTCCGTCTGACTGACCCGGCCGATACCTCCAACGTCACCTCGGTGCAGTTCTACGACAAGATGTCCTTCATCAACCCCTGCCAGCCGGGTGCCGCCACCTTCGTTGCCAAGGTGATGGACGAAGTGGCCCAGATGCACCAGGCCGCCGGCCAGCCGCTGACCGCCTGGCACTACGGTGGTGACGAGGCGAAGAACATCATGCAGGGCGGTGGTTACCAGGATCCGGCCGTCACCAAGAAAGAAGATCTGGTGGCCTGGAAGGGCAATGTCGACTCCAGCAAGCAGGACAAGCCGTTCGGCAAGTCCCCCATGTGCCAGAAGATGATCGACGATGGCAAGATCAAGGACGTGGCCGAGCTGCCGGTCTACTTTGCCAAGGAAGTGAGCGAGATGGTCAAGGGCCACGGCTTCTCCACCCTGCAGGCGTGGGAAGATGGCCTGAAGTACGCCACGGATGCCAGCGTATTCGCCACCGACAAGACTCGGGTCAACTTCTGGGAAACCCTCTACTGGGGTGGTTTCAACGAGGCGATGAAGTGGGCGCACAAGGGCTATGACGTGGTGCTCTCCAACCCGGATTACCTCTACTTCGACTTCCCGAACGAGGTACACCCTGCCGAGCGCGGCTACTACTGGGCAACCCGCTTCAACGACACCCGCAAGGTGTTCGCCTTCGCCCCGGAAAACCTGCCGCAGAACGCCGAGACCTCGGTTGACCGCGACGGCAACGCCTTCGTGGCCAAGGGTGACCAGGATCCGGTCAAGTTCAAGGGGATCTCCGGTCAGCAATGGAGTGAAACCGTGCGCACCGATGCCCAGTACGAATACATGGTCTATCCGCGCATCTTCTCCGTGGCCGAGCGCGCCTGGCACAAGGGCGGCTTCGAGCTCGATTACGTGAAGGGTCGCGAGTTCTCCGGCACCACCAAGCATGTCAACAAGGCCACCCTGAACAAGGAGTGGAACCAGTTTGCCAACGTGTTGGGTCAGCGCGTACTGCCGAAACTGGACCAGGCCGGGGTGGAATACCGCCTCTCCGTACCGGGCGCCAAGGTAGTGAACGGCGTGCTGGAAGCGAACGTGGATCTGCCGGGTCTGCCCATCCAGTACAGCCTGGATGGCAAGAGCTGGAGCGCCTACGACGCTGCCGCCAAGCCGACCGTGGATGGCAAGGTCTACCTGCGTACCACCAGCTTCGATGGCAAGCGTACCAGCCGCGTCACCGAGCTGAACTGATAGCTCTCAATCCATAACGCAAGGTGGGTCGCAAGACCCGCCTTTCCCAAGGTCGATGGCCATCGGGTTTGGGAAAGGTTGACTCTGCGTGTGAACCTTTGTTGTGTGTGTTTTGTCTGTTTTTCATCACTTGAGACCCCGCCCCGTGCGGGGCTTTTTTTAACCAGGATCTCTGCAATTTCTCCCGTTTCGCCGTTTTTGGTGCGCCAATGACCCGAATTGGCCAAATTCAGGTTGAGGCAGGGCGCGTAATGAGGGATCATACCCGGCTTGACGGCGGGGGTATGAGGGTGCCAGCCGGCACAACGTCCGCCAGTGACGCATTTTTGAGGTGAGCCATGAGTCAGGCGAACAGCCCAACTAACTTTATTCGTCAGATCATTGATGAAGATCTGGCCAGCGGTAAGCACAGCAGCGTGCATACCCGTTTCCCGCCGGAGCCGAACGGTTATCTCCATATCGGCCACGCCAAATCCATCTGCCTGAACTTCGGCATCGCCCGCGACTATCAGGGTCAGTGCAACCTGCGTTTCGATGACACCAACCCGGCGAAGGAAGACATCGAGTTCGTGGAGTCCATCAAGCAGGACGTCCAGTGGCTGGGCTTCCAGTGGAGCGGCGAGATCTGCTACTCCTCCGACTATTTCCACAAGCTGCACGGCTACGCCATCGAGCTTATCGAGAAGGGACTGGCCTATGTGGACGAGCTCTCCCCGGAGCAGATGCGCGAATACCGCGGCACCCTGACCGCCCCTGGCAAGAACAGCCCGTTCCGCGATCGCAGCGTGGAAGAGAACCTTGCCCTGTTCGCCAAGATGAAAAACGGTGAGATGGCCGAAGGGAGCGCCTGCCTGCGCGCCAAGATCGACATGGCATCCCCCTTCATGGTGATGCGCGATCCCGTCATCTATCGCATCAAGTTTGCCCACCACCACCAGACCGGTGACGAGTGGTGCATCTACCCGATGTATGACTTCACCCACTGCATCTCGGATGCCCTGGAGGGGATCACCCACTCCCTGTGTACCCTGGAGTTCCAGGACAACCGTCGCCTGTATGACTGGGTGCTGGACAACATCAGCATCGACTGTCACCCCCGTCAGTACGAGTTCTCCCGTCTGAACCTCGAATACACCGTCATGTCCAAGCGCAAGCTGAACCTGCTGGTGACCGAGGGGCACGTGAACGGCTGGGACGATCCGCGCATGCTGACCGTCTCCGGTCTGCGCCGCCGTGGTTACACCCCGGCCTCCATCCGCGAGTTCTGCAAGCGCATCGGTGTGACCAAGCAGGACAACATCGTCGAGATGAGCATGCTGGAAGCCTGCATCCGCGACGATCTCAACGAGAACGCCCCGCGCGCCATGGCCGTGCTGCACCCGGTGAAGGTGGTGATCGAGAACCTGGCGGCGGACGAGGTGCTGACAGCCCCTGCGCACCCGAACAAGCCGGAGATGGGGACCCGTGAGCTGCATTTCTCCCGCGAAATCTTCATCGACGAGGCGGACTTCAAAGAGGAAGCCAACAAGCAGTTCAAGCGTCTGGTGCTGGGCAAGGAAGTGCGCCTGCGCAACGCCTACGTCATCAAGGCCGAACGGGTCGAGAAGGATGCGGACGGCAAGGTCACCTGCATCTACTGCTCTTACGACCCCGAGACCCTGGGCAAGGATCCGGCGGACGGCCGCAAGGTGAAAGGGGTGATCCATTGGGTCAGCGCCACTCACTCCCTGCCGGCCGAAGTGCGTCTCTACGACCGTCTGTTCAAGGTGCCGAACCCGGGCGCCGAGGATGACTTCGAAGCGGCTCTGAATCCGGAATCCCTGGTGATCATCGAAGGGGCCCGGGTGGAAGCTTCCCTGAAGGATGCCAAGCCGGAGTTTGCCTACCAGTTCGAGCGTGAAGGTTACTTCTGCGCCGACAACAAGCTCTCCAGCGCCGAGCGCCTGGTGTTCAACCGCACCGTGGCCCTGCGTGACGTCTGGGGCAAGGCCGAGGTCTGATAGAAGAGGGCAGGGGAAACCCTGCCGCTTCTGGTCCGGATTGCGGACACAAAAAAGCCAGCATCATGCTGGCTTTTTTATTGCGCCGACCCGGCCGAATCAATCGTCGTGCTTGCAGTCACCGTTGGCGCAGTGGCCATACAGGTAAAGGCTGTGGTTGGTCAGGCGGATGTTGTGCGCCTTGGCGATGTCGCGCTGGCGCTGTTCGATCACCTCGTCGGAGAACTCGATCACCTTGCCGCAGTCGAGGCAAACCAGGTGGTCGTGGTGCTCCTGGGTGGCGAGCTCGAACACCGACTTGCCCCCTTCGAAATGGTGACGGGTGACGATACCGGCATCATCAAACTGGTTGAGAACGCGATAAACGGTAGCGAGACCAATCTCCTCGCCCTGATCGATCAGCCGTTTGTACAGATCTTCCGCACTGGTGTGCTGGCAGTCCGGCTGTTGCAGGATTTCCAGGATCTTGACACGGGGCAAGGTGATCTTGAGCCCGGCCTTTTTTAACGCTTGGTTGTTGTCTGCCATTTCTATTTATTCGCATTCTCGAAGGTGTGGTTATTCTGATTGACTGCCGCTGTAATGGCAACCACGAACTCGCTTGGCCTGTCATTATAGGTCGTAGCCAAGTTAAAAATAAACCCAGCAATTCAAGGGCTTTAGCTCATCAAGCCCATCATGGGAATATTCAGGTCCGCTTGCTCGACCAGAGAATGTTGATACTATGTGACTTCTTTATAGTCTGGTCGGATGAGATCCATGGATTGGCTTTTCGGCAATGCCGCCTGGGTGCGCTGCGCCCTCAACGCCTGGCCCCCCTTCTGGGGCGCAGGCATCAAGATAGAAACCCTGAGCCCCGATTTCCGCTTCTGCCGGGTCACTCTCAAGTCCCGCTGGTGGAACAAGAATGCCAACCGGACCCAGTTCGGTGGCAGCATGTTCGCCATGACGGATCCCATCTACCCGTTGATGCTGATGGGCTATTTCAAGAACCGCTACTACGTGTGGGACAAGGCGGGCAGCATCAATTTCATCAAGCCGGGCAAGGGCAAACTGGTGGCGGAGTTCACCCTGAGCGACGCCAAGCTGGCATCGATCGTGGCGGCGACCGAGGGGGGAGAGAAGCACTTTCCCGAGTTCGAGGTGCAGGTGCAGGATGGTCAGGGCGAGCTGGTGGCCCAGGTGAAGCGCACCCTCTATGTCAGATCCAAGCCCCAGCACAGGGGTGGCTGAATGCCTGCTGCAGATGCAACAAGGGCCCCGTCGGGGCCCTTGTTGCATGAAGAGGGAGGGAGATCAGATCACTCCAGCTCGCCCAGGCACATCTCTTCGTGCAGCTGTTTGCACCAGCCCTTGACACGCTCGGCTGTCAGTTCGGGTTGGCGATCTTCGTCGATGCCCAGGCCCACGAAGTGTTTGTCATCCACGAGCGCCTTGGAGGCTTCGAACTCGTAGCTGGCGGTCGGCCAGTGGCCGATGATGATGGCGCCCTTGGCTTCGACGATGTCACGCAGGGTGCCCATGGCGTCGAGGAAGTACTCGGCATAGTCTTCCTGATCGCCGCATCCGAAGATGGCCACCAGCTTGTTGTTGAAGTCGATCTCTTCGAGTTCGGGGAAGAAGTCGTCCCAATCGGCCTGGGCTTCGCCGTAGTACCAAGTCGGGATGCCGAACATCAGCAGATCGAAGCTGTCGATATCGGCCTTGCTGCTCTTGGCAATGTCACGGACTTCAATCAGTTGTTTGCCCAGTTCTTTCTGGATCATCTTGGCGACAGCTTCGGTATTACCGGTATCGCTGCCGAAAAACAGACCTACACTAGCCATAGTGTTTCGTTACCCGTATCTGGTGTTGATGCTTGACGGTTCAGATTGCGATGCCTGCTGCATGAGCAGACTCGATCTGTTGCTTCAGGATAGATTGGATCAGCTCGGCTCGGCTGACGTTCTGTTGCAGCGCAAGTTGGTTCAGGCGCTCCAGCAACTCGGCTTCCACCTTTAACTCGACCCGTTTCAGCCCGTTCTCACGATCGCGCTTGAGCTGGTTGCGCTTGTTGATCTTGAGCTGGGTCTCGCGGGGGAGTGGATTGGTCTTTGGCCTGCCGGGGCGCTTCTCAGTTGCGAACAGATCCAGTGTTGTTCGATCAGTTTGCTGTTTGGCCATACATCACAGATGAAAAGTAGTTAGCCGATCCCTGAGCCTTCCCAGCCCATTTCGATCAGCCCCTTGGCGACAAAACCCGCGCAACCCAGAAACAGCACCAGCCAGACGATGAAGCGGCCGAAGCGGGGCACATTGCCCCGTTTGAGCACGTCCTGAATGGCCAGACCAATCAGCAGGAAGATGGCCACGAAGAACAGTTTCAGGCCCAGACTCTCGATGAGATCGATGTGTTCACTCAGCATGGATTGCGCGCACTCCTTAAGACGGGCGCACTATATCACAAAGGATTTGAAACTGTTAACCGCCTGTCGACAGGAAATCCACAACCAGTTTGTTGAACAAAACCGGCTTTTCCGCGTGCAACCAGTGGCCGGTGCCGGCGATGACGCGGGCCCTGGCGGCCGGGAACTGGGCCATCGCGGCCCTGGTGTATTCGGGCAGCATATAGTCGGAGTCGCCCCCCTTGATGAAGAGTGTCGCGCCTTCGAAGCGGCGTTCATCGTCGGGCCAGCCCATGATGTTGGCGTAGTTGCGCTCAAGGGCCGGCACGTTGAAACGCCACCCCCATCCAGACTCCCCTTTGGCGAAGGATTTGAGCAGGAACTGGCGCACCCCGGCGATCTCGATGTGCTCGGCCAGCATGGCTTCCGCCTCGCTGCGGCTCTGGGGGGGCGTGGCCAGCGTGGCATTGAGCCCGGCAAACACGTTCTTGTGGCGGGCGTGGGGATAGGCCACCGGGGCGATGTCCGCCACCACCAGCTTGCTGACCCTGTGTGGGGCCTGCTTGGCGACCTGCATGGCGACCTTGCCCCCCATGGAGTGGCCCACCAGGGCCACCTGTTCAAGTCCAAGATGGTCCAGCAGGGTCAGGATGTCCGCCGCCTGAGCCGGGTAGCTCATCTCGTCCGAGTGAAAGGAGGCACCGTGATTGCGCAGATCGACGCTGATGACCCGGTATTGTTCGCTGAGGGGGCGCGCCAGCAGGCCGAGGTTGTCCAGGCTGCCAAAGAGGCCATGGATCAGCACGACAGTCGGGCCTTCGCCCTGTTCCTTGAAGTTCAATCGTGGGTATTGTTGCAAAATGACACCTTATCGGTCGTGGGCTCTATCGCCATACTTTTTAACACACTGAAAGAAAAGGATTTCATTCCTGGTGGGGGATTTTTTTGTGGTTTTTTTTCAAAAATATCGCCCCGGGATCGGCTATCAGTGCGGGGGATCACACACTTGGCCCGTCATTATGCCGTATTCTCAAGGAGATTCATGCACATCTGTCCGCCCCTTGCTTGGGCTGCCGGGTCTGCCTATGTATAATCGCCGCATCCGAATTTCGACGAGTCCAGCGCATCCCTATGAAAACCATCGAGCTTGATGACGATCTCTACTTCTTTATCGCGAGCCAGACCCGGCACATCGGCGAGAGTGCGTCCGATATCCTGCGTCGCCTGCTGGAGCAACCCGCCCAGGCCGGCACGGCAACCGTGGCGGCCGCGCCTGCGATGCAACCGCAACCCGTGGCCGATGCCATGGGGCTGGAGGCACTGCTGGATTCCGGCGAGCTGCAGAAAGAAGAGAAGTCCATCAACCGCTTCATGCTGGTATTGAGCACCCTCTATCGGGACAACCCGGAAGGCTTCACCCAGGCGACCGAGATAAAAGGGCGCAAGCGCGTCTATTTCTCCCGTGACCCGGAAGCGCTGCGTGCCAGTGGCAGCACCACCAAGCCCAAGCCGGTACCGGAGACCCCGTTCTGGGTGATCACCAATACCAATACCAGCCGCAAGCAGAACATGGTGGCCCAGCTCATGAACAGCATGGGTTATGACGAGGATCTGACGGCTCGGGTGTGCGGCGCCGTTTAACCCATCAATGACTTCAGGCCTTGCCGGGCAAGGCTCAGCTCAAGGAAAACGCCATGGCACAGCATTCCCACGCCGGTCAGCCGGCTCGTCTTTGCGATCTGACCAACATTCCCCGTCTGGTCAGCGCCTACTACCTCAACAAGCCGGACATGAGCCGCCCTGAGCAGCGGGTCGCCTTCGGCACCTCCGGTCACCGCGGCAGCGCCCTGCACAGCGCCTTCACCGAATCCCACATTCTGGCGGTGACCCAGGCGCTGGTGGAGTACCGCCAGCAGGCCGGTATCACGGGGCCGCTGTTCGTCGGCATGGATACCCATGCCCTGTCCGAATCCGCCTTTGCCAGCGCGGTGGAAGTGCTGGCGGCCAACGGTGTCGAGACCCGCATTCAGGCCGGCCTCGGCTTCACGCCGACCCCGGTCATCTCCCATGCCATCCTGCGCCACAACGCAGGCAAACCCGTGGCGCAGGCGGACGGCGTGGTGATCACCCCGTCCCACAACCCGCCGGAAGACGGTGGCTTCAAATACAACCCGCCCCACGGCGGTCCTGCCGAGGGCGAGATCACCAAGTGGGTGGAAGACCGCGCCAACGCGATCCTGGAGGCGGGCCTGACCGGCGTGAAGCGGATGCCGTTTGCCGAGGCCCTCAAGAGCCCGTTCGTGGTGGAACACGACTATGTCACCCCTTATGTGGATGATCTCGAAAATGTGCTGGATCTGGCCGCCATCAAGCAGGCTGGCATCAAGATCGGCGTGGATCCGCTGGGTGGCTCCGGCGTCGCCTACTGGGACGTCATCGCCAGGCGCTACGGTCTGGACATCGAGGTGGTGAACTACAAGGTCGACCCGACCTTCTCCTTCATGACCCTGGACAAAGACGGCAAGATCCGGATGGACTGTTCCAGCCCGTTCGCGATGGCGAGCCTGATTGCCCTGAAAGACAAGTTCGACATCGCCCTTGGCAATGACCCTGACTACGACCGTCACGGCATCGTCACCAAGGCGGGCCTGATGAATCCGAACCACTATCTGGCGGTGGCCATCCAGTATCTGTTCACCCACAGAACCGGCTGGCCCAAGGGGGCGGCCGTCGGCAAGACGCTGGTCTCCTCTTCCATGATCGACCGGGTGGCCGGCGAGATCGGTCGCACCCTCAAAGAGGTGCCGGTCGGCTTCAAGTGGTTCGTGGACGGTCTCTACAGCGGCGAGTTCGGCTTTGGCGGCGAGGAGAGTGCGGGTGCCTCCTTCCTGCGCAAGGACGGTACCGTCTGGACCACCGACAAGGATGGCTTCATCCTGGCGCTGCTGGCGGCCGAGATCCTGGCGGTGACCGGCAAGGATCCCCAGGCCCACTACGATGCGCTCGAAGCCAGATTCGGCCGCTCCAGCTACCGCCGCATCGATGCTCCGGCCAACAGCGCCCAGAAGGCGGTGCTCTCCAAGCTGGATCCGGCCCTGGTGGAAGCCTCCACCCTGGCTGGTGAGCCCATCCTCGCCAAGCTGACCAAGGCGCCCGGCAACGATGCCGCCATCGGCGGCCTGAAAGTGGTGACCGAGAATGGCTGGTTCGCGGCACGCCCCTCCGGTACCGAGTCCATCTACAAGATCTACATGGAGAGCTTCAAGGGGGAGGCGCACCTGGACCTCATCCAGCAGGAAGCCCAGCAGATCGTCTCCGCCGCCCTGGCCAAGGCCGGCGTCTGACCCTTACGGCAACAACCCATGTGAAAGAGGAGCCCTGGTGGCTCCTCTTCTTTTTGTGTCGGGTTGACTGCGGATCAGCCGTTGTCGACGCTGCCGGTGGCGGCCTTGCGGTTCTGTCTGCGCTTGAGGAATGAGCGGGCCGGCAGCTTCATCAGGAAGAGAGAGAGCAGGATGGTGCCGATGCCGAGCCACTGACGGCCATCCAGGGTTTCTCCCACCATCAGCACACCGCAGGAGACCGCCACCATGGGGTTGGTGAGGGCCAGCATCCCCATCACCTCCGGGCCATGGCGTTTGAGTCCCCAGAGCCAGGCCCAGTAGGCCAGAGCCGTATTGAGGATCACCAGCCAGATAAGCCCGGGAGTGGCGTCAGCCCGGGGCAGGGGCATGGGGCCGGCCAGCCACCAGGCCAGCGGGATCAGCATCAGGCCGCCCAGCAGCAACTGCCAGGCGGTCAGGGCCAGCAGATCATCCACCGGCCAGCGTTGCATCCAGCGGCTCGACTGGCCGATGAGCAGGGTGGCGAGCAGGGCGCACGCCACGCCGACGGGATCCAGATTGGCAGAGGGATTGAGCAGCAAGAGCACCCCGACGAGCCCCATCACCCCCAGCAACAGCCACTTGAGCGTCGGCCTGACACCGTCTTGCAGCCAGGCCAGCCCCATCAGGATGAGGGGCAGCGTCGCTCCCAACGTACCCGCCACGGCGCCGGGCAGGCGAAACGCCGCCACGAACAGCAGGGCGAAGAAGGCGGTGATGTTGCAAAACGCCAGCAGGAACTGCCTGCTCCAGACGAGAGGCGGTCTGCGGGGATGGAGCAACAGCAGCAGCACCCCGGCGGGGAGGGCGCGCCACACGGCCACCCAGTAGGGGGAGTAGTCGGTCAGGTAGAGACTGACGACGGCATAGGTGCTGCCCCAGAGCAGGGGGGCGAGCAGGGCGATCAGCAGCGGCATGGTTATCTCGTAACAAAGTATCTTTAAGTAAAGATACATTAGTCGCGAGTTGGTTTATTATCAAGTATCTTCATGTGAAGATAATGGAGCCCCAATGGAGAGTGATCATGTAGATCAGCTGCTGGCCCAGTGGGCCCGGCAGCGCCCGGACCTCGACTGCTCCCCCATGGGGGTGCTGGGGAGGGTGGCGCGCATGGCGGCGATCGCCGGGCGCGAAGTGAGCGAGACCCTCAAGGAGTGCGGTCTGCTGGGGTCTGATTTCGATATCCTGGCGACCCTGCGTCGGGCCGGCGAGCCGCTGACCCCGACCGCGCTCTACCAGTCCGCCATGCTGAGTTCAGGGGCCATGACGGCCCGGCTCGACAAGCTGGAGCAGCGTGGCCTGATAAGACGTGAAGCCTCCCCCGATGACAGGCGCAGCCTGCTGGTCTGCCTGACGGAGCCGGGGCGGGAGCTGGTTGACCATGCGGTGGAACAGCACGTGGCGAACGAGCGCCGCCTGCTGGCCCCATTGAGCCTGGTTGAACAGGAGCAGCTGGCCGCCCTGCTCAAACGCTGGCTGCTGGAAAACGAATAAAAAAACGGGCCCATCGGGCCCGTTTTCGTTGGCATTGAGACTGACTCAGTAGCCGCCTCTGGCATCCCTGACTGCAAGGCCAAGCTGCCATACCGCCATGGCGTAGTGGGTGCTGTGGTTGTAGCGGGTGATGGCGTAGAAGTTCGGCAAGCCGTACCAGTACTGGTAACCGGTGCCGACATCCAGACGCAGCAGGCTCGCCTCCTTGTGATTGCCAAGGGAGCCGGCGGGAGCCAGCCCGGCACCGCGCAGGGTGGCTACCGGGTAGCGGGTCTGGAAGCCGTGCTCATAGCCCGGCAGCTGTCCCTGGCCGCGTACTGCCACCGGCTGCCCTTTCTCCCAGCCGTGGGCCTTGAAGTAGTTGGCCACGCTGCCGATGGCATCCACCGGATCCCACAGGTTGGTGTGGCCGTTGCCGTTGAAGTCCACCGCGTAGTTGCGAAAACTCGACGGCATGAACTGGCCGTAGCCCATGGCCCCGGCATAGGAGCCCTTGGGTTCGGTGGGATCCATCCCCTCATCCCGGGTCATCACCAGGAAGGCTTCCAGCTCGCCGGTGAAGAAGTCGGCGCGGCGCGGGTAGTCAAATGCCAGGGTCGCCAGGGCGTCGAGAATGCGGGTCTTGCCCATCACCCGACCCCAGCGGGTCTCCACCCCGATGATGCCGACGATGATCTCGGGTGGCACCCCGTAGATCTGCTGCGCCCGGTTGAGTTCACTCTCGTATTCACGCCAGAAGTTGACGCCGTTCTGCACGTTGTCCGGGGTGATGAACTTGGCGCGGTAGCGGTTCCAGGCGCCGGTCGGACCGGTGGGCGGTCTGGTGGTGGGGGCCTGGGCGTCCATCAGCTTGATGATCCAGTCATAACGCTCGGCCTGGGCCAGTACCCGGTGCAGCTCGGCGCTGTCGAAGCCGTGCTTTTGCACCATCCGCTGCACGAAGTTGTCCACGTTGGAACGATTGGCGAAGTCCCCCTTGCTGACCCCGGGCTGGCTCACCTGCCCGTAGAAGGGTTTGCTCGGCGGCGTCTGGTTGATGAAGGCGCTGTTGGGTTGGGGTTTGACCACGGGCTTGGGCGCCGGCGTGCTGCTGCAGCCGTAGATCAGGGGAAACAGGGAGAGGACACAGACAAGGCGACGCATAGGGTTCTCGTGAGCCTGAAAAAGAGTGCCGTCATGGTAAAACATTGGCGTGCAGGCGCAAGTGCTCCGTGCCGGCGCGCCCCCGGGATCCCGTCAGCGCAGGGTGTGGTAGCCGCTCCAGATCCGGGTCAGGGTCGTGATGGCACAGAGCAGGGCGAAACCGTAGGCCAGTGGCACGAAGGCGGCGGGCCAGAGGCACATGAGCACGAAGAGGGCGATGGTTTCGCTCCCCTCGGTGAGCCCGCCCAGATAGTAGAGGGATTTGTGGTGGTAGACGGGGCTCTCGATGCCCCGTTTGCCCGCCATGATGGCAAAGGCCAGAAAGCTCGATCCCGTGCCCATGAAGGCGAACAGCAGGGTGGCGGCGGCCAGGGCGTTGGCCGGGTCGGCGAGGGCAAAGCCCAGCACCACGGCGGCGTAGAAGATGAAATCCAGCGTGATGTCGAGAAACCCGCCGCAGTCGGTGATGCCCGTTTCCCGCGCCACGGCGCCATCCAGCCCGTCCAGCAGCCGGTTGAGCAGAATCGCCGCCAACGCCCACTGATAGCAGCCAAAGGCCAGCAGCGGCAGCGCCAGCATGCCGATGAGAAAGCCGGCGAGGCTCACCTGGTTGGCGCTCACCCCGGCCCGGCACAGGGGGCGGGCGAGTGCGGCGAGGGGGCGGCGGATAACCGGGATCAGGTGGCGATCAAACAAGGTGGTGCTCCTCTTCGGGGATGGCTGGGGGGATCAGCTGCAAGATGGTACCCGGCGCATCCTCTTCGTCGTGGGTCACCAGCAGCGCGGGGATGGCCTGCGTGCGCAGGCGCTCGAACACCAGGGTTCTGAATGCCGCCCGCAGCGGCTTGTCGAGGCGGGAGAAGGGCTCGTCCAGCAGCAATGCCCTGGGCTCGGCCAGCAGGGCACGCAGCAGGCTGACGCGGGCTTTCTGGCCGCCGGAGAGCGCCCCGGGCAGCTTGTCCGCCTGAGCCTCCAGCCCGACCTCGGCCAGCGCCTCGCGGGCCCGGGTCTGCCTTGCCGCCATCCCCTTGAGATGCGCCGGCATGCCGAACATCAGATTTTCGGCCACCGTCAGGTGGGCAAACAGCAGGTCATCCTGAAACAGGATGCCGACGCCCCTCTCCCGGGGGGGCAGCGGGGTGAGGCGATGTGCGCCGAGCAGGATGTCCCCGGTCAGCCGGATGGGCCCCCCGAGTGGCAGCACTCCCGCCAGGGCCGCCAGCAGGGAGCTCTTGCCACAGCCGCTCGGTCCCATCAGGGTGAGCACCTCGCCCGGGGCCACCCTGAGGGGAGGGAGCGTCAGCAGGGGGGCGCCGTCGAGGAAGAGGGTGAGTGCGGAGGTATGCAGCATCGGGTCAGGGCCTCAGGGCGGGGTTGATGCGCCGCGGCAGCCAGAGCGCCAGGGCATAGATGAAAAGGGGCAGCAGCAGTTGCAGCAGGCCGTAGAGCCCCGCCAGCCGCCGGTTGAGGCCGCTGCCGATGGCCACCGCCTCCGTGGTGATGGTGATGACCCGCCCGCCCCCGAACAGCAGGGTCGGCAGGTATTGGGCCAGGCTCACTGCCGACCCGACACCGAAGGCGAACAACAGGGGACGGGCGAGCAGGGGGCCCTTGACTCGCCACCAGGCCCCCCAGGGGCTGGCCCCGAGCGTGAGGGCCACCCGGGTGAGGCGCTCGTCGAACTGGCGATAGGGGCCGTGCAGGCAGAGATAGACGTATGGAAAGACGAAGATCAACTGGCTCCAGAGTACCCAGCCAGGGCCTATGCCAGTGAAGCCCAGCCCGTCGGTCTGAAGGCGCAATCCAAACAGCAGGCTGGCCTGGGGCAGCAGCAGAGGCAGGCAGACAAGCCAGAGGGTGCGTGTGGCGCGGCGCGCAGGCAACGCCTCGAGGCAGAGCACCGCCAGCAGCAGGGAGAGCGCGGCGCAGAGCAGGGCCAGCCACAGACTCTGCCACAGCAGCGGGCCCAGGCTCGGCAGCAGAGCCAGCCAGTGGTGGCTGCTCCATTCGCTCGGCCAGAGGGCGGGAAAGGACCAGCGCCGGGTCAGGGACCAGAGCAGCAGGGCGGCGAGCACCAGCAGATTGGTCAGGAGCAGCCCCCACACGCCGATGCGGGCAATGAGTGCGGGCCAGGGCGAGGCGGGGGCGCGTCGCCCATCCAGCCAGCGTGCCTTGCCGAGGGTGAGGTGGGCCCGCTCCAGCAGCCTGAGGGCGCCAAGCAGCAGCAAGTTGAGGGTGAGCAGTAAGAGGGCGCCGCTGGCACTGGCGCCGCGCCAGGCGGGGTCGGCATCCTGATACCAGAGCCAGAGTCGCACCGCCAGGGGCGGCGGGGCATCCGGCCCCAGCAGCAGGGCGAGATCCACCACCGCCAGACCATAGGCGGCCACCGCGTAGAGGGGCAGTCGCAGGGCGGGCCAGAGGGCGGGCAGCAGCAGGCGCCACCAGATCCGGGGGGCACTGAAGCCGAGGCTGGCCCCCAGCCACTGCTGGCGCGCCACCTTGGCGGGATCCAGTGCCGCCAGCGCCATCAGCAGCAGGAAGGGGGTCTCCTTGAGGATGAGCACCACGATGAGGCCAAGGCCCCAGGGATCCTTGAGGGTTTGCCAGTCCGGGGGCAGATGGGTGAGGTCAAGCAGGGGGGCGACGAGGCGCAGCAGCCAGCCGGAGGGAGCGATCAGAAAGGCGATGCCGATGGCAAAGGCGACGTGGGGAAGCGCCAGCAGGGGGGAGAGCAGGCGGCGCAGCCAGCGCATCCAGGGACGCCCGTCCCCCTGGGCGAGCAGCAGGGCGGTGGCGCCGAGGGCCCCCAGGGTGGAGGCCCCCGCCACCCAGAGGCTCAACCCTGCGGAGTGCCAGAGTCCGGGCTGGGGGAGCAAGAGGGCGAGGTTGGCGGGGGAGAGCCCCTCGATGACCAGCAACAGCAGGCCCCTGGCGAGCGGGATCCCCAGCAGCAAGGCTCCCAGCATCAAAAAGGGCAGCAGGAGGAGAAGAGGGGCGCGCGCCTGCATGATGGATCAGTGGCCGTAGCGCTCGGCCCAGGCCGCTTCCAGCCGCGTCTGCCAGCTGGGGTGGGGCTCTGCCACTCCCTTGAAGCGCAATGCCGGACGGGTCTGGCCTGGCAGCGCCTCCTGGCGCAGCACGCTGGGATCCCCCCAGAAGGCGGGGTCGCTCTTGCGCGCCTGGGCGGCGGGGCTCAGCAGGAAGTTGACCACCACCTTGGCCCCGGCCCGGGCGTTAGCGTTGAAGGGGATGGCGAGGAAATGGCTGTTGGTGAGCGCCCCTTTCTCCATGGTGATGGCCTTGACGGTGGGGGGCAGGGTGCCGTTTTGCACCGAACTCTGGGCTTCCCCCGGGTTGAAGCTGATGGCCATGGCCAGCTCGCCGTCATCGAGCAACTGCCTGGTCTCGGCGGCGCCGGTGGGGAAGAGCCTGCCCTTTCGCCAGAGCGCGGGGTGAAGCTGGTCGAGCCAGGCCCAGAGAGGGGCGGTGACGCGAAGGAAGTCGGCATCGGTCGCCTCCCGGTAGAGGGGCGCCGGATCCGGTGTCAGCTCCAGCAGGATCTGCTTGAGAAAGCTCGAGCCGTGAAACTGGGGAGGCTTGGGGTAGGTGAAGCGGCCGGGGTGAGCCTTGGCCCAGGCCAGCAGGGCGGCCGCCGAGGTGGGAGGAACGTCTACCTGGTCGCCATCCACCATCAGATTGAGCTGGCCTATGCCCCAGGGGGCCTCGAGCCCCTCGACCGGCACGGTGAAGTCTTCACTTACCGGCAGGGCGGTGTCCACCAGGGCCATGTTGGGCAGCTCGTCGGTAAAGGGGGCCCCCAGCAGCCCCTGCTCCTTGAGCGCCTTGAAGTTCTCGCCGTTGACCCAGAGCAGGTCGATGGGGCCGTTCGACGTCTTGCCAGCCTGCTTGCCGGCCAGCAACTGGCTCACGCTCTGGGCGATGTCATCCACCTTCACCTGCACCAGCTCGACCTGGTACTGGCGAGCGATCTCCTGCCTGGCCCACACCAGGTAGGCGTTGATCTCGGGGCTGCCCCCCCAGGCGTTGAAGTAGACGGTCTGTCCCCTGGCGGCCAGCAGGGTCTGCTGCCACGATGCGTCATTTGCGTGGAGCGGGGAGGCCAGCAGCAGGGGGACGGCGGCCATCAGGGGACGGAGCAGGGCGCGAAGTCGGGTCTTGAACATGATGGTTGCCTCGTCAGAGTCAGGCGCCGCGGCGCCAGCGGTGATAACGGGCCAGCAGCGCCAGCAGGCGCCCGGGCTGGCGGGCACGGCGCCAGGCGCCAGCCACGTACTTGTTTCCCTCCATCAGGGTGGGGTAGGGGTGAACGGTGGCGAGGATCTTGCCAAGTCCCAGGCGGTGGCGCATGGCGAGGGCAAACTCGGCGATCCGCTCGCCGGCGTGAGCACCCACTATGGTGGCCCCGAGTATCCTGTCACGGCCCGGCACCGTCAGCACCTCGACAAAGCCCCCTGACTCGCCGTCGGCGATGGCTCTGTCCAGCTCGGCCATCTCGAAGCGGGTCGACTCGAAGGGGATGCCTCGTGCCCGAGCCTCTTTCTGGTTGAGGCCGACCCGGGCTATCTCCGGACTGGTATAGGTGGCCGCCGGCATGACCCTGTAGTCTGCCCGAAAGCGCCTGAACTGGCCAAAGAGGGCGTTGATGGCGGCATACCAGGCCTGATGGGCGGCAAAATGGGTGAACTGGTAGGGGCCGGCAACGTCCCCCACCGCCAGGATGCTGGGGTAGTTGGTGGCGAGGAAGCCGTCGATGGCCAGGGTGCCGCCGGGGGCCAGTTCAACCCCCAGCGCCTCCAGCCCGAAACCGCTCACGTTGGCCTCCCGGCCAAGGGCCAGCAGCAGCTGGTCCCCCTCAACCACCAGCGTCTCGTCCCCCCGGCGCAGGTGCAGCCGGATGGGCAGGTTGGCACCTTTACCGTCCATATACCCGGCCGAGGTAGCCTGCCAGCCGAGGTGCAGGGTGACGCCGTCGTGCTCCAGCTGCGCGGCCAGGGCCCCGGCGACGTCCCTATCTTCCCGGGGCAGCAGCTGAGGGCCTTGCTCCACCAGGGTGACGGGAATACCGAGCAGGGCCAGGCTCTGGGCCAGCTCGCAGCCGATGGGGCCCCCTCCCAGCACCAGCAGATGGCGGGGGGGCTCGCGCAGTCGCTGCCAGAGGGTGTCGGAGGTGAGGTAGGGAACCCTGTCCAGCCCCGGCAGTGCGGGCACCCGGGGGCGGGCGCCGGTGGCGATCACAATATGACGGCTGGTCAGGCGCTTGCCGTTGACCTCCACCTCCCAGGGGGAGGTGACTCGCGCCCGCCCCTGGATGCACTCCACCCCAAGTCCTTCATAGCGCGCCACCGAGTCGTGGGGTTCGACCTCCTCGATGACCCGGGCGACCCGCGCCATCACGGCGGCAAAGTCGGCGCGGCTCTGGCTCGGGGTAAAACCAAGCTCCCCGGCCTTGCGCTGTTCAAAGGCGAAGCGGGCGCTTCGGATCAGCGCCTTGGAGGGGACGCAGCCGGTATGGAGGCAATCCCCCCCCATCCTGTGCTGCTCGATGAGGGCCACTCTGGCTTTCACCGCGGCGGCGATGTAGCTGGTGACCAGACCTCCGGCGCCGGCACCTATCACCAGCAGGTTGTAGTCAAAGTGCGCCGGCTTGCGGTAGGGGGCGTGCAACCGGTAGAGGGCGAGACGGCGCTGCAAGGCACGCATCAGCCAGGGCATCAGGCCGAGCAGGGTCAGGGCGGCCAGCAGGCCGGGGGAGAAGAGGTTGCCTGTGCTGGTGAGGGTCGCCAGCTCGCTCCCCGCCAGCACGTAGACGAGGGTGCCCGGCAGCATGCCGAGCTGGCTGACCCAGTAGTAGGTGCTGACTCTGATGGGGGTGAGCCCCATCACCAGGTTGACCAGAAAGAAGGGGAAGAGGGGGATGAGGCGCAGGCTCAGCAGATAGGAGGCCCCCTCCTTTTGCATGCCGGCCTGAACGCTCGCCAGCTTGTCGCCAAAGCGCGTCTCGACCCAGTCCCGCAGCAGGAAGCGGGCGCTGAGAAAGGCCAGGGTGGCGCCGAGGGAGCTGGCAAAGGAGACCAGCAAGAGCCCCCACAGGATGCCGAAGACGGCGCTGCCCGCCAGGGTGAGCAGGGCCGCCCCCGGCAGGGAGAGGGCGGTGGTGAGCACATAGATCACCAGAAACAGCAGGCTGGCTGCGACAACATGGCGGTCGACCCAAAGGGCCAGGCGCGCCTGGTGGGCCTGCAACTGGGTGAGGCTCAGATAGTGGTCAAGGTCGATGGCAAAGAAGGTGCCGACCAGGGCCCCCATCGCCAGCAACAGCAGCAGGCGTGCCCGGTTCATCCCTGCCCCTTGTCGAGGGGGCGCTCGGGTTGCACCGGCAACTGGCAGAACCCCTGGGGAGCGATGTCGAGAGCGGCATTGAACTTGGCGGACATGTTCTGGAAGGCGATGAGGCCGGTGAGCTCCACCAGGGCGTCGTCATCGAACCAGGGCTTGAGGCGGGCGGCCTGCTCGTCGCTCACGCCATCCAGCCCGGTCATGGCCTCGGCATAGTCCAGCACGGCCCGTTCCCGCTCGTCGAACAAGGGGCTGTCGCGCCACCGGGCCAGCGCCTCCACCTTGTCGCTGGAGCCTGCCCGCTTGACGAGGGTCATGGCGTTGATGTCGACACAGAAACGACACCAGTTGAGTTGGGAGACCCGCACCGTCACCAGGGAGCGCAGCACGGGGTCGATGGGGGAGCGCTTGCGGTTGATGACGCCGTAGAGGGTGGCGACCGCGGCGAACAGCCTGGGGGAGCGCCCCCAGCACTTGCCCGGGATCAGCACCTGACCGTAGTTGCGTTTCTGCAGCCAGAAGAAGGGGCGGATGAACCAGGCGTAGGCCCGGTCCGGTTTGACCTCAATGCGCATCTTGTTCCTCTTTGAGCTTCTCCATCTTGGGCTTGTAGGCCCCGCCCAGGCGCTCGTTCAACCGATTCAGGAAATCGATGATCCGTGCCCGGTTGACCCCCAGATCGCTGCGCCCCTGGCGCGAGGCGGAGCGCATGTCGATACGGGTCTCTTTGGGCCCGGCAAAGACCCGCAGGGCCACGTCATCCTGAAACCCGAACCAGCCGGTGGTGACGACGGCATCGATACCCTCGCTGCCCGGGCGAACCTGCCAGCCCAGCTCCGTCATCAGTTCCTCGGCTTCCGCGAGCACTTCGACCGGGGATGCCCGGGTATAGAGAGGACCGGGGTTGCCTGGAAATAGTTGCAGGGGCGGGGGGGAGACCGGGAGATCCTCCGGGCTTCTGAGCTGCTCGGCCCACTGGAGCCGTGGCGGATGGTAGGGATCCGTGCTGACGTCGTTGGTGAGGGGGGAGCGCAGCGCCTGGACGAGAAACAGCAGGGGCAACAGCAGGGGAGCAATGCCCCAGATATCCGGCCAGAGGTTGGTGGTGCGGCGATAACGCCAGGGCAGGCGCAGCAGCAGCACGAGGCTGAGGAGGGCGCTGGCGAGACAGAGGATGAAGCCGAGCCACCAGGGCCAGAGATGGGCGCGGCTGCCAAGGGCCCCGCAAAGGGGCAATAGCCAGGTCAGCAGCGGCCACCACAAAGAGCTGTGCATATGAGGGATCCACGGGACAGGATGGAACTATGCCCAGAAGGATAAACTTAATTGCCTGATAACGTTAGTAAATGATCATCAATCCCAGGCGTGCGGCTCAGAGAGCCGATGGCCTCGTCGCCCTGGATCAGTTGCGATAGAGCACCTTGATGAGGTGGAAGCCGAACTTGGTGCGCACCGGCCCCAGCACGGTCAGCAGCTCCCCCTTGAACACGGCATCGTCGAAGGACTTGACCATGTCCCCCTTGGAGAACTCTCCCAGATCGCCGCCACGCTTGCCGGAAGGGCAGGTGGAGAAACGCTTGGCCATCTGGCTGAAATCGGCGCCCTTGGCGAGCTTCTCCTTGATCTCCAGACACTGTTTCTCGGTCTTGACCAGGATGTGCTGGGCACAGGCTTTTTTCATCGGAATGCTCCTCGGCGAGGGGAAAGGGGGCGCAAGATTACTGCAATTGCGCCTCCACGTCAGCCCCTCGGGCGCGAGACCCGGCTCCGGGGGCCGGTGGCCAGGGGGACCCTGGCCCGGGATTGCCAGAGGATCTCCAGCCCCAGCAGGGCATAGAGGCTCCAGATGGCCAGGGGGTTGAGCCAGTTGCCCCCCATCTGCAGGGTGGCCAGGGCTGCGCTCACCAGCAGCAGAACTATGCCGGGCAGGCGCCAGTGGGCAGGCAGGGGGGCGAGCAGGGCCATGCCCAGCAGCAGGGCCAGGCCAAAGGGCAGATTGAGCGCGGTGAAGGCGAGGGCCTGCTGGCCGTTCATGCCGGTCAGCAGGGCCAGCAGGGCGCTGCAGCAGGCCAGGAAGGTGATGAACTCGAGTCGGTCGGCAATGTAGTCAGCCAGTTGTTCGCTACGTAGGTGCATGGGGTCTCTCCTGCGATGATTGGGATCAGTGTGGGACAGGCCGGAGCGCAGGGGCAGCGGGATAAATCGATTGAATTGAACGAAGCTTTAGTGCCATCTATTCAAGTGATTGATTTAAACTTATTTTCCTGTTCAATAGCAGGCAGGATGGGGAAGAGGGCATTGAGCAAGTCGAGGGGGACGGGTTGACGAAACCCGCCGGATGCGGGGTGTCCGACAAGGGTTGTCGCGACGAGCCGGACCCTGCTGCCAGCCCAAGGGCGCCAGGGGAGATCCGGCGTGGCGGGGTCGGTGGTGGCGTTTTGTTCGCCCCTTGCCCGGATTGTGCGCAGTTTGGCTCCTCACACCCGGCTGGCTCCTTGCTGGGCCGAAGCGATCCCCGCACCGGGGGCGGCAGAGCGGCACGCAAAGGGGCCCCGAGCGTGGGATTTCGCCGTCGCGATTATGCTAGGATGATCGGCACTCGCCCGGGATGAGTCTCGGTATCGTACTAAATAACACAATCTTTAAATCATGTTATTCGGGGAAAATGACGTTTGACAGGATGCTATCCTACTTTTCTCACCGGGAGCACTTCATCCGGGCGATCCCGTCGCCCCGGGCCCGGTCTCTTGCTGCTCGCCCTCGCTCTCTGGCTGATGGCGATGCCCGCCATGGCGGCCAAGTTGACCTACCAGATCAAGGGGATCAGGGGAGAGCAGAAAGACAACGTCGAGGCCTACCTCAACGCCCTGCCCGTCTACCAGGAACGCCAGTACCGCCCCGCCCGCGCCAAGATCACCGAGAGCGTACAGAAGGCGCTGCAGGTCTATGGCTACTACCAGCCCAAGATCACCCTGAACCGCGACAAGAAGGCGCCCGCCAAGGTGGTGATCGAGATTGAGCGGGGGGAACCCGTGATCATCTCGCGCCTCGACATCCTGCTGGAAGGGGATGCGGGGAGCGACGAGGTGTACAGCGAGCTGCTGGACAAGCTGCCCCTGAAGGAGGGAGATCCCCTCAACCACGGCAAATATGAATCCATCAAGGCGGATCTCGGCAGTCTGGGGCTGGCCCGCGGCTATTTTGACGCCAAGATCAGCAAGAGCCAGGTCAAGGTTTTCCCGGAACAGGGCAAGGCGGAGATCTACATCCTGTTTCGCTCTGGCCCGCGCTACCATTTCGGTGAGATCCGCTATGACGCGACGCCGGAGGCACTGCACCTTATTCGCCCGCTCATCAACATCAAGAGCGGCGACCCCTATCTGGCGATCCGTCTGGCGGAGATGTCCCAGGATGTCTCCTCCACCAAGCTGTTCAAGCAGGTGGACATCAAACCCCTGATCAGCCAGGCCGAGGGCAACCGGGTGCCGGTGCAGGTGACCCTCTCCAACCGGGTCGATCACGAGATTGAGACCGGTATCGGTTATGCCACGGACGTGGGGCCGCGCCTGAGTGCCACCTGGGAAAAACCCTGGGTGAACCGCTATGGTCACCGCCTCTCCAGCACCGCCAAGATCTCGGCGCCGGAAGCGGAGCTCAGCTTCGACTACCAGATCCCGGTGGGCAACCCGCTGCGGGATTACTACTCCCTGCAGGCGGGCTATCAATACACCGACAACAACGACACCCGCTCCGATCTGGCCACCTTCGGGGTGCACCGTTGGACACGCCGACCGGAGAGCTGGGACAGAGACGTCTTTGTGCGCCTGGAGAACGAGCGCTACGTCCAGGGTCAGGACGAGGGGAACAGCCTGCTGCTGATCCCCGGCGTCTCCTGGTCACGGCTGCGGGTGCGCGGCGGTCTGGTGCCGGATTGGGGGGATCGCCAGCAACTGACGATGGAGTTCTCGAGCCCCTACTGGGGGTCCGACATCAGCTTCATGCGGGTGTGGGGGCGCAGCAAGTGGCTGCGCACCCTGGGCGAAGATCACCGTTTCCTGATGCGGGCCGAACAGGGGGCCATCGTCGGGGATGATTTCTCCCTGGTCCCCCCCTCCCTGCGCTTCTTCACCGGCGGCGATCAGACGGTCCGGGGTTACGGTTACGAGACCATTTCGCCACGGGGGGACGATGGCAAGCTGACCGGCGGGCGCTACGCCAGCGTCGGCAGCCTGGAGTACAACTACCGCTTCAGCGAGAAGTGGCTCGGCGCCCTGTTCGTGGACGCCGGGACCGCCACTGTCGACTACAGCGAGGCCTGGAAGATAGGCACCGGGGTCGGGGTGCGCTGGGTCACCCCCATCGGTCAGGTCAGGCTCGATCTGGCGGTGGGCATATCCGAGGAGGAGAAGCCGCTGCGGCTGCACTTCGCACTGGGGCCGGAACTATGACCCGGCAACCAGGCGCATATCTTCTTCTTTCTCTTTTCTGGCCGCTGCGGCTGCTTTCCTTGCAGGGGTCTGCATCGTGATCTGGGTAAAACGCATTTTCTTGTGGCTCATGGGCCTCTTCTTCCTGCTGCTCATCGGCGTCAGCCTGCTGGGCTTCACCCATCAGGGCAACAAGTGGCTGTGGCAACAGGCCAGAGCCGCGCTGCCCTCCCTCAAGGGGGAGCTGGTGGCGGGGCAACTCGGGTATGGCTGGACCTTCGAAGGGGTTGGCTGGCAGGACGAGCTGGTGGATGTTACCGTGGAGCGGGCCGTGCTGGACTGGGATCTGGGCAAGCTCCTGCAGGGCAAGCTCTGGATCAAGTCTCTGGCGGTGACTCGCCCCGTGGTCCGGGTGGCGGAGTCCGAGCCGGTGCCGGAAGAGCCGTCGGAGCCCTTCGTCTGGCATCCGTTGCCGCTCAAAATCCAGGTCGACAGCCTCAAGGTTGCCGATCTCGATGTGGCGGTGCCCGGCGTGACGATCACCCTCAAGGATCTGGACATTGGCGCCGCCCTGGATCGCGCCGGGCTCATCGTGCGCGGCCCCGTGCTCGATGGCCTGAACGTGGTGCTGGCACCGTCCCCGGTGGAGGCGGCCAGTGACAAGGGCGCCAAACCGGCGGATGAGAAAAGCGCCACCCTGGCGGTCGGCGAGGGCAAGGCTGCCCCCGGTGACAAGACGCAGGCCGCAAGCAAGCCCGAGCCCATGGTGCTGCCGGCGGTGCGACTGCCTTTCCCCATCCAGCTGGAGGGGCTGAAAGCCACGGCGTTCCGTTATCAGCAAGGTGAGCTGGTGGAGGGGCTAGACAACCTGTTGCTGTCGGCCACCGCCGAGGAGGAGCGCATCGACATCCGGGAGCTCTCCTTGCGCCATGCCATGGCGGATCTGGCCTTGAGTGGTCAGGTGCGCCTGCACGAGGATTACCCCCTCGCCCTGACCCTGGATGCCAAGGCGCGTCAAGGGCTGCTGGACGGGGAGCTCAAGGGGGAGCAGGTCAATCTCGTCCTGGACGGTTCTGTGGGCAAGCTTGGGCTGGCACTCAAGGCCAAGGGGCCGGTGGGCGCCAATCTCAAAGGATCCCTTGCGGCCCTCGACCCGGATCTGCCCTTCGATCTGGCGCTGGACTGGAAGAGCCTCTCCTGGCCCCTGCACAAGCCTGCCAAGGATGAGCCTAGCTATCGGCTGGACAAGGGGACCCTGAGCGCCAAGGGCAAGCTCTCCGGTTACCAGTTTGCGCTCAACACCGCCGGCAAGGGGACCGATGTGCCCCCCTTCAAGGTGGCCCTCTCGGGCAAGGGGGATCTCAACGAGCTGAGCCGTATCGAGCTGCTGCTGGGGGCCCTCAAGGGGGAGCTCAAGCTCGACGGCAAGCTGGCCTGGAGCAAGGGGGTCCAGTGGCAGGGGACGACCGAATTCAAGGGGATCAACCCGGCGGAGCTGGTGCCCGAGATCAAGGGGGCACTGGCGGGCAAGATCACCAGCCGTTTCGATCTGGATGAGGCGGGCCACTGGCAGCTGGCCCTGCCCGAGCTCAAGGTGGATGGCAAGCTCAACCAGTATCCTCTGGCCTTGCAGGGCAGGCTCAGTGGCAACGACAAGATGGAGTGGACCATCCCGGCCCTGGCGCTGCAAAGCGGCCCCAACCGGCTGCAGGCCGAAGGCTCGCTCACGACCCAGGCCTGGAAGCTGGATGCGGATCTGGATGCGCCCAAGCTTGGGGGTATCTACCCGGGTCTGGGAGGGGACATCAAGGGCCAGGTGCGCGTCACCGGCAACCAGCAGGCGCCGCGCGTGAATGCCGATCTGGTGTCGGGCCGACTCGCCTACGCGGGCACCGTCCTCAAGGAGACCGTCATCAAGGCCAACGCCCTGGTCGGTGAGAAGCCCGCCGGTGAGGTGGGGGTGACGGTGGCGAGCCTGGCACAGGGGGAGACCAAGCTCTCGCAAATCGCCCTGAACCTGAGCGGCGATCTCGAGCGCCACGGGCTCACCTTGACCATGAAGGGGGATCCCCTGGCGGCAGACCTCAGCCTGAATGGCAGCCTGCGCGGTGACCACTGGCGTGGCGCCCTTGCCGAGCTGAAGCTCAAGACCCCCCTCAAGCGCTGGGCGCTGGCCGCCCCCTGGTCTCTGGACCTGGATCTGCCGAAACAGCAGTTGACCATGGGGGATCTCTGCCTCGCGTCCCAGAAGGCCAGTCTCTGCGTCAAGGGGAGCCGGATAGCCCAGTCCCAGGGCAATCTGGAATTTGCCCTGAACGAATTTGATCTCAAGCGGCTGCGCCCCTGGTTGCCGGACAATTTCCGCTGGCAGGCGGTGCTGTCGGCCGACGGGCGCGCCAGCTGGCGCGGCAACCAGCCGACCCTGCACGCCACCGTGCGTACCACGCTTGGGACCTTCGTCGCCGACGAACTCAAGACCGACTACCAGCGCCTCGAGCTCGGGATCGATTTCGAGCGCCAGCAGGCCGCCATCCGGGTCGATTTCGCTTCCGAGCAGATCGGCAACATCGACACCGATCTACTGATCCGGGATCCCGCTGGCCGCGGCAACCTCGGCGGTCAACTCAGGTTTGACGATCTGAAGCTGGCGACCTTTGCGCCCCTCATTCCCGAAGTGCGCTCCCTGCAAGGGGTCATCTCGGCGGATGCCCGCTTCGACGGTACCCTGGCTGCCCCCCTGCTGTATGGCGAGCTGAACCTGAAGGAGGGGGAGGTTCAGACCCACTCCGACATGGTGACCCTCTCCAAGCTGGTGACCCGCCTCAAGATAGAAGGCAACCGGGCCGAACTCGACGGCTCCATGATGGTGGGCAAGGGCCCCCTGGTGCTGGGGGGCTGGCTGAGCTGGGCCCAGCAGCCGGTGACTGGCAGCCTCACTATTCAGGGCAAGGAGTTGGAAGCCCAGTACCCGGGCATGGGCCGGGTCAGGGTGACACCTGACATCGCCATCTCTCTCGGGGAGGAGACCAGGGTGACCGGGCAGGTGGACATCCCCTGGTCGCGCATCCTGGTCAAGAGCCTGCCAGACAGCGCGGTAGCGGTCTCCGATGACGTCACCGTCATCTACGACGATCTGCCGCCGGTCCCCAAGGCGGCACCGCTGCCCATGGAGATCAGGCTCGCCATCCGGCTCGGGGACGACGTCCGCCTCGAAGCCATGGGACTCAAGACCAAGGTGGGAGGGGCCCTCAACATTCGCCAGGATCCCTCCAAGCCGCTCTCGGGCAACGGGCAACTGGAGCTCAGGGACGGGCGCTTCAAGGCCTATGGCCAGAACCTCATCATCAAGGAGGGGCGGATCCTCTTCTCCGGCCCCATCGATCAGCCCTATCTCAACATCGAGACCTATCGGGATCCGGATACCATCGAGGACAACGTGACCGTCGGGGTGCGGGTGACGGGGCCGGCTACCAAGCCGAAGATCACCGTCTATTCCGAGCCGCAGATGGCGCAGTCCGAACAGCTCTCCTATCTGTTGCGGGGCAAGGGATTGCAGACCAGCGGCGAGGATGGCGGCTTCAACGGCCTGCTGGTGGCGGGGGCCGTGAGCCAGGCGAGCGGCGTGGTCTCCAGCATCGGGGAGTCCCTCGGCATGAGCGACGTGGCCCTCGATACTGCAGGCAGTGGCGATGACACCCAGGTGACCCTGTCGGCCTACCTGCTGCCCGGCTTGCAGTTCCAGTACGGGGTCGGGGTGTTCAGCCCCATCGCCGAATTCAAGCTGCGCTACGAGCTGATGCCAAGGCTCTATCTGCAGGCCATGAGCGGGGTGGCCCAGGCGGTGGATATCTTCTATCGCTTCACCCTGTAAGGGGGGCGGATGACAAGACAGATGTCTGGGGAGACGTTTATCCCCCTCTGCCCGACCTGCTGATGACAGCTGTCGCCAGCAGGTTCGGGGTGAGAGCGTGCAATATTGACGGGAGGCCTGGCCTCCCGTTTTTTTGTAGAGAAGAAGGGGATTTGTGGAAGGCAGAAAAGCGAAAACCCGGCACAAGGCCGGGTTCTCTGAAAGATGGTGGAGGGAGAAGGATTCGAACCTTCGAAGGCAGAGCCGTCAGATTTACAGTCTGATCCCTTTGGCCGCTC
>NZ_JAPDBP010000020.1:0-88966 GCF_027705305.1 Aeromonas sp. QDB17
CAACACAATGATGGGATACCGCCAGCAGAGGCCGAAAATCGGCTTAACTGTGTGTCCGGATTTAGTTGACCACTACAATCCGCCAGGCCGAAGACGGCTTTGCCTGGTACCCCACCAGCCCCGAGGTGGCGGCATGAACCAGCAACCTGATAAATCAGCATCACTCGCTTACGGCGCACCGCTGAGCAGCGACTCCTGGTCTGACTTCGTGGCAAGACTACACCACGACTGCATGGGTGAAGGCGTTCATGACCATTGCACCGCCGATGCCATCTTCAAGGTCGAGGCCCGCGAAATCATCTATGGGATAGATCAGGACTATACCGACAAATTAGCAGTGCTCATTGATGACTCCGCATGGTTCAGCCCACAAGAATACTGGGATGACCTGGATGAGGAACAGCAGAGCCAACTTAACGAATTGGCACAAGATCTCGAGGGAAAGGACTTTCTTGAACTGGGAGGATTCCGAGCTCAGTGGAGCCTCCTCGGAGATCTGAAGGATCACACAGTAACTGGCTGGGACGAAAAATGGGTTCCTGTAAACAGCCACTTAACCAAGGATGCGGCTGAGGCATTCATCCAACGCAAGAAGCACGATTACCGTAGAGGGTTGCGTGTATACGTCGATGCCCAAACCCACTGTTGGGAATACAACACCATCAAGGAAGCAATATTGAAGGGCCGTATCGGGCCGACAGACGATCTGCAGCAAATCAAGGATGAGCGGAATACGCTGTTGGCAGCCTTGGAGTTTTACCTGTCCTCTTGGGAGGGTGGCGAAGTGACTTGGTTCAGGGACTGTTATGCAGTTGAGGAAAAGGCCAGAGCCGCAATAGCCACAGTCAAAGGTGGTGCAGCATGAACCACTACGCCCAAGCGCTGGCCGAACTGCAAGCCCAGCCTGACCACGAGCTCAAGCAGATAGGCGACCAATGGCAGACCCCCAAGGCGCTGGCCTGGGGCCTGTTCCACCAGTTCGCCCCCACCCTGGGGCCGGTGGTGCTCGACATGTTCGCCGACGACTGCAACCACCTGGTGCCGCACTACTACGATGCCGAAGACAACGCCCTCACCCAGGAGCTGGCCGCCGACCTGCGCCGCCTCGGTGGAGCAGCCTACGCCAACCCGCCCTACTCGCGCCCCTGCACGGATAGCGAGGGGAACCCCATCACCGGGATGGAGGCCATCCTCAACTACTGCCGCGAGCAACGGGCGCTGGGCGCCAAGATCATGTTGCTCATCAAGGCCGCCACCAGCGAAACCTGGTGGCCGGAAGATGCCGACTTCATCCAGTTCATCAGCGGCCGTATCGGCTTTGAGGTGCCGAGCTGGTACGTGCCCCGCGACCCGAAGAAGGACAAGCCCAGCTCCAGCGGCTTCGCCTCAGCCGTGGTGATCTTCGACGCCGGCTGGCAGGGCGAGCGCCGCCCCGAGGCACGCCTGCGCCGTGACGACCTCATCACCACCGGCACCATCATCCTCGACATGATCCACCGCCAAGCGGTGGAGCTCACCCTGGCCGCCGATCACGTTATCCGTAACGCCACGCCCAAGCTGACCCCCGTGGTCACCCAGGAGCAACCCGCCGAAACAGAACCGGCCGCGGGGGAACCACCAGCAGCCGACGATAACGAGGCCAGCGCCGCGGCGGCGGCCGAACTGGGCTATGCCGACGCCACCAGCATCATGGCCAAGCAGTTTGAGTGCGTTGATCTCGGCGAAGAGCAACAGGATACGGTCAGGGATTATGTGCAAGGCTGGCTGGACGAGCCTTATCCACTCTCCGAGATCTTCTATCGGCTCGATCTGGCCGTCGCCAACCTGCTGGCCGGCAAGCCTATCCATCAGGGCTTTGTCGCAGAAGAGAGTCGTTCCCCCACCCTGCCCCACTGGCAACGCCACCCCGCAGTGAAGGGGGTTATCTACCAGATCGACGATGCGGACATCCTGACCCCGGCCAGGACCGCCGAGCTGGCCGCCTGGATCATCGACAACCTGACGGCGCCAGGCGATCTGCAAGAACTGGCCACCGCCAAGGCCGCCGAGCTGTTGGCGCAGAGTACCGAAGCCACCATCCCAGAGCCAAACCATGCAGAGCGGCAGCTCGAGCTGCTGGATGCCCACCACCCAACCGAGGAACCCAGCACCAAGTCGCTCGAGGACTGGGCCTTTGACTACCAGAACAACGAGCTCAATTTGGGCGGTGCTGTCTGGCATCGCTTTGTCACCGTGCTGACAGTCCTCTATGGGGAGCGGGAGCGCTACACCGCCCGCGAAGTGGCCATCGCCATCTCATTGAGTGATGCGCAGTTGCGTGACCAATTCACCATCATGCCCGATGACGAGCGCGAGCGCCTTGAGCGAATCCTCAATGCTATGGACACGATGGAATGGAACTATAAAGGAGCCCAGCGACCGCTGAACGACCCGCAACGCCAAGCTGCTGCTGTCGCAATCTTCACGGCTCTCATAGCAACGGAAGATGTGCCCAAGCATGAGTTACTCCAACGGGCCATTGCAGCCATCGACAACCTTGAGGAGGAATTCGTATGAGCATCATTCAGGAGGTTGCCGAGTGGGTTCATGCCCGAACCGATGGCGCCATCAGCGCAGAGGTGGCTGCGACCTTCTCCCTCACGGTCAGCAAGGCCAGCATCGTGATGGGCCAGATACACAGGGAGGCCCGCTTCACCACCCGGGTTGAACACTTTTGCATGGTCGGGGAGAACGGCAGAGGGCGGCACACTCGCCGCCTCTTCGTGGACCAGGTGCGGGATCCGCAATGGCACAAGACGCCGGTGATCGGCATCAACGAGGAGCAGCAGATTGTGAGGTTCGACAGCATTGTCGAGGCGGAACGAACAGGCGGGTTTGTGCGCGTCAGCATCACCCGGTGCCTGAACAACTCTCAGGCAACCCATGGTGGCTATCGCTGGACCATCGCTACAAATGAACAGAATGGATAGGAGGAAGCATGCAAGAACAGATTGAGAAGATTGACCAGAGTGAGCTGATGGTCATGCTGGGAAAAGGGCGCACGGCGCTGTATCACCTGCGCATGAGGGATACCACCTTTCCCAAACCCATCGACCACCAGCCACTGCGCTGGATCAAGTCACACATCATGGCCTGGATTGACAGCCACAACCGGATCAGTGGCAACGCCTAGCTCCCGCTGGATCACTGTCCACCAGCGCTCATAGGCAGCCGCTTGATCCTCAAGCCAGTCATGTTTGTTGTAAACAGCCATCACGCCAGTCAGGGTGTGCCCCAGCATCACTTCGGTGATATGGGGCGACACCCCCAATTCCGATAGCCGGGTCGACAGCGTTCGACGAGCATCATGAATCCTCCAATGGGGGATCCCCAGGCTGCTGCGCAAGCGGCTCACCAACCGATTACATGAGTGGATCTCCAGCGGCCCATTCCCCTCCCCCTGACCCGGGAACAGATAGACTGGGTCCACCGACGCCATGGCTGCTCGTTCGAACAGTTGCTTGCCCACCGATGTGATGGGGCGGCGGATAGGCCGGCCGGTCTTGCTGATCTCCGCCGGCACGGTCCAGACCATAGACTCGAAATCCAGGTCCTGACGCTTGAGCGTTCTGGCCTCGGACAGCCGGCACCCATAGACCAGACAAAGCAAGTGAATCACTTTGTTGCCGGTTCCGGCCCGGCTGGCCTCAATGGCCCGCCAGATCTTTGCAACCTCTGGCACCGTCAACACCCGGTGACCGGTCTTGGCGGGAGCGCCAACATCCCTGGCCCGCAGACTCATCATGTTGGGCATGTTGATCGTGCCGCGGCGAACATGCCAGTTGAAGCAGGCCTTTAGCCCCGTGATCACCATACGGGTAACCCCGGGTGCCCGTTCGCTGATGGCATCGAAATAGCTCAACCACATGTCCATGGTGATCTGGTTGATTGGCCGGTCAGGCAAGCGGTTCTTCACCGATGAGAAGGTATAGCGATAGTATTTCTGGGTACCTTCTCGGCACTCCCGCATCACGTACTTCTCGAACCACTCATCAAACAAGGCTGCAGGCGTAGGCTCGTCGCCCGAGGCACTGATCGGCGCAACACCGCTTTTGAGCTCATCGGCCTTTATCCGGGCCTCTCGCAAGGTCAGAGCCGGGTACCGACCAAGAGAGGTCCGAACCCGCTTCCCGTCGACCACATGCCGAACCTGGAACGCAACCACCCCCTTCGGTGAGACCCGGACACTCAACCCATCACCGTCGCTCACTTCGCTCGGGCCAGCATATGGTTTACCATTCACCCCTCGAAGCCAGCTATCTGATAACGCCATTGCTACCCCATTAAAATTTTGTACCACTCTCATGGGGTGTTTTGTACCAGATAATGTACCAGCAGGCCATTGAACAACGTCAGGTTTGGGTGAACGATGAAAGTGTCTTCGGAATTTGCACCTCACCAGAACGGCACTAAACCCTGAAAAATCAATCAGAAGCGCGAACACACAAGAACACATGAGCACATCAGCGAAGCAGACCACCCAGCCCACTTACTACTTCCACGACTACGAGACCTTCGGCATCAGTCCGGCCAAAGACAGGCCGTCGCAGTTTGCGGGCATTCGCACCGACGCGGATTTCAACGTCATCGGCGAGCCGCTGGTGATTTACTGCAAGCCGCCGGCAGATTACCTGCCGGAGCCGGAAGCCTGCCTCATCACCGGCATCACGCCGCAAAAGGCGATGAAGGACGGGCTGTGCGAGGCGGACTTCATCCGCCAGATCCACGCAGAGTTCGCCACCCCGGGCACCTGCGTGCTCGGCTACAACAGCATCCGCTTCGATGACGAGGTGACCCGCTACACCCTCTATCGCAACTTCTATGACCCCTATGCCTACGCCTGGCAGAACGGCAACTCCCGCTGGGACATCCTCGACATGCTGCGGGCCTGCTACGCCCTGCGCCCGCAGGGAATAGAGTGGGCGTTTGACGACGAGGGCAAGCCGAGCTTCCGGCTGGAGAAGCTCACCGTGGCCAACGGCGTGGCCCACGCCAACGCCCACGATGCGCTCTCGGATGTGCTGGCCACCATCGAGATGGCCAGGCTGGTGAAAAAAGCCCAGCCCAAGCTCTTCGAGTACCTCTTTGATCTTCGCAACAAGAACAAGGTGAAGGCCCTCATCGACGTGGTGACCATGAAACCCCTGGTGCACGTCTCCGGCATGTTCTCCCCCTGGCAGGGGTGTGCGAGCTGGGTGTCGCCGCTCGCCTGGCACCCCAGCAACCAGAACGCGGTGATCATGGTGGATCTGACCCGTGACCCGACTCCGCTCATCGAGCTCTCCTGCGAGGAGATCCGCGAGCGCCTCTACACCAGAAAAGAGGAGCTGGGGGATCTGGCTGGCATTCCGGTCAAACTGGTGCACATCAACAAGTGCCCGGTGCTGGCCCCGGCCGCCACCCTGACGCCGGAGCGGGCGGACGAACTGGGCATCAATCGGGCACAGTGCCGCAAAAGCCTGGATCTGCTGCGGGCCCACCCCGAGGTGCGGGAAAAACTGGTGGAGGTGTTCAACCAGGAGTTTGCCGGCAACACCGACGGCGACCCCGACACCCAGCTCTACGCCGGCTTCTTCGGCCACGGCGACAAGTCCACCATGGATCTGGTGCGCGCCACTCCGGCGGATCTGCTGGGGGAGCGGGAGTTTGCCTTCACGGATCCCCGTCTGCCCGAGATGCTGTTCCGTTACCGCGCCCGCAACTGGCCTCACACCTTGAGCGAAGCGGAGCAGAAGCGCTGGCGCCTGCACTGCAGCGACTACTTCAGCCGCCGCCTGCCGGATTATGTGCCGCGCCTGGAAGCCCTGGCGGAACAGAACCAGGGGAACGAACGGAACTTTGCGATTCTAAAGAGTCTCTATCACTACCTTGAAAATCTGTGAGATGTGAGCCGTTTCACAGTTAAAAACCGATGCGTTTCCCCGGCTCGCGACATAATGGGCAGGGAGCCCAAGCTCCTGATAGTGTGAATATTTAGATGCGCTGACGGCATGGATGCCGTGCTTTCGACTGTTGGGGAACTCTCGTTTTATGCGTTCAGCTCTGCCTGCTTTGACACTCGTCGCCTGTGCCCTGCTGCCCCAGGCCGCCCTCGCTGGCGCCCGGTTCGAGGTGCCAGACTACCTCTTGCGCCTGCCGGAGCAGACCTACCGGCTCATCGAGCACAACTTCAGCACCCTCTACCAGCAGACCGACTTCACCCCGCAAATCACCAACAGCTATTTCAACCACTCGGATCTCTACCGCTTCGCCGGCATTCCCCTGGCCATCACGCCGCAAAACGGCTTCCAGATGGAGGTGTTCGGCCAGCTCTACAACAAGTCGTCCCAGATCTATGCCCAGATGAGCCAGGATCTCTCCCTCTATCGCACCCTGCGGGTGGACATGATGGGGGATCAGAGCGACGAGATCGCCATCGGCATGGGGCTCGGCATCCCCCTGACAACCCGCCTCACCGTCAAGGCGCTCGCCTCCAGCAACGAGATCCCGGGCTATGGCTCCGCCAATTACGCCATCGGGATGGAGTGGCACTTCTAGAGACCATTTCGCCACGTAAAAAAGGCTCCCGAGGGAGCCTTTTTGCAGTGCAACGCCATCAGGGGTAGCGGATCACCGCCCCCTGCCCCCCTTGCAGCACCAGGGTGCTCCCCAGGGGCGTCTCGTCCCAGAAGTCCGTGCCCCCCGGCGTCAACGGGAACTCGCAGGCGTGCTCCCCCCAGTTGAACAGGCAGAGCAGCTCGCCGCCCACGGGCAGCGCCACCCGCCCGCGCTCGAATGTCATCCCCTCGAAGCGGGCCGCCGGGGTACGCGCGGCGCACAGGGCGAGCAGCTTGCCAAGGCGCGCCCCTTGCGCCTCGTCCAGATCCTGCAATCTGTCCCCCGCCAGCACCATGCCACCGCTCGCCACCAGGGCGGCCAGGTGAAATTCGTACTCGGCGCGGCTCCCGTGCTGGCCCGGGATATCCCGCAGGCAGACGCAGTCGGGGTCCAGCACCCAGAGCCGCTCGTGCTGCCAGGCGCGGCAGAAGGCTTCTCGCGCTATCTGGCGAAAACGGGGGCCCTGGCGCTCCACGTCATCGCTCACCCGCATGCCGTGCACCAGGCCGAGGCTCGGCCACAGCGGCGCATTGCAGCCGAGCAGGAAGGCCCCCTCCCCGGCGCCGCGCAGGATGGCGGCCATGCCGCGCCGATAGGCCTCCACCCGGGTGGCGGCGGGGTCGTGGAAGCGCCCACCGTGGATGGCCCCCCAGAAGTTGGCATCGAGCTTGAAGTAGTGAATGCCCCACTGGGTACGCAGGGTGCGAAATACCTGCTCCAGGTGGGCCTGCACCTCGGGGTGGGTGCCATCCAGCACGTACCAGGGGGTGCAGCGCCAGCCCCCGTAGGTGACCCGCTCCGAGGGGAGCGGCAGGCCATCCTCCCCTTTCACGAACCAGTCAGGGTGATCCTGGAACACTCGGGAGCCGGGCTCGGCGATAAAGGGGGCGACCCAGAGCGCAGGCTCGCAACCGGCGGCGCGGATCTCCCCTGCCAGGGCCGCCACCCCCTCCTCGAACTTGGCGGAAGGGGTGAGCCAGTCCCCCATCCTGGCCTGATAGCCGTCATCTATCTGCACGTAGCGCAGGGCCGGGAAACGCTCGGCCCGCACCGCCAGGTTCTCGCGAATGTCCGCCGCGCTCACGTTCGCGTAGTAGTGATACCAGGAGCACCAGCCGCTCGGGCGCGTGGGCACCTCCCCCACCAGGGAGCCGTGCTCGGCGGCGATATGCTGCGCCAGCGTCGCGAGCAGGGCCTCCCTGTCCGGCCCCTCCAGGCAGATCAGCGCCTCGCTCTGCCAGTGCGCACCCGGCGCCAGGGTGCGCCCTTCGGTGTTCATCACGATCTCGAGGCGCCCGTCGGGATGGAGGCGAAATTCCCCGCCAAAGCGCTGGCAGCTCGCAAAGGCCAGCAGCAGCCAGCCCCCCTCCTGCGCCACCAGCAGCAGGTTGTGCACCGTGTGGTAGCCATGATCGGCGGTGATGCGATAGACAGACGCATCGGGGCAGCGGCCCAGGTGCTCGGGGGCATTCCAGCGTCCCCCGGTCTGGGCCAGCATCTGGAATCCCTCCCCGTAGATGGCCGCGTCGGGCGCAAGTCCGAGATCCCCCTCAAACAGCCGCCAGTGGTGGACGGCCTCGGACTGCTTCCCTGTGTTGTCAAGCCTCACCCGGCAAAGCGGCCCCTCCCACTGGCGGGTTTGCAGCAGGGCGTCAGGGAGGGCGGGATCGGCGGGCAGTTGGCGCAACCGGGCCAGGAGAGAGGGGGTCGACATGGGAACTCCTTCTTGTGAATGGGGTTGAAGCCGGGCCATTGTATCCCCTGCGGGCCAGTTGACCCTGTTCCCTCCCCCCCGTGCCTGTTAAACTGCGACCTTGCTCACACTTGCCAAGATGAGGCCCCCGTGCTGCTGCAACGCACCCTGCGCTACCTTCGTGATTTTCTGGTCATCATCGCCTGTCTGCTGGCAGGCAAGGCCGTGGCGGCCATCCTGCCCTTCGCCTTCCCCGGCAGCATCATCGGCATGCTGCTGCTGTTCGTGCTGCTCTCCTTGCAGATCGTCCGCTTCTCCTGGGTCGAGCTGGGGGGCGGCCTGCTGCTGCGCCACATGGGGGCGCTGTTCGTGCCGGTGGCGGTGGGCCTGGTGGCCTGGCTCGAGCCCCTGCGCCAATCCTTCGGTCTCATCATGCTCTGCGTCGTGCTCGGCATCGTGCTCATCCTGGGCGCGGTCGGCCACCTCTATCAAAGGATGAACAAGCCATGATCCTCTGGTTCGCCCTGCCCCTCACCCTGGCCCTCTATTTCATGACCCGGGCCCTCTACCGCCGCCTGCCCTGGCCCGTCATCAATCCGGTGCTGATCCCCACCGCCGTCATCATCAGCCTGCTGCTCTGGCTCGATCTGCCCCTGGATCAGTACCAGCAGGGGGCCTCGCCCCTGACCGCCCTGCTGGAACCCGCCGTGGTGGCCCTGGCCCTGCCGCTTTACCAGCAGGCACGCCAGATCCGCGACAAGCTCACACCCATCCTGGCCTGTACCCTCACCGCGGTGCTCATCTCGGTCTGCACCACCCTGGGGGTCGGCCACCTGATGGGGGCGGATCCGGCGCTGCTCGCCTCCATCGCCACCAAGTCCATCACCACGCCGCTCGCCATGAGCGTCAGCCAGTCCCTCGGCGGCATTCCCGCCATCGCCGCCGCCGTGGTGGTGGTGGTGGGGATCCTGGGGGCCCTGGTGGGCTATCCCCTGCTCAAGCTGATGCGGGTCACCGACCCCGAGGCTCAGGGGCTCGCCATGGGAGCCTGCGCCCACGCCATCGGCACCGCCGCCTCCGCCGAGCAGGGGGTGACCCAGGGCGCCTTCTCGTCGCTGGCCATGGTGGTGTGCGGTGTGCTGACCGCGGCCATCGCCCCCCTGCTGTTCGCCCTCTACCACTGGCTGACCTGATCCCCGTTGCCATGGCCGCCCCTGCGGCCATGGCCTCTGTGCCCTTTCACCGTTTCCATCCGATACCCTCGCCTCCCTGATGCCGGGAGCTGGCGCACAGATTGCGAAAGACAAACGTTTCCTTTACCATCCCCGCCCCTTTGCCCATCAAGGCGTGAGCGCGCTCACACAATTCGCCGCGCTTGCTCCCTACAATGGCCCCCCAATTGGCCTTTGAGGACACAGTATGCATCCCCGCTTTGCCAAGCCATTCGAGACCCTTTCCGCCCCGCTCCAGGCCGCCCTGCTGCCCATGCTGGGGGACGATTTCCAGGCCCGTTTCACCCCGGACCAGGTCGCGACCCTGAAAGCCGCCACCGGGCTGGATGACAGGGCCCTGCGTCTGGCCTTGCTGCCGCTGGCGGCCGCCTGCTCGGTGGCCCCCATCTCCAGGTTCTTCGTCGGCGCCATCGCCTGCGGCCTGAGCGGCACCTGGTACTTTGGCGCCAACATGGAGTTCGCGGGCCAGGGGCTGTTCCACTCGGTCCACGCCGAGCAGTCCGCCATCTCCAACGCCTGGCTGGGTGGCGAGACCGGGATCTCCGAGATCACCGTGAACTACACCCCCTGCGGCCACTGCCGCCAGTTCATGAACGAGCTGAGCACCGCCAAGACCCTGAAGGTCTCCCTGCCGGACGATCTCAGCGAGCTGCAATCCTTCCTGCCCCACTCCTTCGGCCCCGCCGATCTCGAGATCACCGATGCCCTGATGAGCCCCCAGGCTCACGACGAGCTGGTGCTCGAGAGCGACGACCCCCTGTGGCAGGCTGCGCTCGCCGCCGCCCGCCAGAGCTATGCCCCCTACAGCCAGGGCTATGCCGCGGTGGCGCTGCAGTTCGAGGACGGGCGCATCTTCTGCGGCCGCTATGCCGAGAACGCCGCCTTCAACCCGAGCCTGCCGCCGATGCAGATGGCCTGCGCCCACGCTGTGCTGGGTGGCGAGGATCTCGCCACCGTGCGCCGCGCCGTGCTGCTGGAGAGCAAGGATGGCCAGATCAGCCAGCGGGATTCGGCCCAGTCCACCCTGAAGGCGCTGGGCTCGGTCGAGCTTGAGTACAAAGCCGTCTGACCCCGGCATCCGTCAACGGGAAGGGGAGCTGCGGCTCCCCTTCTTGCTCTCTGCGGCTCTCATCCTGCCCCTCACCCCCTTTCTCTGCGCCTCTGGCGCCGTGCATCAGATGCCCCCCTGCCCCATGTGAGGGCGGCCTCCCTCCGATGACCTTATTGGCAGACCTCCTCTGCGGTGGCGGGAAGCCCAGGTTAAGGGGCCCAATGCCCCGCCCCCGCCCCTTGCGGCCCCCGTGTGTGACCCCAAGATGCATTTGCCAAGCCACTGGGATCCCGCCTCTCCATGGATTTTGCAAATACCTTCCCTGCCTGTTCCGCCGACGCGGGGCCATATGGCCGCGGCGGGAAATATCGGGGAAGGGATAAATACCCCGCCCCCGCCCCTTGCGACCCCCGTGTGTGACCCCAAGATGCATTCGCCAAGCCACTGGGATCCCGCCTCTCCATGGATTTTGCAAATACCTTTCCCTGCCTGTTTCCTCGACGCAGGGCGGCATGGCGACGGCGGGAAACGTCGGGGAAGGGGTCAATGCCCCGCCCCTTGCGGCCCCCGTGTGTGACCCCAAGATGCATTTGCCAAGCCACTGGGATCCCGCCTCTCCATGGATTTTGCAAATGCCTTTCCCTGCCTGTTTCCTCGACGCGGGGCGGCATGGCGGCGGGAAACCTCGGGGAAGGGATCAATGCCCCAGCCCCGCCCCCTGTCGGCTGCTTCCCCCTGAAATACAGCGGGGGAGCCACTGGCTCCCCCGCTGTCATTGATGTGGCCGATATGGCGGCACCGACCCCTGTCAGGACTCCCACAGGATGCGCTGGCTGCCGGACCAGCGCTCGCCGATGTCCGCGTATTTTTGTTCCAGCAGGTGGCGGCGGATCTTCATGGTGGGGGTCAGCACCCCGTTCTCGATGTTCCAGGGGCTCTTGACCACCAGGATGCCCCGCAGGCGAGCATGGGATTCCAGCTTGTCGTTGACCCGATTGAGGGCAGCCTCCAGCTGGGCTTCCACCCCGGCCTTGTCCCCCTTCATGGCGCTCTCGGCGAGCTGCACCAGGGCGACCGGCTGCGGCATGCCGTAGCCGATGACGCAGAGCTGCTCGATGATGGGCTCCTGCCCGAGCATCCCCTCGATGGGCACCGGGGCCACGTACTTGCCCTTGGCGGTCTTGAAGACGTCCTTCATGCGGCCGGTGATGGTGAGGTAACCCTCCCGGTCCAGCTTGCCCATGTCACCGGTGTGCAGCCAGCCCTCGGCGTCGATGGCCTCCGCACTGTGCTCGGGATCCTTGTAGTAGCCCACCATCATGCCGTCGCAGCGACAGAGGATCTCCCCCTCGTCGGAGATCTTGATGGTCACCCCGGGCCCGGCCTTGCCGACGGTGCCTATCTTGTCCGCCCGGAACGGGTAGTTGAGGGTGGAGTAGGCGTGGTTCTCGGTCATGCCCCAGGCCTCGGTGATATGGATGCCGATGCTGTGATACCACTCCAGCAGCGCCGGGGCCACCGGCGCAGAGCCGCAGCCCAGCACCCGCGCCTGATCCAGCCCCAGCCCCTTTTGCAGCTTGCTCTTGATGAGGCTGGAGACGAGGGGGATCTTGAGCAGCAGCGCCAGCTTTTTCTGGGGCAGCTTCTCGTGGATCTTGATGCGGAACATGGCCCAGAGCCGCGGCACCGAGATGAAGACGGTGGGACGGCAGCGCTTGACGTCCTCGATGAAGGTGTCGAGGGATTCGGGGAAGGCGATGGTGGCACCGCTGAACAGGCTGCCGCCGTAGATGTAGACCCGCTCCGTGATGTGGGCAAGGGGCAGGTAGGAGAAGCCGCGATCCTCGGCGGTGAGGGAGACCGCCTCCACCAGCTTCTCACAGGACCAGGCGTAGCGCTCCACGCTCAGCATGGCCCCCTTGGGCTTGCCGGTGCTGCCGGAGGTGTAAACCAGGCTCAGCAGGGCATCCGGCGCCTGCACCGGGCTGTCCGGGATGGGGTCGTATTGCGCCAGCAGATCGTCCCACTGGTGGGTGGCCGGCATGGTGTCGTAAGGCAGAGCGATACGCAGCAGATCCCCGGGCACCCCCGCCTCCTGGCTCTTCCAGTCGTCCAGCTTGCCGACGAAGATCGCCCTGGTTTCGCTGTGGCGCAGCACGTATTCGATGGTGTCGACGTTGGCGGTGGGGTAGATGGGCACGCTCACGTATCCCCCCATCTGCATCGCCAGATCGGCGATGAACCACTGGGCGCAGTTCTTGGAGAGCAGGGCCACCTTGTCACCGGGCACCAGGCCCAGGGCGCGCAGTGCCGTCACCATGCGCCGCGCCTCGTCGGCAACCTCACCCCAGGTGAAGTCGACGTATTCGCGGTGGATGGTCTGACGCAGATAGATTCGGTCGGGACACTGCCGCTCCCAGTGATAGAGCATCTCGAGCGGCAGTCTGGTGGCAATGCGTGAGGTGGAGGCCATGGTTTAATCCCTGAAACAAAAGGCGAGCCTCATTATTAACCTTTTGATAACACTCAGGGAAGCAGATTACTTAAACTTGTGTTTGAACTGCGAATGGGATCAAGCTTCCGCCTGGGCCTGCAGACGCTTCCACATCTCCTGCACCAGCACCTCGTCCTGCTCGGAGAGCTCACCCTGCAAGATGGCCTCGTTCAGGCTGCGCAGCACATAGCTCTTGACGTCCCGCACCAGGGTCTTGCCCTCCAGCTCGGCGCGCGCCACCGCAAGGGAGATGTGCCCTCGCAGATAGCCACCCGCAAACAGCTCGTCTTCGCTGGCCGTGGCGACCATGGCGTCGATCAGTCCCAACAACTTGTGTTCAAAATCGTGAATCGTCATTTAACGCAGCCTCATTTCCGGGGTTGCCGGCAAAAAATTCGGGGAGTGGAACCGCGATCCGGTTGATCGCGGCTCTCTGGCGCCAGGCCAGCCGCATCCTTGATGTCCTATTCCGGGTTGGCCACCGGGTAGATGACCTGATCCTTGTATCCCGTGGTTATGCGCAGATAACCACTCAACGACCGGTTCAGTGCCGGATCGTCGGTGTCCACCAGCAGCGGACGGCCTTCTAGCGCCGCCAGCTTGGCTTTGGTGGCGAGCACCTGGATATGCTCGCGCCCGACGGCCCGGATCACGTCTGGACTCAATTGCTGATTTCCGCGCCCGAACAGATGTCCCTGACCGCCGATCAGGGTGATGATCAGACGGCAGCGACGGCCGCGGATCCGGGTCAGGATCTCGGCGGCGGACAGATCCTGCCCGATAAGCCGGCCATTTTCCACCAGATCCACACCGAGCAAGGTATTTTCCAGACCCAGCTCACCCATGCAGGCGGCCACCGTGCTCCCCGACCCCATCAGGTAGAGGGTATCGGGCTCCATCTGCTCCACCACACCGGCGGCGAGATCGGCGAGCACCAGCTCCTCGGACTCCCGCCCCCCCTGCTTGACCGCCTGCACGTAGCGCAGATCCCCGGGCACCAGCAGCTGGCCGTAGTGGCGGGCGCGCACCTTGCCGGCGCGAAACGCCTCCTCGTCGATGTCCATCACCTCCGCATCCACCAGGCTCAGAAGCTCCCCTGCGATCATTCTGGCCGCCACCCGGCCGCTCGCCGCCGGCGTCACCCCGTAGACCCCGGAGTGGATTTTGCACCCCGCCGGGATGCCGAGCACATGGCAGGACTCCCCCACCGCCGCGCAGATGTCACGGGCGGTGCCATCGCCACCGGCGAAGAGCAGCAGATCCACCCCGGCATCGCGCAGGGCCAGGGCGGCAGCCCGGGTGTCCTCGGCGCTCGTCTGCGCCCCGGCAGGCCGATGGACGATGCGATGGGGCAGCCCCAGCTCGGCGGCGAGGTCGGCCCCCATCTCTTCGGCCACCGTCAGCAGCTCGAATGACGTGGTCAGCTCGCACAGGGGCAACAGGGCCTGGCGGGCCCGCTCCCGGGCCTTGGGGACGGCCCCGCGCGCCAGCGCCTCGGCGACCATGCCGTCACTGCCCTTGAGACCGACGGCCCCGCCGATGCCGGCGACGGGGTTGATGATGAGCCCTAATCGAAACATGTTTCCCTCCTGTTGGATCGCCGCCATTTTTATCTTTTCCCGCCACTGGGACAAGCCATGACCCCCTGCTAAAATGCGCGGCTTCTACCTCAATCACTGTTCAACCAAGGTTCAATCATGCTGGAATGGATTGCTGACCCCTCCGCCTGGGTCGCGCTCGCCACCCTGACCCTGCTCGAGATCGTGCTCGGCATCGACAACATCATTTTCATCTCCATCCTGGTGGGTCGCCTGCCGGAAGCCCAGCGCCAGAAAGCGCGCATCCTGGGGCTGGGGCTCGCCATGGGCACCCGCATCCTGCTGCTGCTCTCCCTGGCCTGGGTGATGCGCCTCACCGAGCCCCTCTTCACCGTGCTGGGGGAAGCCATCTCGGGACGGGATCTCATCCTGCTGGTGGGGGGTCTGTTCCTCATCGCCAAGAGCACCCACGAGATCCACCAGAGCCTGGAAGGGGCCGCCGAAGAGGCGGGTGTGGTGAGCAAGACCGCGGGCTTCCTGTCCACCCTGGTGCAGATCGCCATACTCGACATCATCTTCAGCCTGGACTCCGTCATCACCGCCGTGGGCATGGCGGATCATGTCCCTGTCATGGTGCTGGCCATCATCATCGCCGTCGGCGTCATGATGTTTGCCGCCAAGGCCATTGGCGACTTCGTCGATACCCACCCCACCATCAAGATGCTGGCCCTCTCCTTCCTTATCCTGGTCGGGGTGGCGCTGATGGCCGAAGGGCTGGATCTGCACATTCCCAAGGGTTACATCTACTTCGCCATGGCCTTCTCGCTGGTGGTGGAGATGATCAACATCCGCCTGCGCGGCCACCAGGAGCGGGCCAAGTAAACCGCGACCTGCCGAGAGATGGCCAAACAAAAAGCGCGACCCAGGGTCGCGCTTTTTTATTGCCCCGCCAACGGGGCGCCTTGGGCTCAGAGGGCGTTGCGAGCGGCCACGGCGTCCGCCAGGTTGCGCAGCAGCACCTCGGTATCGGCCCAGCCGATGCAGGCGTCGGTGATGCTCTGGCCGAAGGTGAGCTCGCACCCGTCCACCAGATCCTGACGCCCTTCCACCAGGTGACTCTCCACCATGACGCCGAACACCGCCTTGCTGCCGGCACGCAGCTGACCGGCCACGTCCTCGGCCACCAGCATCTGGTTCTTGAACTGCTTGCTGCTGTTGGCGTGGCTGAAGTCGATCATCACTTTCTGGGGCAGACCGGCCTTGTCCAGACCACTCACCACCTCATCCACGTGACGGGCGCTGTAGTTGGGCTCGCGGCCACCGCGCAGGATGATGTGACAGTCCGGGTTGCCAGCGGTCGAGACGATGGCGGAGTGGCCGTACTTGGTCACCGACAGGAAGTGATGCGGGGCGCTGGCGGCGCCGATGGCGTCGATGGCCACCTTGATGGTGCCGTCGGTGCCGTTCTTGAAGCCCACCGGGCAGGAGAGACCGGAAGCCAGCTCGCGGTGTACCTGGGATTCGGTGGTACGGGCGCCGATGGCACCCCAGCTCATCAGATCCGCCACGTATTGCGGGGTGATCATGTCGAGGAACTCGGAGGCGGTCGGCAGCCCCATGTCGTTGAGATCCAGCAAGAGCTTGCGACCCAGGCGCAGGCCGTCGTTGATCTGGCAGCTGTTGTCGAGATAGGGGTCATTGATCAGCCCCTTCCAGCCCACTGTGGTACGGGGTTTTTCGAAGTAGACCCGCATCACGATCTCCAGCTGATCTTTCAGCTCGTCGCGCAGCACCTTGAGGCGTTTGCCGTATTCCAGGGCGGCGACCGGATCGTGGATGGAGCAGGGGCCGATCACCACCAGCAGGCGATCATCGTCGCCGGCCAGGATGTTGTGGATGGCCTGACGGGATTCAAACACGGTGGCCGAGGCGGTGTCGGTCGCCGGAAACTTCTCAAGCACCGCAACCGGGGGCAATAACTCTTTGATTTCACTGATACGAACGTCGTCGGTTTGATGCTGCATGACCAAGTTTCCTGCTAGATGACTGCGATAAAGAGATCTCAATCTAGCCCTGTGCCGGGTCGGTGTAAATAGAAAATTACATTCTTCGGCAAGGAATTTTATTATCGCACCTTGCAAGTTTGCATAATGCTGCTAGGAGGCATGAAAAAAGCGGGGGGGCAGAGATGAAAAGGCCCGCACGAAGCGGGCCGAAAGGGCTCAGGCCTGACTGACGCTGGCCAGCTTGTCGAAGTAGTCCGGGAAGGTCTTGGAGGTGCAACCCGGATCATTGATGGTGACCGGCGTATCGGAGAGCGCCACCAGGGAGAAGCACATGGCGATGCGGTGATCGTTGTAGGTGTCGATGGCCGCGTGGGTCAGCTGTGCGGGCGGGATCACGGTGATGAAGTCGTGCCCCTCCTCCACTTCCACGCCCAGCTTGCGCAGCTCGGTCGCCATGGCGTGCAGTCGGTCGGTCTCCTTCACCCGCCAGTTGTAGATGTTGCGGATGGTGGTGGTGCCCTCGGCAAACAGCGCCGTGGTGGCGATGGTCATGGCCGCATCCGGGATGTGGTTCATGTCCATGTCGATGCCCTTGAGCGGCCCCTGCTCGGCCTCGATGAAGTCATCGCCCCAGGTGATGCGAGCCCCCATCTTCTCCAGTACGTCAGCGAAGTGGATGTCCCCCTGGATGCTGTGCTTGCCGATGCCGGTAACCCGCACCTTGCCCTTGATGGCACCCGCCGCGAGGAAGTAGGAGGCGCTGGAGGCATCCCCTTCCACCAGGAAGTCCCCCGGGCTGACATAGGTCTGGTTGCCCTTGATGTAGAACACCTTGTAGTCGTCGTGCTCGATGACCACCCCGAACTGTTTCATGATGTGCAGGGTGATGTCGATGTAGGGCTTGGAGACCAGCTCCCCCTTGATATGGATGCGGGTGTCGCCGGCCGCCATGGGGGCCGCCATCAAGAACGCCGTCAGGAACTGGCTGGAGACGGAGCCGTCGATGTGGACATCGCCACCCCAGAGCCCCTTGGCATCCACCACCAGGGGCGGATAGCCATCTTTCTTCAGGTACTGGATGTGGGCACCCGCTTCGCGCAGGGCATCCACCAGGTGGCCGATGGGGCGCTCTTCCATGCGCGGCTCGCCGCCCAGGGTGTACTCGCCGGAGCCCAGGCACAGGGCGGCGCACAGGGGGCGCATGGCAGTGCCGGCATTGCCGAGGAACAGGTTGACCGGCGCCGAGACCGCGAAGCTGCGGCCCAGACCGTGCACGGTGCACTCGGTCTTGTCGGCGGAGAGCTTGTACTTGACGCCGAGCTGGGTCAGCGCCGCCAGCATGTGGCGGATGTCATCGCTGTCGAGCAGGTTGGTCAGCCGGGTGGTGCCCCGGGCCAGGGCCGCCAGCAGCAGGGCCCGGTTAGAGACACTCTTGGAGCCGGGCAGATTGACCACCCCGGCCACGCTAGAAATGGGTTCCAAACGCAACGAATTCATAGACTTCCTGTTCGATCTCAATTAAATCACCTGACCGGACGTTAACAGCCCGCGTCCCCCGCGGCAAGTTCGACAGTGGCACGACCGCGGGAGAGGGCAGCCTGGGTCAGGATGGGTCTGAAAAACAGACGCCGGGGAGTCCCCGGCGTCTGGCAATGGGGAGGCACGCCTCAACCGTGGCGTTTGGCAAAGTCATCCATAAAGCTGACCAGGGCCTTGACCCCTTCCAGGGGCATGGCGTTGTAGAGGCTGGCGCGCATGCCACCGACGATGCGGTGTCCCTTGAGGGCCAGCAGACCGGCCGCTTCCGACTCCGCCAGGAACAGCTTGTCCAGGGCCTCGTTTTTCAGCTGGAAGGGCACGTTCATGCGGGAGCGGCAGGCCACATCCACCTTGTTGCCATAGAAGCTCGACTGATCGAGGTAGCCGTAGAGGAAGTCGGCCTTCTCCTTGTTGCGTGCTTCCATCGCCGCCAGGCCACCCTGCTCCTTGAGCCACTCGAACACCAGACCGGCCAGGTACCAGGCGTAGGTGGGGGGCGTGTTGAACATGGAGTCGTTCTTGGCGGTGAGCTGGTAGTCAAAGATGGACGGCACATCGGCGCGGGCCTGGTTCAGCAGGTCGTCGCGCACGATGGCGATGGCCAGACCAGAGGGGCCTATGTTCTTCTGGGCACCGGCGTAGAGGATGCCGAAGCGGCTCACATCGAGGGGACGGGAGAGGATGGTGGAGGAGAGATCCGCCACCAGGGGCACATCGCCGGTGGCCGGGATGTCGAACATCTCGATGCCATCGATGGTTTCGTTCGGGCAGTAGTGTACATAGGCAGCATCGGCGCGAAACGCCGGCGTCGGCAGCAGGTGGGAGACTCCCTGCTCGTTCTTGGCTACCCCCTGGAAGGTCTGGATGTCACCGTATTTCTGGGCTTCATCCACGGCACTCTGGGCCCAGACGCCGGTCACCAGGTAATCCGCCTTCTTGTTGGCGCCACCCAGCAGGTTCATGGGCACGGCGGAGAACTGGCCGCGGCCACCGCCGTGCATGAAGAGCACCTTGTAGTTGTCCGGCACCGCCAGCAGGTCGCGCAGGTCCGCTTCGGCCTTCTCGGCGACCGCCATATAGGGCTTGCCGCGATGGGAAAGCTCCATGACCGAGGCTCCCAGCCCCTGGAAATTACAAAATTCGCGCTGGGCGCGCTCCATGACTTCAACCGGCAACATGGCGGGGCCGGCGCAGAAGTTGTAAATCTGTTTGCTCATGACGCTTTCCGTGAATGGATGTGTGTGATCGGTGACTCGAACGTTTTTACACGACAGCCCCCCGTGGGGGCAAAGGCTTTTTGGGATCCAGCGCAACCTTTTGCCCCGGCACCACCGGGCCCCCATCAGACAAAAGCCCTGAACGGGCCAGGGCTTGCAGAGAATATGCATGGAAACGGGGGCGAGACAGCACGGACGGCTTTCTTCGCCCCTTTGTGGCAAATTTACAGCTTGGCGGTGAGCTCCGGCAGCAGGGTGAAGAGATCCCCAACCAGACCGTAGTCCGCCACCTGGAAGATGGGGGCCTCCGCGTCCTTGTTGATGGCGACGATCACCTTGGACTCCTTCATCCCCGCCAGATGCTGGATGGCGCCCGAGATGCCCACCGCGATGTAGAGCTCGGGGGCCACCACCTTGCCGGTCTGCCCCACCTGCAGGTCGTTGGAGACATAACCTGCATCCACGGCGGCCCGCGATGCCCCGACGGCAGCCCCCAGCTTGTCCGCCAGAGCGTCGATGAGGGCAAAGTGCTCTTTCGAGCCGAGTGCCCGCCCGCCGGAGACCACCACCCGGGCCGCCCCGAGCTCGGGTCTGGCGGAGCGCACCGCACGCCGCTCGATGAGCCGGGTACGGCAGCGCACCTCGGCCACCGGCAGCGATTCCATCACGGCACGCTCCTCCCCGGAATCGGCCTTGGCGAACGCGGTGGGCCGCACGGTGAGCACCTTGACGGGGGCGCTGCTTGCCACCCGGGCGATGGCGTTGCCCGCATAGATGGGACGCAGGAAAGTGTCGGGCCCCTCGATGCCGGTCACCTCGGCGATCATCTCCACCCCGAGCCTGGCCGCCACCCGCGGCAGCAGATCCTTGCCCTGGCTGCTGGCCGCCATCAGGCAGTGCTGGTAGTCCCTGGCCACCTCGGCGAGCAGTCTGTCGACCCCGTCGTTGAGCCCCTCCGCCAGCATGGGATGTTCCGCCAGCAGCACCCGGTTTACCCCCGTGAGGGCGGCGGCCTGCTCCCCCGCCTCCGTCAGCCCCTGCCCCAGCAGCAAGAGGTGCACCTCGCCCCCCAGGCGCCCCGCCGCCGTGACCAGCTGGGCCAGGTTGTCGGCGATCCGCCCCTGATGATGTTCCGCAATCACAAGTACGCTCATGGCAGCACCTTCATGTCATCCATTGATCCCTTGCTCCCCTGGGCCGCTGCCCCATGCATGGCGCTCACGCCTGCGGGAGGCATCCCTCTCATGCCCCTGCCCATCAGAGCACCCGGGCTTCGTGCTTGAGCTTGTCCAGCAGCTCGTCCACCGAGCCCACCCTGATGCCGGCGCTGCGCACCGGCGGCGCCATTACTCCGAGCTGCCGTGTCTGGCCGGCCGGCACTACCCCGAGGGCGGCGAACGGCTGGCTCTCCAGCGGCTTGCGCTTGGCCTTCATGATGTTGGGGAGGGAGGCGAAGCGAGGCTCGTTGAGGCGCAAGTCCACGGTCACCACGGCGGGCAGCGCCATGCCGAGGGTCTCGAGGCCACCGTCTATCTCGCGGGTCACCTGCAATTCCCCCTCCACCAGCCTGATGGCGGAGGCGAAAGTGGCAAGTGGCCAGTCATTGAGGGCGGCGAGCATCTGCCCTACCTGATTGTTGTCAGAGTCGATGGACTGTTTGCCGAGCAGCACCAGATCGGGCTGCTCCTGCCCGCACACCGTTTGCAGGGCCCGGGCCACGGTGAGCGGGGTCAGGGTCTCGCCGGTAACATAGTGCAGCGCCCGATCCGCCCCCAGCGCCAGGGCATGGCGCAACTGCTCGGCCGCCGCCTCGGGGCCGAAGGTCACCACCACCAGCTCGGATGCCACGCCGGCTTCCCGCAGCCTGACCCCCTCCTCCACCGCGATTTCACAAAACGGGTTGATGCCCATCTTCACATTGGCGAGCTCCACATCGGAGCCATCCCCCTTGACCCGGATCCTGACGTTGTAATCAACGACCCGTTTGACTGCGACCAGCAGCTTCATGGCGGTCATCCCTCATACCTGTTGTGTGGGTCCACCTTGTCGTCACTCACTTTTCTGCTGACAAAGTGGTTTACGTTTACGTAAACTACCAGCACTACCCTAGGCCAAGTCGAGCGCAGAGGCAAGATGGAACGCGAAGCAATGGAATTTGATGTCGTCATCGTCGGTGGCGGCCCGGCAGGCCTGAGCGCCGCCATCGCATTGAAGCAGCAGGCCCCGGCCCTCTCGGTCTGCCTGCTGGAGAAAGGGGCCGAGATCGGCGCCCACGTCATCTCCGGCGCCCTGCTCGATCCCGTCGCCCTCAGGGAGCTGCTGCCAGAGAGCTGGCAGGAAGCCCCCCTCGGCGTGCCGGTGACGGATGATCAGGTCCATCTGCTGCAAAGCAACACCCGCTCCCTGCAACTGCCCCACTGGGCGGTGCCGCCCCGCATGCACAACGACGGCAGCCACATCATCAGCCTCGGCACCCTCTGCCGCTGGCTCGGCAAGCAGGCCGAGGCCCTCGGTGTCGAGATCTACCCGGGCTTTGCGGCGAGTGAGCTCATCGTGGAAGAGAACAGGATAAGAGGGGTGGTGACCGGCGATCTTGGTCTCGACAAGGAGGGCAACCCCAAGCCGGATCACGTGCCCGGCATGGCCCTGTATGGCCGCTATACCCTGTTTGCCGAAGGGGCGCGCGGCCACCTCGGCAAACAGCTGATCGCCCGATTCCATCTGGAAAATAGCGCCCAGCCGCAGCATTACGCCATCGGCTTCAAGGAGGTGTGGCAGGTGCCTGCGGGACAATCCCATCCTGGGCGGGTGCTCCATGGCAGCGGCTGGCCCCTTGGTGAGGGAAAGGGCAACAAGAGTCAGGGGGGCTTCTATCTCTATCATCTGGCCCAGGATCAGGTGGCAGTTGGCCTTATCGTCGATCTCAACTACCAGAATCCCTGGCTCAGCCCCTTTGACGAATTCCAGCGTCTCAAGCACCACCCCCTTATCGCGGCAACGTTGCAGGGGGGCGAGCGCATCAGCTACGGCGCACGGGCCATCACCAAGGGGGGCTGGCACTCATTGCCGCGCATGCACTTTCCCGGCGGCCTGCTCATCGGTTGTGACGCGGGCACCCTGGACTTCTCCCGCATCAAGGGGATCCACACCGCCATGAAGTCCGGCATGGTGGCGGCCGCGACGGTCGCCATGGCACTGCGAGGAGGGGATGAAGGGGGACGGGATCTGGCCGAGTTTCAGGACGCGCTGCTGCAAAGCTGGCTGACCCGGGAACTGAAGAGGGCCCGCAACGTTGGGGCCGCCCTGCACCGCTTCGGCCCCTGGCTCGGCGGCGCCTTCAACTGGCTGGAGCAGCGACTCTTTGCCTTGACCTCTCCTTTTACTCTGCTGGACAAGGAGCCGGATTACCGCCAGCTGCGCCTGGCCAGCCGTTGCAAGCCCATCGACTACCCCAAACCCGACGGCAAGCTCAGCTTCGACAAGCTCTCCTCCGTCTATCTGGCCAGCACCAGCCACGACGAGGATCAACCCTGTCACCTGACCCTTCAGGACGCGCGCATTCCGGTCGAGGTCAACCTGCCCACCTGGGCCGAACCCGCCCAGCGCTACTGCCCGGCGGGGGTGTTCGAGATCCTTGATGGGGATACCCGGCCAAGGCTGCAGATCAACGCCGCCAACTGCATTCACTGCAAAACCTGCGACATCAAGGATCCCAGCCAGAATATCGTCTGGACGCCGCCCCAGGGCGGCTCGGGCCCCAACTACCCCAATCTGTAACAGGCTTGCCCACGCACACCAGAGCAGATAACAAGGAGACGCAGCCCCGGAACACCGCCCGGAGACCGTTTCCTGCGCTTGGCCGGGGGCTGTCGCAGGGCGACCAGCAACCCGCCATTCCCGCCGGTGAGCCCGGGCCCTCCCCCACACCAGGGCGAACAAAGGAGGCGACGCCGGGATCGCCCGTTTCGGGGTCGCCACGGCTGATCCGACCTCGCCGCTTTTTTGAGCGAACAGGCTGAACCCCTGATGAATAGGCCCTGACAAGCGGGTCCCGCCCCTGTATAGTTCGCCGCATTCAGGTTGTCCATCGGCCTCGTTATGCTATTTCATGGGATCGCTTTCCGTGCGATCTAAGGCCGCATGAACCTGTGCAACCATCCCTGATTACCCATGACTTCTTAAGGGGGGACAGATGATCACCGCCTACATTCTCAACAACAAGGTGCTGGACATAGTCACGCTCGGGCCGGATGACATCGTTCCCGACAACACCGTCTGGCTGGATGCCTACAAGCCGGACACTGCGGAGCGAGAATGGTTGACGGGCCTGTTCCTGGAGGAGGTGCCGGACAAGGAGGAGCTCGATGACATCGAGGCATCCGCCCGCTTCTACTGGGACACCGATGGTCTGCACATCCACTCCCTGTTTCCCCAGCGCATCGGTCGCGACACCAAGGGGGTGCACGTCTCCTTTACCCTGCGCAACAACCTGCTGATCAGCATCCGCGAGGATGACATCGGCCTGGTGCGTCTGCTACGCCACTACATGCGTCAGGACAGGCTGGAGGTCGAAGACGCCCTCGACATCCTGCTGGAGGTGCAGAACCTCAAGGTGGAGTATCTCTCGGATCTCATCGAGGATGGCTACAAGACCCTGGAGAACACCGCCGATCAGATCTTCGAGCCGGACCAGATCAACCCCATGCTCAAGGAGCTGATGGCCCAGGAAGAGGCCAACGGCCAGATCCGTCTCTCCCTGCACGATACCCGCCGCGCCCTGCGCTTCCTCAAACGCAGTCTGCGCCAGCGCATGACGGGGGAGCAGAACAAGTGGATCGACGAGATGCTGCACGACGTGGAATCCCTGCTGCCCCATACCCAGTTCCTGTTCGACAAGATCAACTTCCAGCTGGAGGCCTCCATGGGGGTGACCAATCTGGAGCAGAACAAGGTGATCAAGATTTTCTCGGTAGCCGCGGTGATCTTCCTGCCGCCGACCCTTATCGCCAGCATCTACGGCATGAACTTCGGCCGCATGCCGGAGCTCGCTTGGGAGTATGGCTATCCCCTCTCCCTGGTGCTGATGGTGATGTCATCGCTGGGCACCGGTCTCTTCTTCAAGCGAAAAGGCTGGCTGTGACGCCGGAACCCGGCAACTAAAGACTGCGGATTGGGGGGCATGGCCCCCCGATTAATTCCCGGCCGTTGCTGACCTTGCAATGGCCTGCCCTGTGCCCCATATCCCCTTCATCACTCGCACTGCATGAATGGATACCGGGCCACCATGACCCTCTACCCCGAACACCGTTACGACGATCACGGCCAGTTGCGCCCCCCGCTCTGGTTCTGGCCCATCGCCCTCTTGCTGACCCGCTCGGTCTGGCTGTTTCTGATGGCGGGGGTCACCCGGGAGAGTGGCAGCGCCATCCTGACCCTCTTCTACCCGGACAAGCTCACCCTCTATATCAGCCTGCTGACGGACGTGCCCGCCATGCTGGCGCTGCTCGCCTGCGGCGGCACCCATCGCCAGACCCACAGTGCCAGAGCCTGGCTCAGACGCCACAGCCCCTTGCTGCTGCTCTGCTCTGCCGTCAGTGGCCTTCTGATGCAACTGCACAGCCTCAATCTGCAGCAGTGGTCGTTCAACTGGCCCACCGCCCTGGTGCTGATCGCCAGCCTCTGGGCGCTCTGGTATCTGCTAAGAAGCCGCCAGTTGCGGGATTACGCCCTGGATCAGCCCCACTGACAGGCTGGTTCACTGGCGCGTGACCCGGATCTGCAGAGTCTGGCGTTCGCTGCCGCTGGCCCCGCCCATGCCTGATGGATTGGCGATCGCGGCCTCCCGGCTGCCTTGGGTTGTGGAAAGCTCCCCCACCGTCAGCCACTGGCCCGGGGCGCCGCTCACCTCGGTGGCACTCTGGCCGGTGTGTATGTTGCCTCGCTCCACTCTTGCCTGTTCACTGCTGAGGGCCACCTGCACCCTGTCCCCTATCAGGGTCGCGGTGGCGTAGAGACCGTTCATCAGCGGCATCATGCCCACCACCCTTCCCCCCTGCCACTGGTAAAAGGTGACCGGCTGATAGGACCCCATCTGCAACAACACGGGCCGTCCGGAGAGGCCACGCACCTGCCAGTTGTCACTCTGGCTGCGTTCATAGTGCCGGGCATCCCCCTCCAGCAGCCACTGCCGTTTGGCATCCAGGCCCAGCCCCACTCCGGCCTGCTGACGGCTGGAGGCGCCATCCACCCGCCACTCGATGAGCAGGCTTTGGGGCGGCTGGTTCACTTGCGCCAGGGTACGCTCGGCCTCCTGCAACTGGGCGGGGGTTCCGCTCAGTACCAGCTGGTTGCCCATGGCGCTCACCCCGAGATCCGGGTAGATCTCCTTGAGCGTCTGCACCACGGCATCCGCCTCGAATACCGGTATGACCTTCACTTCGGCCCTCAGGGGCAATGCCAGCAACAGGCAGCACCCCAGCCCCCAATACCCTGATCCAGCGCGCATCTTCTCCTCCCGGCGTTCACCGCCACCCTCTCGCTTCCTGCCATCATGGTCCATGGCGCCTCGATTGCAACGGGCCTGGTATGCAACCCCACACAGAGGCACCAGATAAGGACTCATCAAGACACCTAATTAACACAAATAAAAATGGTTATCATTTGTTGTCACAACAAAAACCCTCGGATACAATTCGGACTCATTTTTTCGAGTCAGCCTCTGATGAAGCCAGAATCCGTCGCATCCACCCCTGCCGCCATCCACCTGGCGCTGCTCATCAACATGCTCTCCATGGGCTGCATGATGATGGTGATGCCCCTTGGCCCGGAACTGGTAACCCGTCTGGGGATGCTGCCGGAGCAGACAGGTTACTTCAGCGGCGGCGCCACCCTGGGCGCCGCTCTGCTGGGCCTCCTGGCAGCCCCCTGGCTCGATCGGGTCAACCGCAAACCCGCCCTGCTGGTACTGCTGGTCCTGCGCTTCCTGCTCTTGATGGCTTGCGCCCTGGCCGAGGATAGCCAGACCCTGCTGCTGATCTTTATCCTGTCCGGCTGCGTGGCCGGCCCCCTGGGGGCCATCCTGATGGCGGCGGTGCTGGATCTGGTACCGCCCGCCGAGCGGGGCCGCCGTCTCGCCTACGTGGGCATGGCGTTTTCCCTGGCCGCCATTCTGATCGTGCCCGCGGCCCTCGTGCTGGCCCAGTGGTCTGGCTGGCAGAGCCCCTTCCTCTTGTTTGGTGCTGGCGGCCTGCTGCTGGCCCTGCTGTGTGCGATCTGGCTGCCGTCCCTGCCGGTCAACCGGGCCCCGGCAGGCCAGGGGATGCGCCAGTTGCTGGGGTCACCGCTCTGCCAGGGAGCCCTTTTCATCCTCTGCCTGCAGATGTTCGGCCACTTCCTGCTCATTCCGCACTTTGCCAACTACTTCCAGTTCAACCTGGGTTTCCCGCGCGAGCAGATCGCCAGCCTCTATCTGTGCGGCGGTCTTGCCAGCATGGCCACCATGCGCCTGTGCGGCGGCTGGATCGATCAGGGCCGCGCCCAGGTCGCCATCCTGCTCACCAGCCTGGCCCTGGCCCTGATCACCCTGGTGGGCTTTGCCTTGCCGGCAGGCCTGCCTCTCTATCTGCTGTTCACCCTCTTCATGGCCCTGAGCTCCGCCCGTGCCAGCACCACCCTCGCGGTCACGGCGGCCATTCCGGCCCCCCATCAGCGCGCCGCCTTCATGTCTTTCCAGGGCTCGGTCACCAATGTGGCGGCGGGCCTCGGCAGCCTGCTCTCCGCCAGATATCTGGTCTCCGACGAGGGGGGCGCCCTGCACGGTTTCCCCACCCTGGCCTGGATCAACATTGCGTGCACCCTGGTGGCCTGCGCCGGTGTCTGGTTCCTCATCCGGGGCCTGAAGAGCACAAGAGATAACAATAATCCTGCCTCTGGCACCGCCAGACAAGGAAGTCAGTGAGCACCGGACCAGAAGAATCCGGACCCCATAACCTCAGTTATATCCATGGAGTTTTTGACAATGCAGTTGCAGCACGGCCTCTTTAAACTGAACCCCATTCTGCTCTCCCTTGGTCTGCTGGCCGTACCGGGCCTGGCCCAGGCCGAGTCCGTCAAGGCCAACGAGACGGTGGTGGTCACCGCCACCCAGACCAAGCACACCGAGCTGACCGCCCCGGCCAGCGTCTCCGTGGTCACCCGCGCCGATCTGGACAAGATGAACGTCAACAACATCGGCGATGCCCTCAAGCACGTGCCCGGTGTCAACATCATCGGCACCAACCCCACGGGTCGCAACGAGATCAAGATCCGCGGCATGGGCGGTGACTACACCCTGCTGCTGGTCAACGGCAAGCGGGTCAACGCCCGCGAGACCCTGGGCAGCTCCTTTGGCAACGACTTCGACTTAAGCTCCATCCCCATGGCCGCCATCGAGCGCATCGAAGTGATCCGCGGTCCCGTCTCCTCCCTGTACGGGGCCGATGCCCTCGGCGGCGTGGTCAACGTGATCCTGCGCCAGGCCAAGGAGAACACCGAAGCGGCCGTCGGCTACACCCACACCATGCCCACCAAGGGGGATGGCGGGGATGCCAACCAGGGTAGCGCCTTCGTCTCCGGCGCCCTGATCGACAACAAGCTGCTGGGCAGCGTGGTGGTGGAAGGCTATCAGCGGGATCGCTGGAAGAGCGAGCAGTCCAACAACCCGGATGCCGACGCCCTGGAGAAACGGGAAGTGGTCAACGTGCTCTCCAGCCTGAAGTGGCTGGTGGCCGACAACCAGGACATCGACTTCGATCTGGGTTACAACCAGAACGACATGGACAGCTACTTCAACAACGTGCCCCGTGCCCCGACCGCACCGGCCACTCCCCACAACGTGCAGAAACTCGATCGCCTGAGCCTGGGGCTGACCCACAACGGCCGTTGGGAACACTTCGACAGCCGCGCTCGTTACTACTTCGAGCAGACCGATCTGATGGATGACTCCCAGCTCAACGGTGGCGCCGCCGACATCACCCAGACCAACAACACGGTGGATGGCCAGTTGAGCGGCTACCTCGGGGATCACCTGCTGACCTCAGGTGCAGAGTTCCGCAAGACCGAGCTGGAGCACAGCCGCAGCATCCAGAACGGCAGCGTGGATGCGAGCCAGAGCGCTCTCTACCTGCAAGACGAGTTCGGCTTTGGGGATCTGGCCCTGACGCTCTCCGGCCGTCTGGATCACCACGAGACCTATGGCAACGAGTTCAGCCCCCGTGCCTACGCCCTCTACTCCCTGAGTGACGAGTGGGTGATCAAGGGGGGCGCCGGCAAGGCGTTCAAGGCCCCGACCCTGGCCCAGTCCAGCGAAGGGTTCGCCACCACCGCCTGCCGCGGCGCCTGCAAGGTGATAGGCAACCCGGATCTGAAGCCGGAAACCTCCGTCAGCTACGAGCTTGGCACCGCCTACAACGCCGATCGCTTCGGCGCAGGGGTGACCGGCTTCCACAACGAGATCGAGGATCTGATCCAGAGCGATCAGTGGGGCCCGGGCTACCGTCCGACCGTCATGACCTACCTCAACGTCAAGAAGGCCCGCATCAAGGGGCTGGAGCTGACCGGCTGGTTCGACGTGCTCGACAACGTGCAGCTGACCGGCAACCTGACCCTGCTGGACTCCGAAGACAAGAGCACGGGTGACGATCTGGCCAAGACCCCGGATCACACCGGCAACATCGGCCTGGACTGGAAGGCGAGCGACGTGGTCAGCGCCAACCTGGCCTGGCAGTATGTCGGCAGCCAGGTGATCAAGGTGCCGGCCCGCAACGCCCAGGCATTCACCTCCAAGCACTACCAGACCCTGGACGTGAACACCAAGTGGACCGTCACGCCGGCCCTGGACTTCAAGCTCGGCATCACCAACCTCACCAACACCCAGCGTGACGAGGTGGCGACCGACGCCGACTTCATCCTGGAAGGTCGCACCGTCTACGCAGGGGTCGATTACAAGCTGTAATCCATCCTGTATGCGGGAGCCCCGGTCGCGGGGCTCCCTTTTTGCGTTTCTGCCTCCCCGAATTCAAGGAGTCATTGAGTGCTCAGATACCAAGCTCGGCTGTTCTGGCTCGGCGTGCTGCTCCTCTTCCTGCTGATTTGTCTGTCACTGGCCACCGGGGCCGGTGTCTATGGTGGCCGCGAGGTCGCCGGTTTCCTGATGGGCGATCCCGCCTTCGTGGCCGATGAAAAGCTCGCCATGATAGTCCATACCCTGCGCCTGCCCCGTACCCTGGCAGCCCTGGTGGTGGGGGCATCACTCTCCCTGGCGGCCTCCATGCTGCAAAGTGCCACACGCAATCCTCTGGCCGAACCCGGCCTGCTCGGGGTCAATGCCGGCGCCGTCTTTGCCCTGGTGATCGGCCTCACCTGGTTTGGCGTCGAATCCGCCTACGGGTATCTGCTCTGGTCCGGCATGGGGGCCCTGCTCGGCAACCTCATCGTGCTGGGCCTCGGCCTCATGGTGGGGCGCTCCAACCCCCTCAAGCTCATCCTGGTAGGGGTCGCCCTCTCCGCCACCTTCGGCGGTCTTTCCAACTTCCTGCTGCTCTCCAACCGGGTGGTGCTGGAGCAATTCCGCTTCTGGAACTTAGGGTCCCTTGCCGCCTCCAGTCTGGAAGCGGTACTCACCGTGGTCCCCTTCGCCCTGGCCGCCCTGCTGCTGACCCTGGCGCTCTGTCGCCCTCTCACCCTGATGCAGATGGGGGATTACCAGTCCAGGGCCCTCGGCATCCGCCCCACCCGGGTGCGGATCGGCGTGCTCCTGGCCGCAACGCTCTTCACCGCCTGCGCCATCGCCATCGCCGGTCCCATCGGCTTTGTCGGCTTCCTCGCCGCCTACTGCGCCCGCCTGGTGGAGCCGGTTCGCCTCACCATCCAGGTGCGCTTCTCCGCCCTGTTCGGGGTGCTCTTTCTGCTCGGTGCCGATGTACTGGCCCGCTGGCTGATCCAGCCCTACGAGCTGCCCAACGGCGTCATTCTGGCGCTCATCGGGGCGCCCGTGCTCATCCTGGTGGTGCGCAGCGGCGGCTTCCGCTCCCTGCTGGCCGTCAAATAAGGTGCCACGCCCATGAAGAACTCTCTCTCACTCCCGAGCGGCACCCTCTGCCTTCGCCTTGGCAGCCGCACCCTGTTGCTGCACCGCCACGCCTGGCTCATCACCCTGGGGCTCCTGCTCGCCCTCACCCTGCTCTCCCTGCTGGCCCTCACCTTGGGTTCCGGCAAGATCACCATGATGGGGGTGATCCAGACCCTGCTCGGGGAGGGAAGCCGACTTGATCAAGTGACCGTCTTCAAGATCCGACTGCCGCGCCTGTTGGCGGTGCTGGTGGCCGGCGCCGCCATGGGACTCTCGGGCTGCCTGGTGCAGACCCTGGTGCGAAACCGCCTCGCCACCCCGGACATGATCGGGGTCAACGAGGGGGCATCCCTTGCCATCATCATCTTCTCTCTCTATCTGACCCTGGGTACCTGGCCCTGGTGGGCCGCCCCCTTCGGCGCCCTGTTTGCCGCCGCCGTGCTCTATGCCCTGTGCAACAAGCCGGGGGAGCAGGGCTACCTGTTCGTGGTGATCGGCATCGGGGTCTCGGAGCTGATGAACGCCCTCGGCCAGTTCGTCATGTCCACCCAGTCCCTGGTGCACCTCACCAGCCTCTATCTGTGGAACATGGGCAACTTCGTCGGTCAGGGCTATGGCACCTTGCTGCCGGTGAGCCTGCTGCTCCTGCTCATCTGCCCCTGGACCGTCTGTCTCTCCCGCTCCCTCGGCGTGCTGCGCCTGGGACCGATCACCGCCCGTACTCTCGGGGTCAACGTGAACCGGGTCCAGCTCGGGGTCCTGGCCCAGGCCATCATCGTCGCAGCCCTTGGCACCGCCATCGGCGGCCCCGTGGTTTTCATCGCCATGGCGGCCCCCATCCTTGCCTCCTGGCTCAGCCGGGATCGCATCGTGCCGCTGTGGATTGCCGCCCTGTGCGGCGCCCTGATGCTGCTCGCCAGCGACACCCTGGTGCGGGTGCTGGCCAGCCCCCACGAAGTGGCTACCGGCATCATGACCCGCATTCTCGGCGGCCTGCTGCTGCTCTTCATCCTGCTCAAAGATCGCCAGAAGGCCGACTGACCATGGCATTCATCCATTTTCAATACAGACCGAGGGCTGCCCGATGACGCTCACCGTAAACCGACTCCAGTTCGGCTACCCGCAAAAGACCATCTTCAAGGAGATCTCCTTCTCCCTCCCCCGGGGTAAGCTGGTGGGGATCGTCGGCCCCAACGGCGGTGGCAAATCCACGCTGCTCAAGCTCCTTGCGGGACAGGAGCAACCCCGGTCCGGGGAGATCCTGCTCAAGGAGAAGCCACTCGGTGCCTATGGCGCCAAAGCCCTGGCTCGGGAACTCGCCTATCTGCCCCAACGTCCCCTGGTCCCCCCCGGTATCCTGGTGGAGCAGCTGGTGCAATACGGCCGCCATCCCCATCAGGGCTGGTTCAATCAGTGGAGCGAGGAAGATGCTCGCATGGTGGACTGGGCCCGGGAGCGGATGCAGCTCGATGCCATCTGGCACCAGAGTGCCAGTTCGCTGTCCGGCGGTCAGGCCCAGCGGGTGTGGCTCGCCATGGTGCTGGCACAGGATGCGGACATCATCTTGCTGGACGAGCCCACCAGCGCGCTGGACATCGGCCACCAGACCGAGGTGATGGAGGCCATCCATCGGGTCGCCGCCGAGGGCAAGACGGTGCTTATCGTCATCCACGATCTCGCCACCGCCGCCCGCTACTGCGACGAGCTGATTGCCCTGGGGGATGGCGCCATCCAGGCCATGGGCCCGGCCCGGGAGGTGGTGACCAAGCCCCTCATCGATCGCCTCTACCAGACCGATGTGGACATACTGCACGCCCCCGGCGACGGGGCCCCTGTCATCGTGCCCCGCCGACGCGCTGACGAAGTGCCTCGCCTGCGCGCCGACCATGGCGTGTCGGCCTGAGCCATACCCTGTGCCAGAGAAAGAAACCGCCTGATGGCGGTTTCTTTTTTGGGTTTTGCGTTGGCGTTATCCGGGCGCTGGCATCGTGCTCACAGCAGCAAGACGGTGAGCACGCCCCCCGGCAGGGCTTGCCAGTGCAGGGTGCAGCGCCAGCCAGCTGGCAGGGCCGGCGTCAGCGGGCATTTGAGCTCCAGGGTGAGAGTCTGCGCCGTCATGGCGAGCCAGCGGGCATCGAGAAAGTCAAAGTAGCGCCCCACCCGGGGATAGAGCCCCTTGAAGAGGCTCTCCTTGGCGGAAAACACCAGGGTCACGCCCTCTGCCAGGCTCAGCTGGGCGTCGTGAGCCCCCGCCTCCAGCCGTCCCCACTCCTCCCCATCCATGATGCCGGGCCAGAGCTGCGCCCCTTGGTCGCCATCGAGCCAGGCCTCCAGATCCAGCCCTATGCCCTCCTTGCCCGGGCGCACCGCACACAGGGCCACCCCCTCTCCCGCCAGCCGGCTGTGGCTGATGCTCCCCTCCACCCCCTCAGGCCAGAGTGGCTCCCTGGCCGCTCCGATGGCCACGCTGCATCCTGCAAGACCGAAGGGACGCAGGGCCTCACGGGCTGCGAGACGCCCTGCCAGAAACTCCCCGAGGCGCTTGGGGGCAGCCCCCTGCAATGAAGCAGGCAAGATGATGCCCTGGGCCCCAAAGCACTCCGGCGAGAAGGCGGCGGGATCAAAACAGACCCGATGAAGAGGCAGCGTCTCCAGGCCCGGCAGGCACAGGGTATCGAATTGACGGACAAAGGATCCATCGAGTGAGGGACAACGAGGCAACATGAAAGGCTCCTGACAGGGGCCTGCGATGGTACCAAAGCAAGCCGATGTCATGCCACAAATACAAATGACAACGCTTCTCACTTGCTTTGTGGTAGCATGTCCCCGCCCATTCGGGGCTGGCCGGGCGGCTCTCAGGCACTTTCCACAGACTCCGGCCCACCGATTTAACCCATAAGGATGTCACCATGAAGATCTTCTCCCCGCTGGCCACCTTGCTCATGCTGGCCAGCCTGACGGGCTTCCAGGCCCAGGCGGGCAGCCGCCAGGTCATCGATGCCAACGGCCAGCCCCAGAGCGTCCCCGATGCGCCCCGGCGGGTCGTCGTGTTGAGCGAACTCGATCTCGACAGCGCCCTGACTCTGGGGGTGCAGCCGGTGGGCACCGTCAATGGGCGCGGCCAGTCCACCCTGCCCCGCTATCTGCTGGACAAGGCGGGCAAGGAGATCGCCGTGGTCGGGGATCTGGACAACCCCAATCTGGAGAAACTCATCGATCTGGAGCCCGACCTCATCCTCACCGGCCAGACCAAGCCCGAGCTCCTCGCCCTGCTCAAGGAGATCGCCCCCACCGTCGTCACCGGCAACTGGGGCGAGCCCTGGAAAACCGTATTCGGTCGCAGCGCCGACGCGATGAACCGGGGGGCCGAGGCCAAGGCGTTCCTCACCCGGTATGAGGCCCGCCTGGCAGAGGCCCGCAGCAAGCTTGCCCAGCATCAGGGGGAACAGATGAGCATAGTGCGCTGGAACCCCAAGGGGCCGAGCTACATGCACGGCGGCACCTTCGCCAGCAGCGTGGTCACCGAGATGGGGCTCACCCGCCCCTCCCACCAGATTGGCGACAAGAGCCCCCACTCCCCGGCCCTGAGCCTCGAATCCCTCAACCTGCTGGACGGTGACTGGCTGGTGATCGGCACCCTCAGCACCAGCGGGGATGCGGTGGATGCCATGAAGCAGGCCGAGCAGACTCCGGCCTTCCAGCAGCTCGGCGCCATCAAGGGCAAGCGCTTCGGCGCCGTGGACGGGTCACTCTGGACCTCCACCGGCGGCCCCCAGGCGGCCCTCAAGGTGATCGACGACGTCGAGCGCCTGCTCACCAAACCGGATGCCGCCCCCATCGCTCACTAATCCCTCGGTTGACGGCCAACAAGAAGCCCGCATGATGCGGGCTTCTTTTTATCCATAGCTCTTACCATCCGGCAAGGCGACTACTCGGGCAATGGCAGCGCCTTTCTGTCCAGTTTGCCGCTGCCAGTCTTTGGCAGGGCATCCAGCAAGATGAGCCGCGCCGGCACCATGTAGTGAGGCAGCGTCGCCTGCAAGCCCTTTGTCACCCCGGTAATGGCAGCGCCTTTCTGTCGAGCTTGCCGCTGCCAGTCTTGGGCAGGGCATCCAGCAGGATAAGCCGTGTCGGCACCATGTAGTGCGGGAGCGTCGCCTGCAGCCCCTTGCGCAGGGCCAGCCGGTTGAGGGTCACCCCGCTTTTCGCCTCCACGTAGCCCACCAGCATGGCGTCATCCCCCTCGCCCACCAGACGCACCGCCGCCTCCTGCACCCCGGCCTGGCGGCGCAGTCCCGCCTCCACCTCGCCGAGCTCGATGCGAAAGCCCCGCAGCTTGATCTGATCGTCGCGCCGTCCCAGATAGAGGAAGCGGTCCGCCCCCAGCCGCCGCACCCGATCGCCAGTGCGATAGAGGCGATGGGTGGCAAGGCGCAGGAAGGCGGCGCTGGTCAAGGCCGGCTTGCGCCAGTACCCCTCGCACAGGGCCGGGCTCTCGATGCAGAGCTCGCCGCACTCCCCCTCTGCCACCGGCTGCCCCGCCTCGTCCAGCACCCAGTGACGATAGCCGGGCAGGCTGTGGCTGATGGTGATCTGCCCGCCAACCGGCGGCCAGCGCACCTCGCTCACCAGGGACCAGACGGTGGCCTCGGTCGGCCCGTAGCAGTTCCACAGCCGCCGGGTGCGGGCACAGAGCTGCTCGGCCAACCCTGAGTCCAGCGCCTCGCCGCCGCACAGGGCGGTGAGGGTATTGCGCCCCTGCCAGCCAGCCTTGAGCAACATACGCCAGCAGGCCGGGGTGGCCTGCAGCCAGTTGATGGAGGAGTCGGCCTCGAGCAAGGCCTGCATCCCCAGGGGATCCTTGTTGTGCTCACCGCCAGCCACCGTCAGCCGGCCACCGCCCCAGAGCGGCCCCAGCATCTCCAGCAGTGAGATGTCGAAAGCCGGAGTGGTGATGAAGAGCCAGTGGCAGCCAGGTGAAAGCCCGAGCCGCTCGCGGATCCCGTCGAGGAAGCAGAGCAGGGCCCGCCGGCTGATGACCACCCCCTTGGGCTCGCCGGTGGAACCCGAGGTAAACATCATGTAGGCAGCCAGGGCGTCATCCACCTGGGGCCAGGAGACGGGCCCTGCCGCTGCCGGGCCATCGAGGGTACGCAACGGACAGCCGAAGGCGGGAGCCGGCCTGTCGCCGTCGCAGATCACCGCCGACAGGCGCGCCTGGCGTGCGATCCCCTGCAGCCGCTCCACCGGAAAGTCCGGCTCAAGGGGCACGAAGGTGAGGCCAAGGCGCAGGCAGGCCAGCAGGCTGGCCACCAGATCGGGGCTGCGGGAGAGATAGAGGCCGACCCGCTCCCCCACCGCCAGCCCCTGCAATCGGGCGGCAATCTCGCCGACCCTGACATTGAGCGCGCCGTAGCTGAGCCACTGCTCATCTGATCCGCCCTCACCGATACCCTCCCCGCCCATACGGATGGCGGGGGCCAGCGGACTGGCGGCCAGACAGGCGGCCAGCCGCGCACCCAGGTTGGCCGCCCCCTCACGGGGGGCTGGCCGGGTTTGCACGAGCGGAGCCTCATGCTTGATGGTCACCGTCATAGCGCTGCCTCCGTTTGGCGCACCAGCCAGTGCCGATAGAGCCGGCTGGGGGATGGATGGGCCTTGAGGGTCTGCAGGCTGAGCGGCGCCCGCTCCTGGCCAAACGCCTCGTTGAGGGCCGCCAGCAGGGCAAGCTGCTGCACCGAATCCACCCCGAGTTCACACAGGGTCTGCTGCCAGATGCCGGGCACGCCGCACTGACGCTCCCACAAGGCCACCAGCACGCGGGCCTCGGCCGGCGGCGGAGCCAGGCCGGGGGCAGCCACTTGTGTGACAGTCGATGGTGTGGCGGCCACCTGCGGCATCACCGGGGGCAGTGCCGTCGCCACCACACTGGCCGGCTGGCCCAGATCCGTCTGCGCCAGCCAGTCGAGCTCGGCCAGCCAGTCAGCCAGCACCGCCTCGGCCCGGGCCTCGGGGATCTGCTCGCCATCGAACTCGAGGCGCAGCTGGAGCGTCTCGCCCCGGCTGCTGACCACCAAGGAGAGCGGCAGCTCCACCTTCTCCACCACGGCGCCAAAGCGCGGCACCAACTGGTGGGGTTCGGGGGCGGCAGGGGTTGCCGGCATGGGATAGTTCTCGAACACGAACAGGCTCTGGAACAGACGCGACCGGCCTTTGGTCAGTGCCGCCAGCGACTGGGTGCCGTGCTCATTGAGCGCCATCAGATCGGCCTGCAACCGGGCGATATGCTCGGTCAGGGTCAGCTCGGTGCGCCACGCCAGGGCCAACGGCAGGCTGTTGATATAGAGCCCGACGCTCGCGGTGATCCCCTCGATGGGGTAATCCCGGCCTGGGGTCACGTTGCCCACCAGGGTGACGGCATCGTCAGAGCGGCGTGCCAGCAGACGGTGCCAGGCATATTGGGCCAACAGGCCCGCAGTCACGCCCAGGTCGCGGGCACGATGGGCGAGCAAGGTCGCCACCTCGACCGGCAACGCCGTGGCGCACACCGCCGGCCGCTGCTGGGTATGGCGCCCGCTTGAGCCAGCGTCCAGCGTCACCCCGAACAGGCAGGCGAGATCGTTGGGCTTTGTTAGCAGCTCGCCCCGCCCCTGCCAGTAAGCCTCGGCGCTGCGGGCTTGGCTCGCGATATGGCGGCCAAATTCGAGCCAGGCGGTATCCGGCTCGCCCTGCGGCAACAGGCCGTTCATCAGCGCCTGATAGGCGCGATGCAAGGAGCCCAGCAGCACGGGGCCGCTCCAGCCATCCAGCACGCCGTGATGGGCGCTGAAGATCACCTTGTGGTGATCGGGAGCCAATTTGAAACAGGCAAGGCGTAGCAGGGGGGCCTGCTCAAGCGGGATCGGGCGGGCCAGATCCTGCTCGCGATAGGCCTGGACCCGTGCCTCTGCATGTTCCACTTCAGACAAGTTCTCATAGTGGAATGGCAACTCGGCGCGCTTGAGGATGCGCTGGAGCGCCACCCCATCCGCCAGCACCAGTTCGCTGCGAAGGGCCGGCCAACGGGCGATCTGCCCCTGCCAGGCCTGACGGTAGACCGCCACGTCCAGCGGCTGGCGATAGTCGATCTCGGTCTGCAGGTGATAGGCGTGATCCCGGGGCAGCAGCGCCCTGTGATGGAACATGCTCTGCTGAAGCGAGGTCATGGGCAACAGGGTCTCCACCTCGCGCCCGCTCAGCACCCGATCGAGCGCGCTTTGCGAGAGGCCAAGCCCCGGGAAGTCGCTCGGGGTATGGCGCGGAACCTTCACCGCGCAGCAGTGCTCCACCAGCGCCGTCAGGTTGTCCGCCAGCCGCGCCATCAGGGCGTCGCTCCCTTGCTGGTTGAGGGCGCCCACCTGGCGCAGGGTGAGGCGGCCATCAAACACGCCCCCATGCAGACTGACCAGTTCCCGCGGCAGGTTGTCAGGGGACGTGGGGGCCCCCGGCGCCATCGGCAGGGGTTGCCAGGGTTGAGCGGCCTCGCCCTGATGGCTGACCCCCAGGTAGTTGAAGACGGCAAGGGCCTGGGGCAGCTCAGCCCCACGTGGGTGGTGCAGCCGCAGGGCGTTGAAGCCCACCCCCTTGTCCGGCACGGCGCGCAGCTGCTCCTTGGTGGCGCAGACCAGCGAATCCCACTCCTTGGCATCCGCCAGCGCCAGCGGGTAGGTGCTGGTGAACCAGCCCAGGGTACGGCTCACGTCGAGTTCAGCATCGATGGCCTCACGACCGTGTCCTTCCAGCATCACGCAGTGACGGCTGCCGTAACCCTGCTCGCTCAGGGTACGGGTCAGGGCCGCCAGCAGCAGGTCGGGCACCTGAGTGAAGTAGGCCTGGTTGGCGGTGTCGATGAGACGAGCCGTGGTCTCCTGACTCAGTTGCAGCAGGCTGGCGGCGGCGCGGCCATCGGTGGCGCGCGCCGCTTCCAGCAGGTGACCCTGGCTGCCTTCCCCCTGAGCCAGCCAGAAGCCAAGCTGATCCTGTTCCCGTTTGGCGTAGGCTGCGAGCCCCTCGCCCCACTGGCGATAGCTGCTGCCCTTGGCGGGCAGCGGCTCGCCCCTGCTCACCCGGGCCAGATCCTCGGCCAGGATGCGCCAGGAGACCGCATCGATCACCAGGTGATGGAAGGCAAGGAAGAGCCCCTCTACCGTCTCGCGCTCGCCCTCAAGCTCACCCTCCAGAGAGAGATTGCGCAGGCGGGCCCAGGCCAGGGTGTGGCCGCTGGCAGGGTCGAGCTCTCCCTGCAGCTCGGTCAGGCGGGCCTGCAGTTCGGCCTCGTCGAGATTGGCGGCATCCAGGGTCGGCAGCGGCGGTAATGGCAGTTCGGCCAGGTAGCGCTGGCCGGTCGGGGTCACCGCCAGACGCAGGGCATCGTGGTACTGGCGCAGGGCATTCAGCCAGCCGCGCAGGGCCTCATCGTCCACCCCGGCCGGCAGGCGCAGGATCACCCCCTGGTTCCAGTGACCGGGCCTGGCAAAGCCCTGCTCGAAGAACCAGTGCTGAATGGGGTGGAGCGGAAACTCGCCGGTCAGGCTGCCCTGCTCGCTCCTGTGGCTGACCGCCTGCTGCTGGCCGAGCTGTCGGCAGAGGCGGCGTACCGTCTTGGCTTCGAACACGTCCTTCACGCTGCAGTGCAATCCCGCATCCCGCAACCGGGTGGTGAGCTGAATGCTGAGGATGGAGTCACCGCCTAAGCGGAAGAAGTCATCCTCCACCCCGAGCGGCTGCTTGAGCACCCCTTGCCAGATGGCGAGCACGGTCTGCTCCAGTTCGTTTTGCGGCTCGCCCTTGCTCTGCTGCCAGACGATGGCGGGCAGGCGGCGTAAGTCCAGCTTGCCGTTGGGGGTGAGGGGCATCTCGGGCAGCCAGCAGAGGCGCGCCGGCACCATGTATTCGGGCAGGCACTCGCCGGCCCGCTGCAGCAAGGCATCGCCATCGGGCTCGCTCGAGCCGGCCTGCAGACAGGCATACGCCAGCAGGCGTCCCTCCTGCACCACCACCTTGATCTGACGAATGGCCGGGCACAATTCGGCAAGCCGGGTCTCTATCTCACCCGGTTCGATACGATAGCCGCGCAGCTTGATCTGCTCGTCTATCCGGCCCAGATACTGGATGTTGCCGTCGCGGCGCAGCAGGGCCCGATCGCCGGTGCGATAGAGGCGATGGGTACGTTCCGCCAGCGCCAGCTCGATAAAGGCCTCCTGGGTACGCTCCGGCAGATTGAGGTAGCCGCGGGCCAGCCCCAGCCCTGCCAGGCAGAGCTCGCCGGGGACCCCCACCGGGCAGGGGTTGCCCGCCTCGTCCAGGATCAGCGCCTTCAGGTGGTTGACCGGTCGACCGATTGTGATGGGCGCCCGCGGGGTGAGCCGCGCGCAGAGCGCGGTGACGGTGCACTCGGTCGGGCCGTACATGTTGTAAAGCGCCACCCGTTCCCCCCAGCGCTCCACCAGGCTGCTCGGGCACGCCTCGCCGCCAAAACCGATGGCCTTGAGGGAACCGAGATCCGTCGGTGGCAGCAGGTTCGCGAGCAAGGCGGTCGGCAAAATCATATGGCTGGCACCCCGAGCGATCGCGGCACTGATCACCCCCTCGCCCGGCTCGCCAAAGTGCAGGGCCGCGCCGCAGTAGAGCGGCAGTAAGCTGGTCATGTTACCGGCATCAAACGAGAGGGACATGCAGTTGAACATGGCGCCATTCTGATCGAGGGCGATACGTTCGCCGTGATCCGCCATCAGGTTGACCAGGCTGCCCTGCTCCACCATGACCCCCTTGGGCAGGCCGGTGCTGCCGGAGGTGTAAATGATCTGGGCCAGCATGGCGGCGTCCCGGGGCAGTGCAGGCGTGCTGGCTGGCATCTTGTCCAACGCAAGCCCGTGCAGATCGTGATACGCGGCCGTCGTGCCCGCCAGCGCCTCGCCAAGCCGCGGATCCGGCACGCCACCCAGCACCAGGCTGATGGATGCATCGCCAAGGATATGGGCCAGCCGCTCGGCGGGATAGGCAGGGTCGAGCGGTACATAGGCCGCCCCCGCCTTCCAGCAGGCGAGCAGGGCGATGATGAAAGCGACATCGCGCCTGGCCTGGATGCCGATGGCGGCGCCCGGGGTGACGCCCTGAGCCAGCAGCCAGTGGGCCAGCCGGTTGGCACGCGTTTCCAGCTCGCCATAGGTCAACGATTGCGCGCCGTCGCTGACCGCCAACGCGTCCGACAACTGAATAGCGCGCCGCTCGATATAACAGAGCAGGGTGTCGCGGCTCGGGTAATCCGGCGGCAAGTCGGCAAGCTCGGCGGCCAGCGCGGCCTGGTCGGTGCCCGCCTCCAGCGGCAACTGCCAGATGTCGGTCTCGGGGGCCGCCACCACGGCGCGCATCAGGTGCAGCAGGCGATCGGCGTAGGCCTGGATGGTCTCTCGCTCGAACAGTGCGGTGGCAAACAGCCAGTCCACCCTGACGGAGTCCATCAGCTCGGTCACCTTGACCGAGATGTCGGTCTTGGCCGGCAGCACCGGCGAGGTCTCCTCCACCAGCTGGCAACCGGGGATGAGATCGTTGAAGTCCACCTTGGCCTGATAGACCAGCATGACCTGGAAGATGGGGTTGATGGCAGTGGTGCGATCGGCACCGATGGCCTCGGCCAGCGCCTCGAAACGGTAGAGCTGGTGATCGAAGGCCGCCAGATCTTCCTCCCGGCACTGCTGCAGATAGTCGATAAAGCTGGGCTTGCCGCTGAGTTGAGTGCGCAGCACCAGGGTGTTGACGAAAAAGCCCACCAGCGACTCGATTTCGTGGCGCTCGCGATAGGCAAGCGGGGTGCCGATCACCACCTCCTTCTCGCCGCTCTGGCGCACCATCAGCAAGGCAAACAGGGCGTGCAGACCGATGAAGTTGGAGGTGCTGTGGCGCTGACAGAGGCGCTTGAAGCTCTCCCACAGGTCGCTCTCGATGGTGGAGAAGACCAGCTCGCCGCCGCTGTCCTGATGGGCCGGGCGCGGCTTGTCGAGCGGTAGACCGTGCACCTCTGGGCTGCCACCGAGCCGGTCGACCCAGAATGGCTTGAACTCGGCGTGATAATCGAGGAAACGCGGCGAGTTGAACCAGCGGGCATAGTCGATGTAGGTGAGCGGCAGCTCGCTTACCTGCAGGGGCTCGCGGTTCTGATGGGCAAGAAAGGCGCGCTTGAGATCCGCGAACATGTTCTTGACCGACCAGCCGTCGGAGATGATGTGGTGCTGGGTGATCAGCAGCACGTGCTCGCGGCTGCCAAGGCGGATCAGGTGCACCCGGCTGAGATCCCCTTTGGTCAGGGAGAAGGGGCGCCCTATTTCCTCGCGCACCCGGCGGGCCACATAGGCCTCGCGCTCGGCAGCGGGCTCTGCGCTCACATCCTCAATCTGCAGCTTGAAGGGCGTGTGGGGCAGGATCTCCTGGGCCCCCCTGCCCGCCTCATCCTTGATGAAGCGGGTACGCATGCTGGGGTGGCGGGCAAACAGGTGGTCGAAGGCAAACTCCAGCGCCGCCGTGTCCAGCTCCCCCTTGACGCGAAAATAGACCGGCATGTTGTAGAGGTGGGAGGCCTCCTCGTACTGCTCGATAAACCAGAGCCCGCTCTGGGACGACGAGAGCGGCCCCTGCCGGGCGCCCTCGGCATCACGTTGCGCAAGAATGGGCGCCTCGAAGGCGGCACGAGCCGCCAGGCAGCGCACCAGCTCATCCTTGTGGGCCTTGATGGTGGCACCGATGGCCGGCGTCACCGCCTCCTTGCTCGACTGGGAGATAAGCTGGCCCTTGTCGTTCAGCGCAAGCTTCACTCCCTGCCGTTCCAGCTGTTTCAACAGCAAAATCATATTGTTCATCTGTTTCTCAAGCCTCAGGCACTCAGGGTGGCGCCGCCGTCGACGACCAGATCCTGCAGCGTGATGTGGCTGGCCAGATCCGAGGCCAGGAAGAGGACGGTATGGGCGATCTCCGCCGGGGTGGCGACCTTGCGCAGGGGGATGCCGAGCTTGAACTGCTCCGGCAACCCGGCAATGGTGCGGGCCATGGCCTCCTCGCTTGGCAGCATGCCGCGCAGCATGGGGGTATCCGTCGAGCCCGGCGACACCAGGTTGGCGCGCACGCTGAAGGGGGCCAGCTCCAGCCCCACCGTCTGGGTTAGGCTGGTGACCGCCGCCTTGGAGGCGCAATAGGCCGCCATCTGCATGCGCGGCACATGGGCCGCGTTGGAGCCTATGGTGACGATGGCGCCGCGCCGCTGCCCCTTGAAGTGGGGCACCAGGGCCCGCAGCAGATAGAAGACGCCGCTGGCGTTGACCGTCATGCAGTCGTGCCAGTCATCATCGCTTAAGGTTTCGGTGGGGCCGAGACGCAGTACCCCGGCCCCGTTCACCAGCACATCGAGCCCGCCGTCCGCCAGCAGCGCTGCGCAGCAGGCGTTGACCGCCTTAGAATCGCCAATATCGAGCAGCCGAGTGGCATAAGGGTAGTCGGCTTCGGGAAACACCAGGTCCAGCCCCACCACGGATGCGCCGGCCGCCACGAACTGCGTCGCCACCTCGCGGCCGATGCCGCGCCCGGCCCCGGTCACCCAGACCCGCTTGCCAGTAAAATCAAAGGCCATCGCTTGTTGCTCCTTGCTCATCACCACACCATCTCCACGCTCTCTTCGTCCTCGGCAAGCAGGCCGTCGAGGAAACGGCAGAAGTCGTCGAGGCGCGGGTGATCGAACACGTCGGAGACCTTGACCTGCACCCCGAACTCGGCGCCGAGCCGGTTGACTATCTGGATGGTCTGCAGGGACTGGCCCCCCAGTTCGAAAAAGTTGTCGGCAGGCGACATGGTGGCGAGCCCCAGGATCTGCTGCCAGATGGCGCCGACCCGGTTCTCGGTCTCGCTGCCCAGGGTCAGGGCTTCATCGCCCGCCTGGTAGGCGGCCAGCAAGGCCTTGCGATCCAGCTTGTTGGAGCCGGTGCGAGGCAGCTGGTCATAGTGGCGATAGTCGGTGGGGATCATGGCGGCAGGCAGCACCCTGGCCAGCTGCGCCTTGATGACCCGGCTGTCGCGCTCCAGCCCCGCCACGAAGGCCACCAGCCGGCGCACGCTGCCGATGCTCACCCCCTGCACGCAGGCCTCATCCACCCCGGGCAGGGCCAGCAGCTGGGCCTCCACTTCGCCGGGCTGGATGCGATAGCCGCTTATCTTGAATTCGTTGTCGCGCCGGCCGAGGTAGACCAGCCGGCCGGACACCAGGCGCACCCGATCGCCGGTGCGATAGACGGGCATCAGCTCCGCGCCAACCCGCAGGGTGCCAAAGCTGCCTTGCACGCCCCCCACATAGCCGTTGGCCAGCTGCGGGCCGAGCAGCACCAGCTCACCCTCGCTGGCGGGTTGCTCCCCCGCCCCCAGAATGAGCGCCTGCATGCCGGGCAGCGGCAGACCGATGGGCAACTGGGCCTGGCTCGGATCTTCCTGCTGCAGCTCCTGAGTGGTCACCACCACGGTCGTTTCGGTGGGACCGTAGGTGTTGAACAGGCGCACATCGGAGCGACCCTGGCGCTGCCACTGGGCCAGCTGCTCGGGGTAGACCGCCTCGCCGCCGATGATGACGGTGGTAAGCCCGGCAGGAATGTGGGCCTGACCCGCCGTCAATGCCACCACCCACTCGTTCCAGAACGCGGTGGGCAGGTCGAGGTGGGTGATCCCCATCTGCTCCACCCCGGCCGCAAAGGCGGGCATGGATTCGAGCAGGGCGTCGGTGCGCAGTACCAGGGTGGCGCCGGCGCTCAAGGTGGCGAACACCTCCTCGATGCTGGCGTCGAAGTTGAAGGGGGCGAATTGCAACATCCGCGCCTCTTCATTCAGGTGATAACGGCAGCGGGCGGCGGCGGCGAAGTGATCCAGCGCGCCGTGGCTCACCGCCACCCCCTTGGGCAGGCCGGTCGAACCCGAGGTGAACATCAGGTAGGCGACGGCGCGACCGGCGGCCGGCTGGTTCAAGCGGTTATCGCTCACCAGATCCCCCGCCAGCAGCGTGCGCCCCTCAAACAGGCTGGCCAGCTTGTGACGGTACTCGGCCTGGGTGATCAGAGTCTTGACCTCCCCCAGCCGCAGGATATGGCCCTGACGCTCCAGCGGCTGCTCGGGATCGAGGGGCACATAGACGGCGCCCGCCAGCAGCACAGCCAGTTGGGCGAAGATGGCCTGGGGGGTGCGGGCCAGCATGACCCCCACCTTGTCGCCGGGGACGACGCCTGCGGCTTGCAGGGCGGCCGCCATCTGTTCGCAGCGGGCCAGCAGCGCCTCGTAGCTGAAGCGGACCTCTCCCTGCGCCGTGCTCTGAATCAAGGCAATCTTGTCCGGGGTCTGGGCGGCGAAGTGGCAGAGCGCCTCCAGCACGGGACGCACGTTGATCACTTCATGGGCGGGGCCGGCGATCAGGGCGCTGGCCCGCTGCTCGGCCAGCCAGTCGGCCTTGAGCGCCCCCAGGGTCTGGGTGGGCTCGGCCAGCCAGCGGCCCAGCAGGGCAAACAGGGTATCGGCGATGGCAGCCAGATCCCCCTGCTGGTAGCAGCCGGGGTTGGCGTCCAGATCCAGTCTGGGCTGGCCATCGACGCCGACCTGCACCTCGATGGTGAGATCCTCCACCGGCCCGGCGCTGATGTTGAGAATATGGGCAGATAGCGGCCCGAAGCGGCGAGCGTGATCAAACGGCATGATGTTGACCAGCGGGCCGAACAGCCGCTTGTCGCCCCCCACCAGGCCAAGGTCGCGGCGCAGCAGCTCGTAGCGGTAGTGCTGGTGCTTGCGCACCCCGCGCTTGGCCTTGGCCACGGCGCCGGCGGCTCCCGCCAGATCCAGTTCTTCACCCAGAGTCAGCGCCAGCGGGGTGATGTTCATCTGCATGCAGGGCACGGTCAGCGACGCCGAGCCGATGCGGTTCATCATCATCAGGCCGAGCAGGGTCTTATCCTGGCCGCTCGACAGCGACAGCTGGGCAGAGAGACCGGCCAGCAGCAGATCGGGCCAGCCCAGCTTGTGCTCGTCGGCAAAGCCGGTCAGGGATTGCCAGAGCGCCGCCGGCAGCGGACGGCTCTCGCGGATAAATTCGGCGGCAATCGGTGCGCGGGTCTCCCCAAAGGACTTCACCTCGGGCCAGCCTTGCAGCTGCTCCTGCCAGAAGGCGCGGGCGGCGTCGTTCTTGCCGCTCTGCTCGCGGCTCGCCTCTTCTGCCAGCACCTCAGCCAACGAGCCGAAGGGAGATGGGGAGTTCATCTCACCGGCCAGCCCCTCTGCATACAGTTCGGCGATGCGCTGGAACAGCAAGGTGGTGCCAAAGCCGTCGAGGGCGATGTGGTGCACGCAGCTGTAGAGATAATCGCGGCCGGGGCCGCGCAACAGGGCGAAGCGGCAGGGCGCCTCTTGGGTCAGCTCGAACGGGCGGCGCAGATCGGCCCAGGCCCAGGCGCGGGCCAGCGTCTCGTCATCGTGCTCGAGGGAGACCTCTTCATAGGCCAGGGGCAGATCGGCCGGGACGAAGCAGACCGCCTCATTATCGTCTTCGAAGTGGCCCTTGAGCGCCTCGCACTCCCCCACCGCCTTGGCAAGGGCTGCGGCCAGCACGGCCGCCTCGGCCTTGCCATCGAAGGCGATGCACTCGGCGGTGTTGAACATCGCCTTGTCGTCGTTCAGCAGATGTCCGGACCAGAGCCCCTGCTGGGGGATGGTCAAGGGGAAGCGGTTCATGGGGTCACCTCCAGCGCCTGGGCTGCCAGCCAGGCCTCGATGAGGCGCCACCAGCCATTGAGGGTCGGCAACTTGGCGAGATCCACGAAGCCCAGCTCCACTCCGGCGGCGCGCCACTCGGTGAGCAGGGCCATGATCCGCACCGAATCCAGACCGTAGTCGATGAGGTTCTCGTCGGGGTCAAACTCCCCCTCGTCCTCGTCGATGTGGCTCAGCAGCCGCGCCTTGAGTCCCTCATACGTCAGCAATGGGTTGGTCAGCAACGGATTGCTCTGGACGGCAGATGTGGCAACCGGCGCAAGGGCCAGCACCTCCTCGCAGCGGATCACCTTGCCGCAGCGGGTCGCCACGTAGTCGAGCGCCATCTGGTGGTCGGCCAGGGAGAAGTCCGCCACCCCGTCCGCCAGGAAGAAGGACTGGATGTCGCGCATGAAGGCGTCGCAGGCGGTCATCATGCAACCGATATGGCCGTAGATGCCGCCGATGATCAGCTGATCCCGCCCCAGCGCTTTGAGCATCTGCTCGAGCTCGGAGCGCTGGAAGGCGCTGTAGCGCCACTTGACCAGCACGGTGTCGTCCCGCTCCGGGCGCAGGGCTGCCACCACCTGCTGCTGCTCGGGCCGTTTGTTGAGCCCCGGGCCCCACATGTCGTTGAGCAGGGCGCGATCCTCAGGGGATTGATCCTTGGGCTGGGCGGTGTAGAAGACCGGGATGCCGAGGGCCTTGCACTGCTTGCGCACGGCGGCCAGGCGCTCGGTGAGCGCCGCGATCAGCGGGCTGTTTTCGCCATAGAAGGCGGTGAAGTACTCCTGCATGTCGTGGATCAGCAGGGCGGCACGTTTGGGATCCAGAGACCAGTTGACCTTGTTGGCCTTCCACTGGCTGGGCATGGCGTAATTGTTCAGGGTTGGGATAGCCATAACGTCATGATTCCTTACTAGTTTTTATGCTGTAGAGGCTGGTTGGCGGCGATGGCGTGCGCAATGCGTGCCCGCAGCCCCTGCTTGTCAATCTTGCCCACCGCCGTCATGGGCAGGGCGTCCAGGGTTTCGAAGCGGTCGGGCAGCTTGAAATCCGCCACTCCGCGCTCGCGCAGAAACTTGCGCAAGGCCAGCGGCTTCAAGGCGGGATCCGTGCTGACGATAAAGGCGCAGCTCTTCTCCCCCATGGCGCTGTCAGGCATGGAGACCAGGGCCGCATGGGTGATGGCCGGGTGGTGCAGCAGCTGGTTTTCCACCTCTTCCGCCGCGATCTTCTCGCCGCCCCGGTTGATCTGATCCTTCTGCCGCCCCACCACGGTGAGGTAACCATCGGCATCCTGTACCACCAGATCGCCGGAGCAGTAGAAACCCTCGCCATCGAACACCCGGGCGTTGTGGGCCGGGCTCTGGTAGTAACCGCGGAAGGTATAGGGGCCGCGGGTGTGCAGGGCACCAGGCTCGCCGGGGGCAACCGGATTGCCCGCCTCATCGAGGATGCGTACCTCGTCGTCCGGGCTCATGGGGCGGCCCTGGGTATGGATCACCTTCTCGTCGGGGTCGTCCAGCCGGGTGTAGTTGACCAGCCCCTCCGCCATGCCGAACACCTGCTGCAGCCGGCAACCGAGCAGCGGCCCAATCTTGCTGGCCACCGCCTCCCCCAGCTTGGCGCCACCCACTTGCAGCAAGTCGAGGCTCTCGAGCTGAGTGCGCGCAGTGAGGTCCGCTTCCGCTGCCTGCAGCCAGAGCGAGACCGCAGGCGGCACCAGCGAGGTGAGATTGACCCGGTGGCGGGCGATCAGCGGGAAACAGCTGATGGGGCTGGGATCGGGTGCGAGCACCACAGTGCCGCCCGCCTCGAACACCCCGAGGGCGCCAGGGGAGCTCAGGGGGAAGTTGTGGGGCGCCGGCAGGGCGCACAGATAGCGGGTATGGGGGCCGAGGCCGCAAATTTCGTTGCTGCGGCGCACGCTGTAGTAATAGTCGTCATGGGTGCGGGGGATGAGCTTGGGAGTGCCGGTGCTGCCGCCGGAGAGCTGGAAGAAGGCCACCTCGTTCGCCGGGGTCGGGGCAAAAGAAACGGATGGGGAGCTCCCCTCATCCCCCTCGCAAAGCCAGCGGGTCAGCCCCAACTCTCCTGCGTCGCCATCCAGCAGCACCAGTTCGGCGCCGATGGTTGTCAGCAGCTCGCTCTCGCGACCCTTGCTCGCAAACTGCGGGTGGGTCAGCGAGCCGATAAAGAGGCGGGGCCGGATCTGCTCGGCGTAAGAGGCCAGCTCCAGCCGGTTGTGGCTAAAGAGCGCGTTGACCGGCGCGATGCCGGCCTTGAGCAGGGCAAAGAACACCAGATAGAACTCGGCCACGTTGGGGAGCTGCACCAGCGCGGTATCCCCTACCCCCAGGCCGTGGCGGGCCAGATTTGCGGCCAGCCGGCTCGAGGCGGCGTCCAGCTCGCCATAACTGAAGCGCCGCCCGCCGCAGAGAATGGCCTCGGCGTCGGGGGCCAGCTCGCACTGACGCGCCAGCATGGCGGTCAGCGGCTCGCCGCGCCAATAGCCCTTGGCGCGGTACTGCTGGGCCAATTCGTCGGGCCAGCGGGTATAGGGCAGGAAGCGGTTGGTATCGCTCATTGCGCCACCTCCAAATCCAGGCCCAGAGCTTTGAGCATGGTGCCCAGCTTGGTGCCGGTCTCGGCCCACTCCATGGCGGGATCCGAGCCCGCGACGATACCGGCGCCAGCAAACAGCTCCACCTGATGGCCATCGAGCACGCCGCAGCGGATCACCACGGCCCACTCGCCGTTGCCCTGGCTGTCGCACCAACCGACGATGCCGCTGAACAGGGCGCGCCGGAAGGGCTCCTGCTCGCGGATGAACTGGCGGGCCAGATCAGTGGGATAGCCGCACAGGGCCGGGGTGGGATGCAGCTGGCAGGCAAGTGACAGTACCGATGCCTCGCCGCCATTGAGCCGCCCGGCGATGGGGGTGCCCAGATGCCAGAGGGTATCCGTGCTCATCAGCGAGGGATGAGCGGGGATCGCCAGCTCGCGGCAGTGGGGGGTCAGCACCCGGCGGATCTCGTCGATCACCAACTTGTGTTCATGCTGATCCTTGCGAGAAGCCAGCAGATCCCGGGCCACCATTTCGTCTTGCGCCGGCTCGCTCACCCGTCTGGCGGAGCCCGCCAGCGGGTGGGTGAACACCTCTCCCCCGCTGACCCGCAGCAGCAGCTCGGGGCTTGCGCCCAGCAGGCGGCGACCCTGGCCGAGCGGTAGAGAGAAGTGGAAGGCGTGGGGATTCTGGGCCATCAAACGGGCCATCACCTGCTTAGGGTCGGCAGGCTGGTGCAGGGTAAGGGTGAGTTTGCGCGACAGCACCACCTTGGCGAGCCGACCTTGTGCAAACGCATCCAGCGCCGCGCTGACCGAGGCCTGGAATTCGCTGGCCGGCGGGGTGCTCTGCACCGAGATGACCCGGTTGGCCTCGGGGGCTTGCTCTACCATCGCCTCTGTCATCGGAGCCTGTTCCGCCAGCGTGGTTCGCTCGCCCCACTTATAGCGGCCGGGCACATAGAGGCAGGAAGCCTCTGCCGGGTCGAACGCAAAAGCACCGATGAGCAGAGGGTTGGTCTGGCCGGCAGCCCTGGCGGCATCGAGGGCCAGGGTTATCTGCTGTGCCAGCAGGGGCCACTCGCAGGCGGGGGTGGTGATGGGTTGCCCCAGGTCAGTGGCACTGATCGTGCCCTGACCCGAGGTAAACAAGAAATCAGGCGACATCTTCGCCTCGGCAGGTGTGCCATTGTCCATTACTCGAGTCTTCACGTAACACCCTCAAAGAAGATTCAAAATGATAATGATTATCAATTTGACTTTGTGCGGCGGTAAAATACTCGCTTTGAAATCGCGGGGTCAATGGGATTTTGCATCGTTAAAACAGGAGCTTGTCTGTGGGTACTTCAGAGATGACGCCAGGGCGGGCCTGCTGGCGGTGAAGGGAAACAGCTACTCGAATGAAAACGGATTGCCATCCCCATATGGGGGATGCGACAGAAACCGGTCATAGAGGCCCCACTGGCGGCCAACCCGCTTTGCCTCTAAGATGGCGCCACCTCTTGTGACAGCCCCGAAAATGGAACCCTCCCATGTTGAAACACCTGCTTCTGCTCCCCTTCGCCCTGCTGCTGGCGGCCTGCTCGCTGACCCAGTACAGCGTCAGCGAAGGGGAGATCAACCAGTACCTCAAGGAGCGAGTCGCCTTCGAGAAACAGCTGGGGATCCCCGGCATCATGTCGAGCAAGATCCGACTCGATGACATGCAAAGCCGCATCGGCCGCAGCCAGGCCGACAAGGTCGAGCTGGATGCCGCCGGCGAGCTGCAGGTGGCAAGCCCCCTTGGCAGCCAGCAGATGAAGATCCGCCTCTCCCTGCGGGCACGCCCGGACTATGTGGCGGAGCAAGGCGCCATCTATCTGCGCGATCTCGAGCTGCTCTCCGTCAAGACCGAGCCGGCGGACGTGGGCACCGCCCTCTCCCCGCTCTTGCCCACCTTCAACCAGTCCCTCTCCCTGTTCCTCTCCCAGACCCCCGTCTACCGGCTCGATGGCAGCCGCCAGAACGAGGCGCGGATCAAGGAGAAGGTCGAAGCCCTCAAGGTGGAGCCGGGCCGACTGGTCATCCCCTTCAAACTGATGTGACACCTGCCGCCGCGCCTCTCCTCTTCACCCCACCGGGGCGCGGTTTTTTTCTTCTCAAGGCCCGCCCTTTGCCCCATAATGCACACCATTCTCATTTAGATTCATGAGAAGCGTCATAATAAAATCAACAATATGGTGAGAAGGACATGAGAAAAACCGTACTGGTGCAGGCGATCGCCTGCGCACTCCTCAGCAGCGCCGCACAGGCTGCCGTCAAGGTGGAGGACAAGACGTTCAACACCGCCGCCAACATGCTGGCCTACACCGAATTCGAGCTCTCCGGCGAGCCGCTGGCCGAGGCCCTCGGTCTGGATCTGGATGTGCTGGACGCCAACCGCGCCGACGAGCCGACCCCGTTCGACTTCGCCGCCGGCATCGAATCCTATGAATACTCCGAAGAGGCAATGTACGCCCTCAACTACCAGTCCGGCATGGGCCCCCATCTGGTAAACGGGCCGCAAAACCAGGCCCGTGGCGGCACCCTGGCCGACCTGGGCAAACGGGTACTGGCCATGGCAGAGGCCGTCGGCTTCCCCGCCGATGAAATTCCCCAGGGCATGTATCCCCTCTCCCTGCCCTACGCCTCCGCCAACCCGGAGTTCGCCCAGGCCGTGAACGCCACCCCGGTCAACGGTGACCAGATCACCATCAAGACCGCCAAGGGCAACGAGAAGAGCGTCAAGACCCAGGTCCCCGCCTACTTCCGCGACTACGCCACCCTGCGCTGGAGCGGCAGTGACAACCTGCTGGTCCCGGCCGCCGTAGGCGGCATCCTGCTCAAGGAAGTGATGTGGTCCCAGGACTTCCTGGGCGGCATGCACGTAGCCGAGACCGATGAAGAGGTGGAAGCCGCGTCCGCCACCATGGATCAGGACGGCAAGCACAAGCTGGGGGTTTCTGCCGCCGACGGCTTCAACGGCATGATGCTGACCGAGCAGTCCATCGACAAGCTCGCCATCCTGCAAGGTCAGCTCGGCTTTGACGGCAAGACCCTGGGCGCCAAAATCACCCCGCAGTACGATCCGGCCAAGGGGGTTGTCTACTTCCCTCATCAGGTGAAGGTGACCGAGACCAGCAAGAACGACGCCGGTGCCATCGGCAAGCTGGAGGTCGTGGACGGCTCCGCCCAGTTGCGCGACGCCTGGATGCTGCTGTGGCCCCTCTCCGAGTTCTACGCCTTCAGCGATCAGCGCACGGCCAACACCAATCAGAACCCTGCCTTCCACGCCGTGTTTGACGGTGCCCCGTTCGCCGCCGCTCCGGCTGCCAACCAGACCAACGATCTGGGCAAGGCGGTGGCGGGCAGTGATGCCTTCTCCCTGGCCCTGAACCTCTCCAACCTCACCTTCAAGAACCTGCTGGCCCTGCACTTCGAGCCCAAGGCCGGCACCCTGGTCGACAGCTGGCAGGCTGGCAAACAGGCCGGGCACGTCACCACCTTCGACGCCGCCTACGCCCTGGTCGCCCTGCAGATCTTCCAGCGCGCCCAGGATGCGCTGCCGGTGGGTTACGCCGCCGGTGACAATGGCGAGCTGAACCTCAAGACCCCACAGGGTGAGCAGGCGATCGCACTGGTCCGCAAGCAGGCCGATTTCATCCTCGCCAACCTCAAGGGCAAGAACGGCCTGGTCCATGACGGTCTGACACTGGGCGGCAAGCTTGACGCCGGTCAGTCCATCGACGCGCAGTTCGCCGCCATCCGCGGCCTGACCGCCGCCTTCCTGGCCACCTCGGATGCCAAGTACCGCACCGCGGCGCGCGAGCTCTTCATCGCCGCCGACAAGGCCTACTTCAATGCCAAGGCCGGAACCTGGCTCGCCGGCAAGCAGCGTGAATACACCCCCTGGACCCAGGCCGCCATCTCCGGCGCCCTGCGCTCTGCCATGCTGAACCTGCGCAACGAAGGGGCCGAGAAGGCACCCGAGCTTGAGCTGGCACAGCTGACCCAGCGCTACGTGAGCTGGTTCCGCGGCACCGTCAACGGCGGCATGCAGATGGCCGAATGGGTCGGCGACTCCGGCGAGAACGTCATCGAGGGTGCCGGCAGCGACACCGACGAAGATGGCGTCCCGCAAGTGACCGCCGCCGGTGGCAAGCATGGCACCGCCATGGTGATGGCCGGCAAGGCCCTGGTCAGCGAGAAATAAATCGACCACCAATAGAAAGGGAGCCCAGGGCTCCCTTTTTTTGTCTGTGTCGACGAGGTTAGCCGAGCTTGGCCAGCATCGGCTTGGTCACCAGCACGATGCCCTGCTCGGAGCGGTAGAAGCGGCGTGCATCCTCGTCCGCATTCTCCCCCACCACCAGGCCGTCTGGCAGCTTGCACCCCTTGTCCACCACCACCCGGCGCAAGCGGCAACCAGCCCCGATCTCGACCCCGGGGAAGATCACCGCTTGATCCAGGGTACAGAAGGAGTGCACCCGCACGTTGGTGAACAGCACCGAGTTGAGCACGAAGGAGCCGCTCACGATGGAGCCCCCCGCGAACATGGAGTTGATGGTCATGCCGTGCTGGCCGTTTCTGTCCTGCACGAACTTGGCCGGGGGCGACATGTTCTGGCTGGTCCAGATGGGCCAGTTCTCGTCATAGATGTCGAGCTTGGGCACCACGGAGGCAAGGTCCATGTTCGCCTCCCAGAACGAATCCAGGGTCCCCACGTCGCGCCAGTAGGGTTTTTGCCCCTCCTTGGCCCCGACACAGGACATGTTGAACGGGTGGGCAAAGGCCTTGCCCTCGCCCACGATGCGCGGGATCACGTCCATGCCGAAATCGTGCTTGGACTCCAGATTGTGGATGTCCTCTTCCAGCAACTGGTAGAGGTACTCCGCCTCGAAGATGTAGATGCCCATGGAGGCCAGCGAGCGATCCTCGCAGCCCGGCATGGCGGGCGGATTGGCCGGTTTCTCCACGAAGGCGCGGATCTTGCGTTGCTCGTCGATGTCCATCACGCCGAAGGCCGATGCCTCGCAGCGCGGTACCTCGATACAGGCCACCGTCACCTTGGCACCGAGGCGCACGTGATCGAGCAGCATGGCGGCGTAGTCCATCTTGTAGATGTGATCCCCCGCCAGCACCACGATGTACTTGGGACCGTAGTCACGGATGATGTCGACGTTCTGGTAGATGGCGTCTGCGGTGCCGCGATACCAGTGCACCTCGTCCACCCGCTGCTGGGCGGGCAGCAAGTCGATGAACTCGTTCATCTGGTAACGCAGGAAAGACCAGCCCGATTGCAGGTGGCGCAACAGACTGTGGGACTTGTACTGGGTCACCACACCCACCCGGCGGATGCCGGAGTTGATGCAGTTGGAGAGCACGAAGTCGATGATACGGAATTTGCCGCCAAAGTGGACGGCGGGCTTGGCGCGGTTATCGGTCAACTGCTTCAGGCGGCTGCCCCGTCCCCCTGCGAGCACCAAGGCCATACTCTGATTCAATAGTTGCCGTGCTTTGGCGGTGTCTACGGGTTCTAGCAACATATCTACCTCTGCTCTGTTGGGGCTGTTTTCAACCCATCTTCGCTTTTTTTACAGACCATGAAAGTGTTTTCACTCACATTTAGTTGCATTCCGCCGGCGCTTTATCGTGGAGTTGCGTGAGTACTCATGTTTTGCGCCAGCGACTTGGTTAGAATTTCTACATCATGAACATCATCAAGGATGAAACGATGTTGAATAAACATGAGGGAAACCTGCTGCTGGTCAGCGCACTGGTCTGCATTCCCATGCTGCTGTTGCAGGGAGTGCTGCTCGCCCCCCCCGCCTCACCGCTCACCCTGCTGCTGGTCCTGATGACCACCCTGACGGGATTCGCCCTGCTGCTCTTTCTCACCCACAGCGTGCGCCGTGGGGAAAAGGCAAGGCAGGAGCAACGCTGGCTGCTGGCGCTGCAGCAGCGGGATCCCGCCATGCTCGACAGCGTACAGGCACAAACGGCTCTGCGCCAGCTCCTTGCGTCCTTCAATGAGGCCGAGATCGATGCCCACCGCCAGATCACCGAATTGCACAATCAGGCGACCCGGGACGAGATGACGGGCCTTGGCAACCGCCACGCCTTCCGGCGCGATCTGACCGAGCTGCTGCAACAGGAAAACACCCAGACCGCCATCCTGGTGCTCATCCGCGCCACCGAGCTTGGGACCCTCAACGCCCAGCGCGGCTTCCAGTCCGGGGATGCCTACATCCGGGACATCGCCGCCCTCATCAGCCACACCGTCAGCCGCTTCCCGGGCCACCGGGTCTATCGCATCTCGGGAGCCGATTTTGCCGTCCTGCTGCCCCCCCTGGCCCAGATCCCGCCCCATCTGCTGGGACGAGATCTGAAGCTCGCCTTCGATCGCTATCAGCACGATCACGAGCTCGAGAGCGCCGCCTACTCGGGCATGACCCGCTTGAGCAGCGAGCAGAAGATAGAGGCCATTCTGGCCCGGGCGGATCTCGCGCTGGCCCGCGCCCAGACAGAGGTAGTCAATGGCTGGGCCATCCAGCAGAACGACGAGGTGGTCGAAGTGCAGGGTCAGCGTCACTGGACCCAGGTGCTGACCGATCTGCTGGAGCAGGAGAGCGTCAACTTCACCTGCCAGCCCATCCAGCCCCTGCATCGCGGCATGCTCGCCTATCACGAGATCTATCCCCGCTTTTGCAGCAGCGACGGCACCGTGCTGCCAAGCGATACCCTGCTCGCCATGGCGCAGCGGCTGGACATGGTACTGCGCCTGACCCAGATGGTGATCCGCCACGTCATCCGCCAATACCGCGCCTTCGGAGGCCACAACAGCCGATGGGGTCTCAACCTGCCGGGCTCCCTGCTGCAAAACAGCGCCTTTCTCATCTGGCTGGATCACCAGTTGCAAAAAGACCCCGACATCGGGGCCAACCTGGTGTTCGAGCTCGACGAGGAGCACCTGGAGCGCAACCTGACCGGGTCCAGGCGGCTGTTCGAGCTGCTCAGGCGCCACGGCAGCCGCTCGGCCATCTGCAACTTCGGCAAGGGGATCGGCTCCTTCAGCCTGTTTCGCGAGCTCAAACCCGACTACATCAAGCTGGACCCCGGTCTCATCACCGAGCTGGAGCAGGATCTCACCAATCAGCAGTTCGTGCGGATGATCGTCGACGTCTCCCATCGCATGGGCTGCCTGGTGATCGCGGAAGGGGTGGAACAGATAGGCCAGAAGCAGATGCTGCAGAGCATGTATGTGGACGGCTTGCAGGGCTACCTCATCGCCCGACCCCAGGAGCTGGGGCCGGAGATCGGTCAGATGGGGATCTTCACGGAGACGGTTTCAGCTTCAACAGGGTCAGAATGATGTCGTTGAGCTGGCGATAACGCTCCAGCTCCTTCTGATCGTAACGGGTCGCCAGCATGGTCGGGTTGTGGCGATGCTTGAGGTAGCGGTTGATCTGCAGGCGGTTGAACCCGGCCACCTTGTAGATCTGGCCGAGCAGGGCATTGAGCTCGTCGTCCGCCAGCCCGGCCCGGGTCAGGTAATCGGGTTGGGACGGGCTCTCCTGGCGGGCCGTGACCTTCTCCAGCTGGCCACGCTCCTGCAAATAGGTGAGCCACTGCTCCACGTAGAGCGGCTTGCAGCCCCCCAGCAGATTGAAGTACCCCACGGCATCGCAGCGGCACCCGCTCAGCAGCACCAGGGCCAGCTCGTCGCTGTCACACTGAAAGCTCACCGGGCCGCTCTGGCTCCAGTCCAGCGCCTGCACCTGGATCCTCCCCTGCGCCCCCGCCTTCGTGGTCACGTCAAAGACAAACATGGCACCTCCCGATCGGCAAAGGGTTGATGATGACCCATCCCCGGGACGGGTGCAAAGGCAAATCGCCTTTCATGGCCCATGGCGGCCATAAAAAAACCGGCCCCCCGAAGGGGGCAGGTTCATCACAATCCGGCAGGACGGCAGACTCAGGCGTCCAGTTCCACCAGCGCCTTGGCCAGCTCGATGGGCTCGAGCTCCTGACCTTCCAGATCGGCGTTCCAGTTCGGGCCGACCAGCACGTCATCCTCGTCCAGATCGTTGATCCAGATGTCCAGGAACTCTTCGAGCTCGATCACTTCCGGCTCGTAATCCGCCCACTCGTCCACGCAGTGCAGGCGGGCATCCCCTTCGGCGGACCAGAGCGGCATCACGTCCGCATCTTCGAACTCGGCGGAGCGGCACACCACCCAGTCTTCACCGTAGCGCAGACCCCACACCTGACCCGACTCGCGGACTTCTTCGATGAACAGCTGGAAATTGGCGTCAAGATTGTCAGTTAGTTTGCTCATGGGGTCTCTCTCTTGCAAAGCAATGGCAGGCTGTCGGCCAGGGCTGGCCGAGAATGGGGCAGATGGTGTCCCAAAAGCCCCCCAGACTCAAGCCTTATCCCGAAAAAGCGGGGATAAAGGCCGTCAGATGCGATATTTCGCCACCAGGGCCCCCAGCTCGTCGCAGGCCAGCGCCAGTTGCCCGGATGCCTGCTCGGTCAGCCGGTTCTGGGCCAGGGCATCCGCCGCCAGCTGGGTGATGGCCACCAGCCGCTGGTTGATCTCCTCCGCCGCCCGGCTCTGCTCCGCCGCCGCCGTGGCAATCTGCCCATTCATGGCAGTAATGGTGTGGACGGATCCATCGATGGCATTGATGGCGACATCCGCATCGCCGGCCCTGTCCGCCGTCGCGCGGGAGAGCTGCTGCAACTGGCTGATGCCGCTGACCACCTTGCCGGCCCCCTCCTGCAGCCGCTGGATCATCTGCCGGATCTCGTCGGTGGAGCTGTGGGTGCGGGTCGCCAAGGTACGCACCTCGTCGGCGACCACCGCAAAGCCGCGCCCCTGCTCCCCGGCCCGTGCCGCTTCAATGGCGGCGTTGAGGGCCAGCAGGTTGGTCTGCTCCGCCACCCCGCGAATGACGTCGAGCACGGAGCCAATCTGCTGAGTCTCCTGCTCGAGGCGGCTCACCGCCTGCACCGTCTCCACCATTTCGTCCGCCAACTGGCTGATGGACTCCCGGGTCTGGACCACCACCTCGCGGCCATGCTGGGCCAGATTGAGGGCCGAGTCCGCCGCATCGGCGGCCTGGGCCGCGTGCTGGCCCACTTCACGGCTGCTCACCGTCATCTGCTCCATGGCGCTGGCCACCCGCAGGGTATCCTGCTCCTGGCCGGTGACGATGGCGCCGGTACGCTCCACCACCTCGGCCAGCTGGTGGGCATGCACCCGGTTCTGATCCGCTATCTGCTGGCTGCGGGCCACCAGCTGCGCCATCTGGCTGGCGAAGAGGTTGAAGTTGATGCTGAGCTGGCTCAGCTCGTCACGCCCCGACTCCGGCAGACGTACCCGCAGATCCCCCTCCCCCCTGGCGATGTTGCCAAGGGCCGAGACCGAGCGGGAGAGGGGCACGACGATGCTGCGCACAATGAGGCCGACCACGGCAAACAGCAGGAGGGCCAGCACCAGCCCGATCCCCAGCAGGGTGTGCAGCACCTCTCGGTACTGGGCCTCGACGTCGTCCACATAGACGCCGGTGCCGATGATCCAGTCCCAAGGGGCGAAGCGCTTGATGTAGGAGATCTTGCGTACCGGTTCGTCCACCCCCGGCTTGGGCCAGTAGTAGGCCACCTCCCCCGCGCCCTGGGCCCGGGCCAGATCGGCGAAGGCGACGAACAGCCTGAGCCCCTGCTTGTCCTCCACCCCGGAGAGATCCTTGCCGTCCAGCTCGGGTTTCATGGGGTGCATCACCATGGTGGGGTGGCTGTCGTTGATCCAGAAGTAGTCATCGTTGCCGTAACGCAACCCCTTGATCAGCGCCAGCGCCTCGGCCTTGGCGCTCGCCTCGTCCAGCTCCCCCTTGCGTACCCTGGCTTCCAGCCCTGCCACCAGGCTGTAGGCGGTCTCCACCTGGGCCTGGGTCTGGCGGCTCTTCTCCCCCATCAGCCCCTGCTGATAGATCTGCAGGCAGAAGAACAGCAGCAGTCCCAGCAGCGCCAGCACCATCAGGGTCACCAGCGACAGACGCCGACCGATACTCCATTGTCTCAACATACCCTCGCCCCGCAGCAGCTACATATCCTTAACACAAGGTATGCCGCCGCGACGCGGGCTGTCCACGATGTCAGCAAAAGCGATGCCAAAAACATGATCCAGCCCCAAAAACAAGAAAGGGTGCCCAGTGGCACCCTTTCTCATGGTCGACAGGAAGAGGGATCACCGCTCCCAGTACACCTCTTCCAGGCTGTCTTCCTTCTCCGGCAACCCGCGGGAGAGGCGCGGGCTGCTCTGGGCCAGCACCTCGTAGCTCACCCGGTTGGCGTACTTGCACACCTGGGCCAGAGAGGAGTAGGTCAGGAATTCCGAGAGATGCTTGGCGGAGTTCGGCACGTTCATGCGGTGGTAGGCGTTCGCCACCATGTCGTGCAGCACGGCGGACAGCGCCCCGTCCCCTGCCCCGTTGGTGTTCTTGATCTTCTCCGGGCCGCCCATGTAGGGGGAGATGTGGGAGTAGATACGCGCAGGCTTGCGGCACTTGTCCCGGGCCATGGGGCGGCTGAACTCGTACATGTTGAATTCGGGGATGACGCCGGGCAGCAGGGTGTGGGTGGTCTCGCGCTTGTAGTCCTCGTCGGTGTAGCTCGCCATGTAGAGGCCGATGGGGCCGGCGGTGCAGAGCACCATGTCCGCCCAGTCCAGCGCCTTGTCGGCCGCGCCGAGGGGATCCTTTATCCCGGTCAGGGCCTCCGCCTCGTCCTCGTTCATGGCGAGCACGGTCACGTTCTCGCTGATGAAATCGCGCCACCACTGGGGATTCTCGTCGATGACGAAGCGGGTGCCCAGGGTCAGCACCACGGGCACCCCGGCCTCGCGGGCATAGCGCACCGCGGCCATGGCGGCCTCCTTCATGGGGGTGCCGTCGGCGCCGCGCACCAGATAGGCGGTGATCACCAGGGCCGAGGCCTCCTTGATGATGGTCTCGGGGATGTGGTCCACATCCAGGTGATCCATCTTGCCGGCGTTGATGCCAAAGCTGCGCTCTCCCCCTTCGGTGATGAAGGTGAAGCAGCGTCCGACCGGGCCGTCCACCGGCTGCAGGTAGTCGAGGTTGACCCGGGAGGAGGTGTTGCACAGATAGCGGTAGGCATAGCTGCCGATGCGGATGTCCTGGCTCATGACGCCAAGCAGGATGGAGTGGGAGTCCGCCAGCACGGAGTAGTTGTGCATGGTGTTGCCGATGGTGCCGCCGGCAAATTCGCTCACCACCATGTTGTTGGCCTTGAGCTCGTCGTAGACCAGCTCCGCCACCTCGTCGGAGATGAGCATGGAGTGGCCCTTGCTCAGGCCGTACCGGTTCAGGAAGTCTTCGTCCACATGGGCTTCGATATCCACCAGAGTCTGATCGATGCCCACTACATAGGCCTTGCCCAGTTCGGTGAGCTGGGAATTCTGCGGGATCAGGGGATCACGTCTGTCGACCGGGAAGTAGTGTTTGGACTTGCGCTGACCGGGAAATTTCATGGCAATCTTCTGTGCTCTGGGGAAAAGAGGGGCGGGATTTTAACACAATCCACCACGCCGAAAAGTCGCACGATTGAATTTTGAGGTCAGTATAGACAAGGGTTTGCGAGGAAAACGTTTGACTTGGCTACCACAAAAAACCACCCCGTGGCGGGGTGGTGTTGCGGGATGACATTCAGCTTGCCGAGAGCCCCTGCACCAGGGCCAGCACCGAGAACATCCCCAGCGACAGCCAGAAGAAGAGGGTGCCGAAGAGGCGAGGCATGTTGGGAGCTCTGGGGATCTGGATGCCGATGGCATGCAGGATGCGCCCCACCAGCAGCAGCACACCGCCCAGGTGCAGCCAGAGCGACCCGACCCCCGCCAGTTCGCACAGGGCCATCAGCAGCAGGGTGAGGGGCACGTACTCGGCAAAGTTGCCGTGGGCGCGGATCGCGGCCAGCATCTCGGGAGCTTCCCCCTCCCCTATCATCACCCTGAACTGGGCGCGGCGCTTGACCACCCAGAAGGAGAGCAGCAGGAACAAGAGCCCGAGCAGGCCGGCGTAAATCAGCGTGATATGCATCATCAGGATACTCCTTTATCGTTGAATCCGAACGTCCGCCACGTCGGGCACCGGATGAGAACGGCCATCATGCCAGCTCGCGACAGATGAGGGAAACCATCATGCGGATATGGGCCTGATCGCTGTTGAGGGCCGGGATGTATTCAAACTGCTCGCCACCGGCGGCCATGAAGATCTCCCGGTTCTGCACCTGGATCTCCTCCAGGGTCTCGAGGCAATCCGCCGAGAAGGCCGGGCAGATGACATCGAGCCGCTTGACGCCGCGAGAGGGCAAGTCGGCCACGGTCAGGTCCGTGTAGGGCTTGAGCCACTCCTCCTTGCCAAAGCGGGACTGGAAGCTCGCGGTCCACTGCTCCGGGGCCAGCCCCAGCGCCTCCGCCAGCAGGGCGGCGGTGCGCCTGCACTGATGACCATAGGGATCCCCTTCCCGCTCGTAGCGCTCGGGAATGCCGTGGAAGGACATCAGCAGATGCTCCCCCTGGCCGTGCTGCTCCCAGTGGCGACGCACGCTCATGGCCAGCGCCTGGATGTACTCCGGGTGGGCATGGTAATCGCGGATGAGCCGCACCACCGGCAGATTGCGCTCGGTTTTCATCGCCCTGGCCCAGGCATCGAACACCGAGGCGGTGGTACTGACCGAATACTGGGGATAGAGCGGCAGCAGGATCACCCGGTTGACCCCCTGGGCCTTGAGGGCCTGCCAGCCATCGGCCAGCGACGGGGCGCCATAGGTCATGGCGAGCGCCACCGGCACCTCGACCCCTTCCCGCTTGAGCTCGTGCTCCAGGGCCGCGCGCTGCTGCTGGCTGATGACCATCAGGGGGGAGCCCTGCTCGGTCCACACCTGCTGATAGAGCTTGGCCACCTTGGGGGAGCGGGTCGGCAGGATGATGAAGTGAAGCAAGGGGCACCAGAGGTAGCGCGGCAGGTCGACGACCCGCTGATCGTGCAGAAACTGGCTGAGAAACGCCTTGACCGCCGCCGTGGTCGGCGCGGCCGGGGTACCCAGATTGACCAGCAAGATCCCGGTTTTCGTGGTCACGTTAGCATCCTGTCGTTCTGTGTCGTGGGAATGGAATGCAAGAAAGGGCCCGGTATGGACCCTTTTCTCACTCTCGTCGCCAGCCGGCGAACGGCTGCGTCCTGCCGGCCCTGAATGGCTTAACCGAGAATGGCGGCCAGTTGCTGGCTGACCAGATCCACCGGCTGGGTGCCGTCGATCTTGACGTAACGGGTGTTGCCCGCTTCCGCTTCCTTGCCGTAGAAACCGATGAGCGGCGCGGTCTGCTGATGGTAGACATCCAGACGCTTGCGCACTGTGGTCTCTTCGTCGTCGGCACGGATCACCAGATCCTCGCCGGTCACGTCATCCTTGCCTTCCACTTTCGGCGGGTTGAACACCACGTGGTAGGTACGGCCGGAGCCGGAGTGCACGCGGCGGCCGCTCATGCGCTTGACGATCTCTTCGTCCGGCACGTCGAACTCCAGCACGAAGTCCACGGTCACACCGGCATCCTTCATGGCTTGCGCCTGGGGAATGGTGCGGGGGAAGCCGTCCAGCAGGAAGCCGTTGGCGCAATCCGGTTGCGCGATGCGTTCTTTGACCAGGCCGATGATGATGTCGTCGGAGACGAGCTGACCTGCGTCCATCACGGCTTTGGCCTTGAGGCCCAGCTCGGTACCCGCCTTGATCGCCGCACGCAGCATGTCGCCGGTGGAGATCTGCGGAATACCGTGTTTTTCCATGATGAACTGAGCCTGGGTACCCTTGCCGGCGCCCGGAGCTCCCAACAGAACAATGCGCATACACGCTCCTAGTTGATTGGTTATTCAATTCTTGAGAAGGCAAAAAACTACACGTTTTCGCCCGTATTAACAAGCTCGCCCCGTGTGAGTGGCCAGATTATCACCACACTCCCGCCCCGTCTCTGCGACCAAAGACGCAGACGACGACCACGAAAAATGATTGAAAATGCAGCAGCGCACCAGAGGGGAACGGCCAAAAAAAAGCCCACTGTCATGCAGTGGGCCAGTCACAATCACATCACGCCTGGAGTAGCAGACGGTTGATACGGGAGACGAAGCTCGCCGGATCATTGAGACCGCCCTGCTCTGCCAGCTGGGCCTGCTCGTGCAGGAGGGAGACCCACTCGCCAAACAGGCTCTCATCCTCGATGGTGCCGAGCTTCTTCACCAGGGCATGGTCGGGGTTGAGCTCCAGGATGTACTTCTGCTCCGGCACCGGCTGACCAGCGGCGCGCATCAGCTTGATCATCTGGGTGCTCATGCCGTGGGCGTCGGTGACGATGCAGGACGGCGAGTCGGTCAGACGGTGGGTGACGCGCACCTCTTTCACCGCCTCCCCGAGGCTCTGCTTGACCCGCTCCACCAGACCGGCGTTGGCTTTTTCGGCCTCTTCCTGCGCCTGCTTGGAGGCGTCGTCTTCCAGATCCCCGAGATCCAGTTCGCCACGGGTGACGGAGACCAGCTGCTTGCCGTCGAACTCGGTCAGGTGGCTCATCAGCCACTCGTCCACCCGCTCCCACATCAGCAGCACTTCGACGCCCTTCTTGCGGAAGATCTCGAGGTGCGGGCTGTTCTTGGCAGCGGCATAAGAGTCGGCGGTGATGTAGTAAATCTTCTGCTGACCTTCCTTCATGCGGCCAACGTAATCCTCCAGCGACACAGTCTGGGCTTCGCCCTCGCCGGTGGTGCTGGCAAAGCGCAAGAGCTTCGCGATCTCTTCCCGGTTGGCGTAATCCTCGGCCGGGCCCTCTTTGAGCACATTGCCGAACTCGCTCCAGAACTTGGCGTACTTCTCGGCATCGTCTTTCGCCAGCTTGTTGAGCATGGTGAGCACGCGCTTGGAGCAGGCCTTGCGCAGGGAGGCGGTCACCTTGTTGTCCTGCAGGATTTCACGGCTGACGTTGAGCGGCAGATCGTTGGAGTCCAGCACCCCTTTCACGAAGCGCAGGTAGGTCGGCATGAACTGCTCGGCGTCGTCCATGATGAAGACGCGCTGCACGTAGAGTTTCAGGCCGTGCTTCTGCTCGCGGTTGTAGAGATCGAACGGCGCACGGGCCGGGATGTAGAGCAGGCTGGTGTACTCCTGGGCCCCTTCCACCCGGTTGTGACCCCACAGGAGCGGATCTTCGAAGTCGTGGGCAACGTGCTTGTAGAACTCCTGGTACTCCTCCTCCTTGATGTCCTTCGGATTGCGGGTCCAGAGTGCGGTGGCGCGGTTGACCTGCTCCCACTCCCCCGGGGTGCCGACGACGGTCTCGCCGTCCTCCTCCCGATCCGGGGTGCCCTCTTTGTACATCTCCACCGGCACGCTGATGTGGTCGGAATATTTGCTGACCACGGAGCGCAGGCGCCAGTCGTCCAGGAACTCCTCTTCATCGCTGCGCAGGTGCAGGATGACGTCGGTGCCGCGACCGGCTTTGGTCACGTCAGCCACGGTGAAGGAGCCTTCTCCTTCGGATTCCCACTGCACGCCCTGCTCCGGCGCGGTGCCTGCGGCGCGGGAGACCACGGTCACCTTGTCGGCCACGATGAAGGCGGAGTAGAAGCCCACCCCGAACTGGCCGATCAGCTGGGAATCCTTGCCCTGGTCACCGGAGAGGTGCTTGAAGAACTCGGCGGTGCCGGACTTGGCGATGGTGCCCAGGTGCTCGATCACCTGGTCACGGGTCATGCCGATGCCGTTGTCCGAAATGGTCAGGGTCTTGTTCTCTTTGTCCACCACCAGGCGCACGCGCAACTGGCCGTCGTTTTCGAACAAAGAGGCATCGGAAAGCGCCTTGAAGCGCAGCTTGTCCGCCGCATCGGAGGCGTTGGAAATCAGCTCGCGCAGGAATACTTCTTTGTTGGAGTAGAGGCTGTGAGCCATCAGGCTCAGCAGTTGTTTGACTTCAGTCTGAAAGCCGTGGGTTTCGGCGTGAACACTTTGGGTCATCGACCAGTCCTCAAAACGTCGGGTTGAACAGATTCCCAAGCTAGATGGGGTTGGCCTTTCAAATATCAAGGGGCTTGCGTGCAAACTTGAGAGCAAATTTGCACACAAGCCCCTCGCTTGGCCCACACAGGCAACCCCCTCCCGGCCTCCCCCTTCGCCTCCCCCTTCACAACGGGGAGGTGCACCGTCGTCCCCTGTCTGGCGAGGAGGGTCAGATTGGGATCGAGTGTGGAGCCAATAGCGGAGTCAGCCTTGCTCTCCCCTGCCAAAGGGAGGGCTGGGGTGGGGTGCGTTGCTTTCTCTCCTGCCAAAGGGAGGAGTGGGGCAGGATCCATTGCTCCCTCCCCTGCCAAGGGGAGGAGTGGGGCAGGATCCATTGCTCCCCCCCCCTGCCAAGGGGAGGGCTGAGGTGGGGTGCGTTGCTTTCTCCCCTGCCAAAGGGAGGAGTGGGGCAAGATCCATTGCTCTCTCCCCTATCAAGGGGAGGGCCGGGGTGGGGTTCGTGGCGTCTTCAGCTCAGACGCTGGCGCCCCATCAGGGAGTGGGAGAGCGTGGTGCCATCCACCAGCTCCAGCTCCCCGCCCACCGGCACACCGTGGGCGATGCGGCTCACCTCCACTCCGGCGGTGCGTGCCATGTCGGCGATGTACCAGGCGGTGGCATCCCCCTCGATGGTGGGGTTGGTGGCGAGGATCAGCTCCTTGATCTGCTCCTCTTGCAGGCGGCGCTCCAGGATATCGAGCCCCAGCTCCTCGGGGCCGATGCCGTCAAGGGGCGACAGGTGGCCCATCAGCACGAAATAACGGCCGGAGAACTGGCCGGTCTGCTCGATGGCCGCCACGTCCGCCGGGCTCTCCACCACGCAGAGCAGGCCGTTCTCCTCGCGCTTGGGATTGGCGCAGATCTCGCAGCGATCGTTCTCGGTAAAGGTGCGGCAGTGGCTGCAATGACCGATTTCGGTGAGCGCCCGGTTGAGCAGGGAGGCCAGACGCAGACCGCCGCTGCGCTCGCGCTCCAGCAGGGTGAACGCCATGCGCTGGGCGGACTTGGGGCCCACGCCCGGCAAGACCTGCAGCGCCTTCATCATCTCATCGAGCAGGGGACTGAATTTCATGGGGATATCCTTTAAAGCCGCGCCGAAGGAGTGATTCGGCCCGCTTGTCTGACGCGGCGCCGACTCCTCCATCCGAACCTATCTTGTTGGCGCAGGACTATACCCGAGCCGGCCCCGAGCGCCAATGGCCGATCCCGCCACAGTGCCTGACGGCCCAACATCACCCCGGTCGGGGCGCAGCATTGAGCGGCAACCTCCCCTTCCCCTCTCCCCACAACCCAGATCACACCATGATTGCCAAACCAATTCCGGGGAAACCGGGAACCCCTCCCAGATTGCCCCAACTCACTCCCCACCAGCCTCCAGACAAGCCAGCACGGCCAGAAACCAGGCCCACATTGTTTGGTTTTTCTATTCGATAACCAGTCATCGTTTAACAAAACCAAACAATAAATGCCCTCTTGAGGTCCCGATTTATGACGTTGCGCCGGTTTTCAGCGGCTCCCCCTTCTGTTTTTTCACCGGCCGATTAGTATGACTCACGCGACAACCAGCTCCGTTGAGACCGTTTCTATGGAACAGATAGAGATAATATCGCAGGTTAATCGCAGCAAGCTGGAGATGTAACTCTAGTGCGGTAGCCTTTGCGATAAAGATCAAAAGAATATTTACTCTCGACATTTATAGAAAGTTTTCATTGTGCAGACACTTGTCTGAGCCATTTAATTCTGTAACTATTTTATCTTTAAATTGTTACATTGACAGCATTTATAAACCACTTATTTAACAGATACTCTTCCCATTATTAATTGAGATATATATTTAATGCTATATAAATATTATTCCTCCCTGCCTGAAAGTTATCTTTTTAACCCAACATTAAAACTAGCTATTCCATCCAAATTAAATGATCCCTTTGAAAACACAGTCCCTAATAGGGTACGAATAAAACACATAGAAGAAATGCTGAAAATAAATAAAATTGAGGATGATATTTTTCATGACTACATAAAACTAATGAACTCTTTCCTAATAAGTGGTGTATCCTCGAGCGGTATAATTTCCATGAGTGAAACGCCAACAAACATATTAATGTGGTCTCATTATGCAAATAGCCATACTGGCTTAGTTATTGGTTACAAAACAGATGTACTATCACATCTTCATAACCCATATGGTATTGATGCATGTTTTTTCAACACTCCACAAATAGTTAATTATGACAACGTCCGCTTTCAGCACATAAACAACACTTCATCACTTATGGATAGGAATGCTATTATAAAGTCTCTTTTAACAACTAAAAGTAATCATTGGCGTTATGAAAAAGAACATAGGTTTATAATTCCACTAGGTTGTGCCAATTTCTGCCGACCTATTAACAAGCTAAAAACTGAAACTATAAGACAGCTTGAGATACTATGGAAACTAAAATACATTAAAGAATGTGCGTGGTTTGAAACGCAATGGGAACGCACTATAGGAAATAATGATGGGGATATTGATAACTATCCCTTTATATTTAATGAGGAGGCAGAAAGATTTTTAGTTAAAAATAATTTTGATGCTTTTATACGGATCAATCCAGCCTCAATAAACTCAGTTTTTTTTGGAGCTAAATTCGAAGGTGATAAAAGAAACAAGATTAAGGACATAATATCAAAAAACCCACACCTTAGACATATCGATATGTATGAATGTAGCATTAGCCCTGATAATTTCGAACTAGATATATATAAGATATAAAACAATCACTTCCTCTTATATACGTTCATAATAAACGTCCAGTTATAAATTAATCTATTAAATATATAAAATTGTTAAAAACACAGTGCACTATACCTCTGGCTTAACGATTGGTGAAATTCACTTCGTGCGTTGCACCATAGCTATTTCATGAGCTTTTTGTAGTAAATAAAGACTCCATTGCTACCCAAGCCTTCCCTCTCTGTCGCTCCTGCCGATAATTTATTGGTCAACATTTTATCGTCTGTTTTTCAACCCGTTTGATTGAAAAGACTGGCTAAAAATGGCTGCTTAGCAAAAACAAACACTTGCTCGCTGCACGGGGGCCTATTTCAATCAAGGAGTAATTAATAACCTCGTTCAAAAGTCTTTTTTGATTATTTATACCTGAACATACTCCCACAGACTCTGTGTCATCATAAGCTGAATCGCAGATAAACAGACTGTGTCCATGATGAGCCTCCTATTTATATCCAGCTAACCCCCGCTCCCATCGCAATCCTGAAGATCCTCCCGAACGACTATCCGTGAACTCCCGGTAGTGCGGGGCCCCTGTGTTGGCAGCCATGCCACCGGCAATCTGACAAGATAATTTCATGAACTGTACTAACAAACCCGCCCTGTCCGGCGTCATGCTGGCGGCGATCGGCGTGGTCTATGGCGACATCGGCACCAGCCCGCTCTATACCCTGCGCGAGTGCCTCTCCGGCCAGTTCGGCTTCGGGGTAGAGCCCGCCTCCATCCTGGGCTTTCTCTCCCTCATCTTCTGGCTGCTGATCCTGGTGGTCTCGGTCAAGTACCTCTCCTTCGTGATGCGGGCAGACAACGCGGGCGAAGGGGGCATACTCACCCTGATGTCGCTCGCGACCCGCAACACCCCGGAAAAATGGACGCCGGTGCTGATCATCCTGGGGCTCGTCGGCGGCAGCTTCTTCTATGGCGAGGTGGTGATCACCCCGGCCATGTCGGTGATGTCGGCCATCGAGGGCCTGAAGATAGTGGCGCCTTCCCTGGACGCCTACATAGTGCCGCTCTCGGTGCTGGTGCTGACCCTGCTGTTTGCCATCCAGAAACACGGCACCGCCGCCGTGGGCAAGCTGTTTGCCCCCATCATGCTGATCTGGTTCCTGACCCTGGCGGTGCTTGGCCTGAATAGCATCCTCCAGCACCCCGAGGTGCTGGGGGCGCTCAACCCTGTCTGGGCGCTGCGCTTCTTCATGACCTATCAAAGCGCCTCCTTCTTTGCCCTGGGCGCCGTGGTGCTGGCCATCACGGGGGTGGAGGCGCTCTATGCGGACATGGGCCATTTTGGCAAGAGCCCCATTCGCCGCGCCTGGTTCATGGTGGTGCTGCCGTCCCTGGTGCTCAATTACTTCGGTCAGGGGGCCTTGCTGCTCGGCAATCCCGAGGCCATCGCCAACCCCTTCTTCCTGCTCGCGCCCAAGTGGGCGTTGCTACCGCTCTTGCTGCTCGCGACGCTCGCCACCGTCATCGCCTCCCAGGCGGTGATCTCCGGGGTCTTTTCCCTCACCCGGCAGGCGGTGCGGCTCGGCTATCTCTCCCCCATCCGCATCGTGCACACCTCGGAGCAGGAGTCCGGCCAGATCTATATTCCGGTCATCAACTGGCTGCTCTATCTCTCTGTGGTGATCGTCATCATGAGCTTCGAGCACTCCAGCAACCTGGCGGCGGCCTATGGCATCGCCGTGACCGGCACCATGGTGCTCACCTCCATACTGTCGTGCTCGGTGGCCCGCCACAGCTGGCACTGGCGCAAGCCGCTGGTGGCCACCCTCTTCGCCCTGCTGCTCGCCATCGACGTGCCGCTCTTTGCCGCCAACCTCGCCAAGATCTTCTCCGGCGGCTGGCTGCCGCTCACCCTGGGGGCCGTCATGTTCACCCTGATGACCAGCTGGAAGAGCGAGCGCTTCCAGCTTATTCGCCGCCTCAACGAGCACGGCAACTCGCTGGAGCCCATGATAGCGTCGCTCGAAAAATCCCCGCCGACCCGGGTGGCGGGCACCGCCGTCTATCTGTCGCGGGTGGTCAACGTCATCCCCCATGCGCTCTTGCACAACCTCAAGCACAACAAGGTGCTGCACGAGCGCGTCATCCTGCTCACCCTGAAGGTGGAGGATGTGCCCTATGTCCACAACGTGCGCCGGGTCTGCATCGAGCAGCTCTCCCCCACCTTCTGGCGGGTGGTGGCGAGTTACGGTTGGCGCGAGACCCCGAACGTGGAGGAGATCTTCCACCGCTGCAACGCCGAGGGGTTGAGCTGCCGTATGATGGAGACCTCCTTCTTCATGGCCCACGAGTCCCTCATCATGAAGGAGCGCCCCTGGTACCTCTATCTGCGCGGCAAGCTCTTCATGCTGCTGCAGCGCAACGCCCTGCGGGCGCCGGATCAGTTCGAGATCCCGCCCAACCGGGTGATCGAGCTGGGATCCCAGGTGGATATCTGATGGCGGGCACCGCGCCCAAGGCCATGGAACGCAAGAGGGAGGCAACCGCCTCCCTCTTTCATTGCTGATCGCCTCTCTCTTCCGCCCGGGATCTCGAGCCGCCGGGGGACGTGGTGCCCCTCACAGGATCGCAAAGAAGCGCCGCATCTGGCACTCAAACCGGGGCGAGATCAAGGTAATAGGGACAAGTGCCCCGGTAAACTTGGCCCCCGCGGCAGGATGAGAGGCCCGCTTCCCTCCCCTGCCCAGGCTACGCCCCTTCTATCGCGACGCAGCCCGTTGCCCCCCGTTCGTTGCACCCGATGGCCCATGCCGTGGCGGCAGGCCAGCAGATGGGAGTTCGATATCGCATGACATCCCCCAGGATGATCGCAGGATGGCCGCCCCTGTCGGCCCTCCCCAGCCTCCCTGTCATGAGGGAGGGTTCCCTGCCCCCCGGTTATCAGGGAGGGGCGCTGGCCCCTCTTTGGATGGCGCCATGACCACGTCGACACGCCTTCGACTGCGCCGCGAGTTCCATATGGACGGTATCGTGCAGGGGGTCGGTTTTCGCCCCTTCGTCTATGGGCTGGCGCTGCGCCACGGCCTTGCCGGTTATGTCTTGAACGATGCCAATGGCGTCACCATAGGCGCCGAAGGATCGCCTCAGCAGCTCGCCAGCTTTGCCCGCGAACTGCGGGAACTCGCGCCACCGCTTAGCCGAATCGATCATTTCAGCGAGCGTGAGCTGCCCCGAGATCAGGATCCCGACTTCGATGGCCAATTTCATGGCCAGTTTCGAATTAAAGCGAGCCAGCAGCAGAGCGCGGCTACTGTCGCCATCTCGCCGGATCAGGGGATGTGCGAGGCGTGCGCCCGGGACGTGGCCAACCCCAAAGATCGCCACCATCGCTACCCCTTTACCAACTGCACCCACTGCGGCCCGCGCTACACCATCATCCACCGCCTCCCCTACGACCGCCCCCACACCGCCATGGCAGGCTTTGCCATGTGCCGGCGCTGTGCGGCGGCCTATGAAAACCCGCTGGATAGACGCTACCACGCCCAGCCGGTGAGCTGCCCCGAGTGCGGGCCCCATCTCAGCTGGCGCAGCGGCCATGGCGAGGCGCTGGCCGAGCATGAGGATGCCCTGCAAGCAGCTGCCCGCGCCCTGCAAGCGGGCAAGCTTATCGCGGTCAAGGGGATGGGGGGTTATCACCTGATATGCGATGCCCGCAATGAACAGAGTGTTGCCAGATTGCGAACGCTCAAGCGGCGCGCGCGCAAGCCGCTGGCGGTGATGATGGGCTCCCTTGCCGAGGCCAAATTGCATGTCACCGGCTGCGAAGACGAGTGGCAACTGCTCGCCTCTCAGGCCAGACCCATCACCTTGCTGCGCAAGCGAAAAAGCGATGATCGGCCGTCAGAATCCCAACTGACAACGGCGCCGCTGGCGGAGGGGATCGCCCCCGGCATCCCCTACCTTGGGGTCATGCTCCCCTATACCCCGCTCCATCAGCTGCTGCTGGACGCCTGTGCCATGCCGCTGGTGGCCACCAGCGCCAATGGTCGTGGCAGCCCAATCCTTATCGAGTGCGAGGCTGTGGTCAGGGAACTCGGCAGCGAGATTGACGGCATCCTGGATCACAACCGCCCCATCCTGCACCCGTGCGACGACAGTCTGGTGCAGTGGGCGGGCGGGCGACGCCAGACGTTGCGCCTCGCCCGGGGTTATGCCCCCTGCACCCCCAGCCTGCAAGAGGCGGTCAGGGCGCCGCTCTTGGCTGTCGGGGCGCAGCAGAAGAACCAGCTGGCGCTCGCTTTCGGCCGCCAGCGCATCTACAGCCCCTATATCGGCGATCTGCACAGCCTGCCGATGCAGGAGCACTTCGAGCAGACCCTGGCCACCTTTCGCGAACTCTACGACCTCAAGCCAGAACTGCTGGTCTCGGATCGCCACCCCGGCTACCTCAGCCATCAGTGGGCCAAGGGCTATTGCCAGGATCAGGGTGCCACCCACCTCGAGGTGCAGCACCATCACGCCCACCTGCTGGGGGTGATGGCCGAGCACGACATCACGGGCCCGGTGCTGGGTGTTGCCTTCGATGGCACCGGCCTTGGCGATGATGGCACCCTCTGGGGCGGCGAGCTGCTGATCGCAGACGTTCAGGGCTTCGATCGTGTTGCCCACCTCGCGCCTTTCAAGCTGATCGGCGGCGAGGCGGCCATTCGCGAGCCGGTGCGTCAGCTGCTGGGGCTGCTGTTTGAATCGCACAGCCCTGAGGAGATCAGTGCCCTCGATATTCCGCTGATCAACAAGTTGCCAGCTGAACGGATCAGCAATCTGCACCAGCTCTGGCAGTTGGGTCGCAACGCCCCCTACACCAGTTCCATCGGTCGGCTGTTCGATGCGGTGGCAGCGATCTTGGGAGTGATCGACACCCCCGATTACGAGGGCGAAGCTGGGCTATTGCTGGAGGCAGCCGCCTTGCAGCTGGCCCCTGATGAACAGCCCTTACCCCTTGCCTTTGATCTCAGCCAATCAGCGGAAGGGCCGCTGCAGATCGAGTGGGCCGAGCTCATCAATACCCTTGTCAGCGAGCGGCGCCAAGGCACCTCCACCGCCAGCCTGGCCGCCGGTTTTATCCGCGCCATCAGCAAGCTGGTCATCGCCCTGGCCGAGCGCTTCCCCGGCTATCCGGTGGCGCTCGGGGGCGGCGTGTTTCAAAACCGGGTGCTGATGGACCAGCTGGTGCCCGCTCTCGAAGCCGCCGGCCGGCAGGTATTGACCAGCGAAACCCTGCCGCTCAATGACGGTGGCATCGCCGCCGGTCAGCTCTGGTTTGCCATCCACCATCTTGCCACGCACCAGCCTGCCACAGCCGGTTGTGCCACCTTGTCGGAGTCCTGAAATCCATGTGTCTATCCATCCCCTCTCAGGTGGTGCAGCTGCACCCCGAAGATAACTGCGTCACCGTCGACACCCTGGGGGTGCAGCGGCGCGTCAGCTGCATGCTGCTCGAAGAGCCTCTTCAGGTGGGCGACTATGTGCTGCTCCATATCGGCTTTGTGATGAGCAAGATTGACGAAGAGGAGGCGCAGGCCAGCCTCGAGAGCTTCCGCCAGATGGTGGCCCTTATCCCTGCGCAGGATATCTTGCCATGCTGACCCTCAATGATCTCTTTCAGGGCTTTCGCCAGCCCGAGGTGATCCGCGCCCTCGCCGCCCAAATTAATGAACTGGCCAAAGACCTGCCCGAGCCGCTGCGGGTAATGGAGGTATGCGGCGGCCATACCCACACCATCATGAAGTACGGCCTGCACCAGCTGCTGCCGGCCAGCATCGAGTTTGTCCACGGTCCCGGCTGCCCGGTCTGCATCATGCCCAAAGAGCGCATCGATCAGGCCATTGAGCTCGCCCGCCAACCGAACGTCATTCTGGTCACCCTGGGGGACATGATCCGGGTGCCGGGCTCCAAAGGCACGCTGGCGCAACAGCGGGCCAAGGGGAGCGATATCCGCCCGGTCTATGACCCCCTCGACGCCCTGCGCATCGCCCGTGAGAACCCGGAAAAAACCGTGGTCTTCTTCGCCATCGGTTTCGAGACCTCCACCCCGATGACGGCCGCCTTGCTGGCTGCCGCTGAAGAGCAAGAGGTCGAGAATCTCTTGTTTCATATCAACCATGTGCTGGTGCCCCCCGCCATTCATGCGGTGATGGCCGACGGAGTGGCCAAGGTGAACGCCTTTATCGGCCCCTCCCACGTCAGCGTCATTACCGGCGCCGATATCTACCTGCCTATCGTCGATCGTTATCAGGTGCCGGTGGTGGTGAGCGGCTTCGAGCCGGTGGATGTGATGGAGGCGCTCTTGATGATGGTGCGCCAGAAGGTGGAGGGGCGCTACGCGCTGGAGGTGCAATACAGCCGCGCCGTCACTGCCAGCGGCAATAAAGCCGCCCAGCGGCTGGTCGAGCGCTTTTTCGAGACCCGCGAGCACTTTCGCTGGCGAGGTCTGGGGGATATCAACGCCTCCGCCCTGCGCCTGCGGGATGCCTTCGCCAGGCGCGATGCGGAGCGTCGCTTTCAACTCAATCAGACTCCCATCGATGACCACAAGGCGTGCCAGTGCGCGGATATCCTGCGCGGCCTGGCCAAGCCGAACCAGTGCAACGTCTTTGGCCGGGGCTGCACCCCGACCCAGCCCATGGGCAGCTGCATGGTCAGCTCCGAGGGGGCCTGCAATGCCTACTACCGATATATGGGGATCCAATGAGAGAAATTCAGTTAAGCCACAGCGGCGGCGGTGTAGAAATGAACCAGCTGATAAGCCACCTCTTCTTTCGCCACTTTGGCAACGAGATCCTGCTGCGCGGTGAAGATGCCGCCCTGCTGCCGGTAGAGGGCCCCGTCGCCTTCACCACCGACAGCTTTACCGTCTCGCCGCTCTTCTTCGAGGGGGGCGATATCGGCAAGCTGGCCATCGCCGGCACGGTCAACGATCTCGCCATGATGGGGGCCAAGCCCGAGTATCTGAGCGCCAGCTTTATCATCGAGGAGGGTTTCCCCTACGCCGATCTGGCCCGCATCGTCGAGTCGATGGCCGCGGAGCTTGCCAACAGCGGTGCCCGCATCGTCTGCGGCGACACCAAGGTGGTGCCCAAGGGAGCAGCCGACAAGATCTTTATCAACACCAGCGGGGTCGGCACCTTCCCGCTGCCTGAGCAGAGCCGGGGCATCTCGGTACGCAACCTCAAGGCCGGTGACGCCATTCTGGTGTCGCGAGATATCGGCAGCCACGGCGCCTGCATCCTGATGGCCCGTGACGCCCTGCAACTGGGATCTGATCTCAAGAGCGACTGCACCACCCTCTGGCCGCAGGTCGAAGCGCTGCTAAAAGCGGGTATTACCCCTCACGCCCTGCGCGATGCCACCCGCGGTGGCCTTGCCGCCGTGCTCAACGAGTGGAGCAGCGCCTCCCAGGTGGCCATCGAACTGGAGGAGTCCGCCATTCCGGTGTGCGATCCGGTACGCGGCCTGTGCGAGCTCTACGGTTTCGAGCCCCATGATCTCGCCAACGAGGGGACCATGGTGCTGGCCCTGCCTGCCGAACAGGCGCAGGACGCGCTGGGCATCTTGCGGCAGTTCAACCCCAGCGCCAGCCAGATCGGCGTGGTGCAGGCGAGCGATCGCCACAAGGTGATCCTGAGCAACCCCTGGGGCAGCCGCCGTTATCTGGAGCTGCCGCAAGGGGAACTGCTGCCGCGGATCTGCTGAGCAGCCATGCCGTTCCGTCAATGACAGGGAGGAGTCACTGCTCCTCCCCATATCGGTTAAGGAGCCACCATGCACGAAATGTCTCTGGCCATGGCCGCCATCGATCTGGCAGCCGAGCAGGCCACCCAGCGGGGCTTTACCAAGGTGACCGCCCTCTGGCTCGAGGTCGGCAGCTTCTCCTGCGTCGACCCGGACACCATTGCCTTCTGTTTCGAGGCGGCCGCCAAGGGCACCGTGGCCCAAGGCGCCCAGCTGCACTTTCAGCACCAGGCGGCAGAGGCCTGGTGTTACGACTGCAACAAGACGGTCACCCTCACCGAGCGCGGGCAGGCCTGTCCCGAATGTGGCGGATACAAATTACGAGTCGCGCAGGGTGATAGCCTGCGCATCACCGACATCGAGGTAAGTTGATATGTGTAGCGTATGCGGATGCGGCCAGGCGCGGATCGCCGGCCATGAGCACGATCATGAGCACGATCATGAGCATCATCACGAACATGAACATCACCATGAACATGAGCACGACCATCATCATGGTCATGACGTCCATCACCATCATGACCACGAGCAGAGTGCGCCGCGCACCCTGATCATTCACCACCACTATCACCATCAGGGGGATGTCCATCACCACTACCACGGGGTACGGGCACCAATAGGAGCAGAGGGTCATGATCACCCTCATGAGCACCACCATGATCACCCCCACGACCATGACCATGACCATGACCATGACCATGACCATGACCATCAGCAGGGTGATCTGCACTACGGCAAAGGGGAAGCGGGATTGTCGGTTCCGGGCATGGGGCAGCGCCAGCTGATCGCCATCGAGATGGATGTGCTGGCCAAGAACAATGCGCTGGCCGCCCACAACCGCGAGCACTTCACAACCGCCGACCAGCTGGTGCTCAACCTGGTATCGAGCCCGGGTTCAGGCAAGACCACCTTGCTGTGCGAAACCCTGCGCCAGCTGGCCGACAAGCGCCCCTGCGCCGTGATCGAAGGGGATCAGCAGACAAGCAGAGATGCGGATCGCATCCGTGCCACTGGCGTGCCTGCCGTGCAGATCAACACCGGCAAGGGCTGCCATCTGGACGCCAAGATGGTCCACGATGCCTGCCACCAGCTGCCCGCCAATGAAGGGGGCATCCTCTTTATCGAGAACGTGGGTAACCTGGTCTGCCCCGCCAGCTTCGATCTCGGCGAGAAGTACAAGGTGGCGATCCTCTCCGTCACCGAGGGGGAAGAGAAGCCGCTGAAATACCCGGACATGTTCGCCGCCGCCCAGCTGATGGTGATCAACAAGACTGATCTACTGCCCTATGTCAGCTTTGACGTGGCCCGCTGCATCGAGAACGCCAAACGGGTCAACCCCTATATTCAGGTGATCCAGGTCAGTGCCACCACCGGCGAAGGGATGGATGCCTGGCTCAACTGGCTGGCCACGGCCTGAAGCTGAACCGGTTAAACACCGCTGCTAACGGTAGAAAACAAGAGAGGGAGGCTGATGCCTCCCTCTCTTTTACCTGCGTGCTTTGCCAACGGTTCTCTCTGTACAGAATGGCCAGCGTTTCACACTCGCATCCCCTCACCCTGGCCCTCTCCCCAGGGAGAGGGAATCGGTTTGTGGATGCCGCGGCTATACGACGCCCTCAAACCCCTCAGGGGGCTTCGAGCATAACAACCAGCCATATTTTCAAACCCCAAGGTTCTCCAAACCCTAAACCCCGAGCCTGGCGAAATGGCACCTTCTGCTCCCTTCTCCCCTTGCGGGAGAAGGGCTGGGGATGAGGGGGAAGCCAATCCTCAGGCCACGCTACGGGCCATCGCCTCCTGCTCCGCAGGCACCTCACCAAAGCGCAGCACCCGATGACAGATCTGGCGCAGCAGCGCCTGCTGGTGACTGAAGACAAGCATGGCGAGACCGCGCTGCTCGCACTCCATCATCAACTCCCGCCAGAGCTGGCGCTGAATCTGCGGATCCAGCTGGGCGGTCACTTCGTCGGCAATCAGCAGTCGGGTGCGGGGATCAAGGGCGCGCAGCAGTGCGATGCGGGCCAGCTCGCCACCTGAGAGCTGACCGGGTTTACGGTCGAGCCACTCAGGCTTGACCATAAAGCGGGCCAGTATGGCGTCATCGGGGCGCCATACATCCCATAACGCCTGCCCGGTGGTGCGATAAGGATTGAAGGTGAGCTCCGGGTGCTGGGGCACCAGCTGGATGGGGTGATAGCCTTTTACCTGTTCAGGCACCGGTTGCCCATCCAGCAGGATCTGCCCGCCGGCCCCAATCGGTTGCCAACCCGCCAATACTCGCCCCAGCGTGGTCTTGCCATAACCGCTCGGGGCAGAGATGCCGAGCCGCTCGCCCGCTTTCACCGTCAGCGATAACCCCTGCCAGAGGGGGCGTTCCCCTTGGGCGATGGTGAGACTTCGTACTTCCAACATTATGAAACCTTCGGCGCAGAGAAGAGCGCATTGAATTCCGGCAGCGCCTTCCAGTGGGCGCGGAGCATCTCGCTCCCCTGCCCCTGGCGCAGATGGTGACTGCTCAAGGTATCGCTCACCTGCCCCTGATGCAGCGCCACAATGCGATCGGCAAAGCGGGCCGCCAGCGCCAGATCATGGGTGACCCAGAGGATGCCGCTGCCCTGATTGGCCAATTCACGCAACTGGCCGAGCAGCAGACAAGCCAGCCCCTCGTCCAGCCAGGCGGTGATCTCGTCCGCCAGAATGTAGCGGGCACCGCCGAGGGCCGCGGTGCAGGCCAGAATGCGCTTGGCCATGCCGCCGGAGAGCTGGCGCGGGAATCTGTCCAGGGTGGTCGCGGGCAGCTGGTAGCGCAGCAGTTGCTCGCCGAGCCGCTCGCGAGAACCGCTCTGGCCGCAGAGGCGTGCCGCACGGCCCAGCTGGCGCTCCACCGTCAGCAGCGGATTGAGGGCGCTCACCCCCTGCGGCACATAGCAGAGGGTGTGACCGCGCAGACGGGCACGACTGGCATCGCACAGGGGCGTGCCATCAAGGGAGATGGAGCCGCGCATCCGCAGATTGTCCGGCAGCAATGTCAGGGCGCTTTGCAGCAGCAGGCTCTTGCCCTCGCCGCTCCCCCCCACCAGCGCCACTATCTCCCCTGGCGCCAGTTGCAGGCTGATATCGGTCAGCAAAGGCTGCCAGCTGCGCCGCCCCAGCCAGGAGTAGTGGGCTGCCTCTATGGTCACCTGATCAAAACTCAGCATGGTTCACTCCTGTGCCACAACAGCTGTTGCAAGGCCCGCGAGTCATCTGAGCAAACAGCAGCGCCAGCCAGACTGTGCTGACGCCAGATGGCGCCTTCAAAACTCAGCATGTATCTCCCCCAAACCCAAACCAGAGTTGTTGCAGGGCCCGGGTAGCCTGATCAAACAGCAGAACCAACAGCAGCAACATCAGCCCCGGGAAGAGGGCCAGCCACCAGCCACCGCCGGCCAGATAACGCAGGGCATCGGCCAGCAGCAGGCCCAGGGAGGCCTCGTGGGCCGCCAGGCCAAAGCCGAGAAAGCTCAGCGCCGCGCTGTGCAGTACCGCGTGGGGGAACATCAGCAGGGTGCCGATAAACCACTGGGGCAACAGCCCCGGCAGCAGGTGGATGCGCCAGCGACGCAGCGCCCCCATCCCCTGACAGCGGGCCAGCACCACATAGTCGCTGCAGGCGATCCGCCGCGCCTCGGCACAGAGAATGAGCGCCAGCTTGGGCCAGTGAGTCAGTGCCACCGCCAGGATCACCCCGCGCATACCGCCCCCCACGGTAAAGCAGATAAGGATCAAGAGCAGCATATGGGGCAACGCCAGCATGGCGTCGATCACCATTCGCACCGCCGCATCACATCTGGGGTGAATGAGCGACACGCTTGCCGCCACCATGGCCAGCAGGCCACTGCAGAGCGCCGTGCTGATGCCAAGCTCCAGACTGGTGAGGGTGCCCTGAAAGGCGCGCAACCAGAGATCCCGCCCCATCTGATCGGTGCCGAACCAGTGGGTCAGCGAGGGAGGCTGCTGGCGCGCCAGCAGATCCATCGGCACATCCTGATGAGAGAGGCTCCAGCCGTAAGTGGCCAGCAGCGCCAATCCAATCAGGGCTACAGCGAGGCGCACTATGGAGGGAAGCGGATTAAACAGCATGCTCGCCCTCCCAGCCCCGATTGATCCGGGCCAGCAGCAAACTGGCCACCGTGTTGCCAATAAAGACCAGCAGGGTGCAGAAGAGCACTATGCCCATCAGCAGGGGGATATCCCCCCGCAGCCCTGCATCTACCGTCGCCTGGCCGAGCCCCGGGTAGGAGAAGACCTTCTCGGCCAAGAGCGACCCGCCAATCAGCTCGCCAAGGGAGGCAAACTGCAGGCAGAGCGCCGGGGTCAGGGCGTGGCGCAGCACATGAAAACGCAGCATGGGCCAGCCGCCATCCCCCTGAGCGCGGGCATAGCGGATAAAGTCGCTCTCCAGCACCTCGGCCACCCGCCCCCGGGTATGCAGGGCAATATTGCCCAACCCGAGCAGGGCGAGCGTGGTCACCGGCAGCAACAGATGGCGCGCTCGCAATGCCCAATCAGCTTCCTCGGCAGCGAGCCCCGGCGTCCAGGCGCAGCAGACCGGAAGCCAAGGCCAGTGCACCGCAAACAGCGCCAACAGCAAGAGGCCGACCCAGAAGGTGGGCAGGGAGGCGAGCAGATAGGCAAACCGGCAAATCAGGCGATCGGGCCAGCGATTGAGATAGCGACCGGCGCAGAGGCCCAGCAACATCCCGAAAAAGCCGGAGAGCAGCCAGGCGCCCGCCAGCAGCAGGAAAGAGGCAGCAAAGCGCTGGCCTATGACTTCACCCACAGGCGCGTTGTAGAGCATGGAGTAACCGAGATCCCCATGCAGCACCTGGCTAAACCAGTGCCAATAGCGCAGCCAGAGCGGCTGATCCAGCCCCCAGCGGGCGGCGATGCGGGCGTACTGCTCCGGCGGCACATGGAGCAGATCGTTGCCGATATAGGCCTTGATGGGGTCGATGGGGGAGTAACTCAGCAGCACAAAGGTGGCGGCCGAGACCAGACATAACAGCCCTGCCAGACGCAGCAGGGCTTTTAGAGTGGCAGTCATCATAGTGGACGAACTTAACGGCACGTCCACCGCCAATCCTGCAGGTTGTTGAGCAGTGACCAGCTACCGTGGATTTCCGGCGCCCCCTTGCCAAGGTCGATGCAACGGTTGGCGAGATAAGTGTGCTGCACGTTGAGCAGCCAGGCCCAGGCCGCATCTCCCTGCACTCCGGCGCCGGTCTTGCCATCCCACTCCACCTGCTGCCAGAACGGCACGGCCGCCTGCCAGTTCGGGGCATCCAGCGCCTGCTTGAGGTGGCTATCCACCACCGGATTGCTGTAGTAGCCCGGATTGTAGAACTCCACGCCACCGGAGCCGCTCTGGTAGTGGTGATAGAGCTCCATGGGATCCAGACTCCCCCACCCCATCAGCACCGGATTGGCGTGCATCTCCCGCTCCACCTGCTCCCAGCTGCCGGACTTGAGGCTCACCTCAAGGCCGATGGGCCCCAGCATGGCCCGCACCGCTTCCGCCAGATCCCGGCGGGTGCTGTCGCCACTGGTGTACCAGAGGGTAAAGGCGGCGCGCAGGGAGCCCTTGTGGCGAATGCCGTCACTGCCCATCTTCCAACCGGCCTCGTCGAGCAGGGTATTGGCGTGGGCCGCATCCCCATCCTTGAAAGCGGTAGCTTTGTTTAGCCAGGGCAAGCCTTCTACCGCGCTATAGGCGGGGATGGCGTGCCCTTCCAGCAGCTGATCGGCCAGTAGCTTGCGGTCGATGGCGTAGTTGATGGCGCGGCGCACCGCCACATCCGAGGTCACGTCGTTGCCGATGGGATAACCCTTGGCATCCTTGCCGCCCGCAGGCGGAATGGGAAAGACGATACCGCGGTTCTCCACACTCGGGCGCACCCACAGCTTGAGGGAAGCAGGCACGGTAGGCGCCAGCGACGGGGCGATGCGCACCACATCGAGTTGATTACTCTGGGCGGCGGCATAGGCGCTCTCTTCATCGATAAAAACAAACACCAGCCGCTTGAAGTCATTGCTGCCGCCGGCGTAATGGGGGTTCGCCTCCACCACCAGTTGCTGACCGGGCAGGAAGCTCACCAGCCGGTAAGGGCCGGCACCGACCGGTTTTTGGGCATATGCTTTTGCGTCGTAATCCTTCTTCGACACTATCCCCAAAGATCCCAGCACGTTGACGAAGGTGCTCTGGGGGGCACTCAGGGTGATGGCCACCTCGGTGGGCGAGAGCACCTTGGCCGAGACAAAGTTGCCCATGTCGATCTTGCCGCCACCCTTGGCTGCGCTGTTGTAGGTAAAGGCCACATCCTCGGCGGTGAGCGGTACACCGTTGGAGAATGTCAGGTCAGGCTTGAGGGTAATGAGCCACCCCTTGCCATCCTTGCTCGGGGTCACCGACTGGGTGAGCACATTCTGCCAGCTGAGATCGGCGTTCTGCTTGAGCAGCGGACTGTGCAACAGCAGGTAGCTGCCGTGGCTCCAGCCAAGCAGAGAGTCAAACCCTTCGGTGGGTTCGGCTCCGATGGCGAGCTTGAGTTCGGCGGGGACGGGCTGAGCAGCCAGCGCCATGGACGAGAAACCGCCCGAGAGCAGGGCCAGCAGGGACAGTGCCCGCACCAGGACTGGTGCACCAAGCAGGCCATCGACGCGGCCATGTTCAATCTTCATCATGATCCTTGTTCCCAGGATTCACTCGCAGAGATGCAACGCCACCTCAATGAGGCGAGTGAGGGGCCCATGCCGGCCCCTGTGTCAAACTGACGCGCCCGGTTGTCGGCACGCCTTGGTCTCAGGACTTTCGTCCCCCGAACAGTCGTCGGCGCCCCAGATCCACGCCGCCCTCCCCCTGCTGCACCGGAAGCGAAAGCAACATCTTGAGGGTGCTGCTCACCAGCGCGTGCCCCTCGTCGGCCCCCAGATGCGGGTCGATGGGGGACATGAGCGAGCAGGCCAGCAACTGCCCCGTCTCGGGCAATGCCCCCACCATAAAGGTCATGTTGCCGCAGGGGAGCTGCAGGGCGAGCCGCTCGCTGCTGCTGCGCACCGGCCAGAGTTGATCCGGCCCCGGCAGCACCACCACGCTCAGCATCCAGGGGGTGAGCACGCAGCCGAGCCACTGCCCTTCAAACAGGGTGCACTCCGCCACGATGGGCATGGCCGGGTGATAGAAGGGCAGGACCTGCATCTCTTGCTGCGCGATCCGCTCGTACTGGGCTACCAGCAGAGGCGCGGGATTCGCGGCAAAACCGGCGAACTCCTGCGCCGACTCTGTCGCGGCTTCGTTCACTACCTCATTCACAATGGATTGCGCCATACGCCCTCCCGCGCTCGCTCGGCCTTCTCCTGCTCAGAGAGCGGAATGGCCGGTGCTCCCAGACTGGCCAACAGGGTCAGGATCCGATCCGTCGCCTCCCCCAACGCCGTCGCCACCACAGGGGTCAGCCCAATGCGGGGTTCGAGGGATGCGGGCTCGACCCCGATCAGGGTGAGCCGCCTGGGGGATTCCCCCGTCATGTGCAGCGCCGAGAGCACGTCCGCCAGCCCCAGCTGATGGGGGGAGATCTTGCGACCAAACAGGGTCGGGATCTCCTCATCCTTCAGGGTCACCACGGTGCCCGGCGGATTGCCGCTGCGCACCGCATCCACCAGAATAATGTGGTCGCGACTGGCCATCGCTTCGAGCAGCTCCATGCCGGCGGTGCCGCCATCGAGCAGCTCGATGCCGGGGGCGAAGCGGTAGTCGCGCTCCAGCCCCTCGACGATGCGCACACCGGCGGCCTCATCACTCAAGAGCAGGTTGCCCACGCCCAGGATCAGGGTGTTCATCACAGCACCTTCACCTGAGTCGTTTCACCACTCTGGGTATCCACCACGTGCACCGCGCAGGACATGCAGGGGTCGAACGAGTGAACTGTGCGCACCACCTCCAGCGGCTTGGCGGGGTCAGCCACCGGGGTGCCCACCAGGGATTGCTCGTAGGGGCCGGGCTCGTCATTGAAGTTGCGCGGACCCGAGTTCCAGGTCGATGGCACCACCGCCTGATAGTTCTCGATCTTGCCGCCCTTGATGACTACCCAGTGGGAGAGCATGCCCCGCGGCGCCTCTTCAAAGCCCACCCCGCGAAACTCCTTGTCCGCCGGGATCTCGGCCTTGATGTAGGCGCTGACATCCCCCTTGCCGATGTTGTCCACCAGCGCCTGCCACTGATGAGACAGGGTGTCTTTGAGCACGCAGCAGCGCACCGCCCGGCCGATGATGCGGCCCAGGGTGGAGTGCAGCTGTTCAGTCTTGATGGCTGAACCGGTGAGCGTTTTATAGAGGCCGTTCAGCTGATCGAAGTGCGCCACCGTCTCCGGGTGCTTGGCAGCCAGCTTGACCAAGAGGTCTGCAAGCGGCCCCACCTCCACCACCTTGCCGTAGAAGGTGGGGGATTTGACCCAGGAGTACTTGCCATCATCCTGCCAGCCGGTGTAGTTGGGCTCGGTCTTGCCCTCCCAGGGCTTGAGGGGGGCGTCATCCTTGTACCAGGCGTGCTTGTTGCTCTCGGCGATGCCATCCATCAGCCAGGCATCCTGATGGCTCTCGATGGGGCGATAGCCGGCCAGATCGCCGTTCTCGATGTAGCCACCCGGCATCAGGAAGCTGCCGCCGTCACCGTCGGTGGGGAGCTCCGGCACGCTCAGGTAGTGCCTGGCCCCCTGCCCCAGGTTCAGCCACTCGGGGTAGTGGGCGGCGATGATGGCGGCATCCACCTTGTAGACCTGCTCGATGAACTCGCCGAGCCGATCGATAAAGTTCTTCACATACATGAGGCGCTCGAGGTTGAGCACGCTCGGCGCATCCAGGTTGATGGGGTTGGCCACCCCGCCCACCGCCAGGTTCTGGATGTGGGGGGTCTTGCCGCCGAGGATGGCGACGATGCGGTTGGCATCGCGCTGGCACTCCAGTGCCTGCAGATAGTGCGCCACGGCGATGAGGTTCACCTCCGGGCTCAGTTTCATCGCCTTGTGGCCCCAGTAGCCGTTGGCAAAGATGCCGAGCTGGCCGCTCGCCACCAGGGCGCGGATCTTCTCCTGCACCTTGGTCAGCTCGTCGGTGCTGTTGAGGGACCAGGTCGATACCCCCTTGAGCATGTCCGCCGCTTTTTGCGGATTGGCCTCGAGGGCCGCGGTGATGTCCACCCAGTCCAGCGCGGAGAGCTGATAGAAGTGGACGATGTGATCGTGGATGTTGTGGGCCGCGATGATGAGGTTGCGGATGTATTGGGCGTTGACCGGCACCTTGGCGCCGATGGCGTTCTCCACCGCCCGCACCGAGGCGATGGCGTGAATGGAGGTGCACACCCCACAGATGCGCTGCACTATCATCCAGGCATCGCGTGGGTCGTTGCCCTTGACGATCTCCTCCATCCCGCGCCACATGGTGCCGGACGACCAGGCCTTGGTGACGACGCCGCCTTCGATTTCACAGTCGATACGCAGGTGACCCTCGATGCGGGTGATGGGGTCTATGGTGATACGTTGGCTCATACGTTGGCTTTCCCTCGGGCCTGATAATCTTGGTGAACACGTTCAAGTGATGGCAGTACCGGCAGCAGCCGGATCAGCAGCAAATAGGCACACACCTCGATGGCGACGAAGCCCAGGGAGATCAGCACTTCCGCCGCGGAGGGGAAGTAGTGGTAGCCATTGCCGGGGTTGAAGGCGAGCAGGGAGTAGTTCAGTCGCCAGAGGGCGGCGCCCAGCAGCATGCTGAGGGCCCCCAGGAACAACATGCGCGAATCGCGGCGGCTCTTGTCCCAGTGGAACACCAGCAGCGGGAAGATCATCAGCGCGATCTCGCTCCAGAACATCAAGGCATAGCGATTCCACTGGGAGAGGTACTCCGACTTGTCGTTGATGACGATCTCGGCAAAGCGCAGCGCCACGAACAGGATCAGGAAGATGTCGATCACCTGGGTCAGCTTGTAGAAGAGCGATTTCTCGTTGGGGCCGCGCCCCGCCAGCCCCGCCTGCACCAGGGAGCCTTCAAACACCACGATGGAGAAGCCCATGATGAAGGCGGTGAGCAAGGAGAAAACCGGCAGCAGTTCATAGCTTTGCCAGAGCGGATGGATCTTCTCACCCGCCACTATCATCAGAGAGCCCATCGAGGATTGGTGCATGGTGGGCAGCAGGGCCCCCAGCGCCAGGATGAAGAACATGATCTTGTTGAGCCGCGCCATGGAGGCCTTCCAGCCGAACTTCTCCAACAGTACGGGGGCAAACTCCAGCGCCATCACCCCGATGTAGATGGTCATGCAGACCGCCGTCTCGAACAGCACGGATGAGGTGTTGAAGAAACCCGGAATGTAGAAGTAGGGCAAGTTCCAGTAACGGCCGACGTCGATGGTGATGGAGAGGCCGCCCAGGGAATAGCCGAACAGGCTCGCCAGCAGGGCTGGCCTTACCAGGGGGTGATACTCGCCCCGGTTGAAGACGTAGACCGCCCAGGCCAGCGCCCAGCCGCCGCAGGCGAAACCGGTGCCGATCAGCAGATCGAACGAGATCCAGAGCCCCCAGGGGTAGCCGCCGTTCAAGTCGGTGACCGAGCCCAGCCCGAAGATGAGGCGTTTGAGGATCAGCATGCCGCACAGGATGACGAACGGCGCCAGCACCATGACCGGCCAGCTGACCAGCCTGCCCCCCAGCGGATGTGCCTTGTGATTACTCATGATCCTTGCCTCCCGATTGCTTGTCATGGCCCGCGTGCGAGTCATGATCGTCGCCATCCTGATGGTCCTTGGTGTTGCGGCGAATGAGCACCGAGAGCCCGGTCAGCACCACCAGCGGCAGCACCATCCCCTTGTAGAGGGTGTGCTGGATATGCTCGGAGCGCGCCCCGGAGGAGAGCTCCGGCAAGTCAGGCATGTCGAGCTTGGTGTAGGGCACCCCGGCCAGCACCAGCACCTGGGTGCCGCCCCCCTCCTTCTCGCCATAGACGTAAGGCTGGTAGTTGGGCACTTCATGCAGGTAGGGATCGTTGGCGCTGAAAGTCTGGCGCGGGTAGGCGTATTCGCTGCCCGGGGTCGCCAGCAGCCGGCGTTTGGCCTCGGCCATCAGCGCCTCGCGGGTGCCAAAGATGACGGCGCCGGTCGGGCACACCTCGACGCAGCCGGGCAGCTTGCCCTGATCGATGCGCTCAAGCCCCTTCTGGTTGCAGAGCTCGCACTTGTGGATCGCCCCGAACGGGTTGTCGTAGTCATATTTGGGCACGTCGAACGGGCAGCCCACCATGCAGTAGCGGCAGCCGGTGCAGACGTCCGGGTCGTAGTGGACGATGCCGGTCTTGGGATCCTTGGTCAGCGCCTGCACCGGGCAGACGGAGACGCAGTTGGGATCGACGCAGTGCATGCACTGCTTCTTGATGTAGGCATAACCATCCACCAGCTGATCCTTGTGCTCACCCGTGCCGCTCTTCCACACCTGAATGATGTTGTTGGTGTAGGGGCTCAGCTTGTCGTTGTTGGACCAGGTCGCTTCCCCGGCCGGATTGGCCGGGTTGCCGTTGAGGCGCTGACACTCCGCCACACAGGCCTGGCAGCCGATGCAGAGGGTGGAGTCGTAGAGCATGCCAAGTGCGCCGGGAATGGGCGGCTTGTTCTCGGCCGCTGCCAGGGCAGTGCCGGAGACGGTGGTGCCCGCCGCCAGCGCACCGACGGAGGCGAATTTGAGAAAATTGCGTCTGTTCACGGTCACTCCTCCCGTGATGAGTGCTGTCCGGCTTCATGGCGCTTCTGCTGGCGACCGAGCTCGCGCACCGTCATCAGACTCACCCCGACCAGCACCCCGAGCGCCCCACCGATAAGGCCGGTGGCGGTGGGCGACATGTGTCCTCCCTCCTGGATGGCCACGTCGGGCTTGTTCACCCGCGGAGTAGGATTCTCCACCTTGGCGAGCTGGAAGATCCCCTTGCTGAAACCCACTCCCTGCTCGTTGCAGCCGTAGCAGGGATGGCCGATGCCCACCGGCCAGATACCGCCGCCCACGTCGCAGAACTCCAGGGTCGAGCAGTTGCCGTAGGTCTCCGGCCCCTTGCAGCCCAGGTGATAGAGGCACCAGCCCTGACGGTGGCCCTCGTCGCCAAACTCCTTGGCGAAACGGCCGGCATCGAAGTGCGGACGGCGCTCGCAGTTTTCGTGGATGAGCCGTTCATAGGCAAACAGCGGCCGCTTCTTGGCATCGAGCGCCGGCAGCTTGCCGTAGGTGATGTAGTAGGCGACCGTGGTGAGGAAGTTGTGGGGGTTGGGCGGGCAGCCCGGGATATTGATAATCGGCGTGCCGAGGTTGCCGAGGGCCTCCTCCAGGCTGACGGCACCGGTCGGGTTGCCGCCGCTGGCGGGCACCCCGCCCCAGGCGGCGCAGGAGCCGATGGCGATGACGGCGGCCGCATCGGCAGCCGCGCGGCGAATATGGTCGACGATGGGTTCACCGGCCACCATGCAGTAGATGCCGCCGTCCTTAAGCGGGATGGAGCCATCCACCACCAGCACATACTTGCCCTTGTAGCGTTCGATGGCATTGTGCTTGTTCTCTTCGGCCTGATGGCCGAAGGCCGCCGAGAGCACCTCGTGGTACTCCAGCGAAATGGTGTTGAGGATCAGGTTCTCGATGGTGGGGTGGGTGGCGCGCAACAGCGATTCGGTGCAACCGGTACACTCCTGCGCCCCTATCCAGATCACCGGTGGCCGCTCGGGGCTGGTGAGCGCGGTGGCCATCTTGGCCACGGCATGCTGGCTTAATCCAAGGGTTGCGGCCATCCCGGCGCACAGTTTCATAAAGTCACGGCGATTAATTCCATGAGCCGATAAAAAAGTATCCTCGACCATTCTTCTTATTCCCGTCAGTGAGCATTGTTTGACAAATGCTTAATTGCGGGAATGCTATGCCTCCCCTTCCCCCTTTATGTTGATCTCCATCAAGTGACGGAACATTATTCAAATAGAAAACTCATCATCATGGATTTAAAAACTCCATATATAGCATAGACTTAGAAAGCATGGCGTGGGCTACCAAAATACCCACTAGGGGGTATTTTTGCGTGTTATTGAATTTAATTCATTTAAATTACCCGTTAGTTCGTGATGTTAAATAATCAAAATGAAAGCGTTGTCACACTATTTGATCCAATATTTATGCTACCAGTTACAGGCTTTTTTTTTGCGTCAAAAGTAGCTAAAAATATATACCTTTAAATTTTATTTAATTATATGTCACCAACCAAAATGAACGCGCAAACGATATTTATTATCAGCTTTTAAGAAATAATACCAATCGGATTAAACATTAGGTCAGTTTTATCCAATCTCGGCTACAAAGTGACATCACCCGCTCCACATCGGCA
>NZ_JAPDBP010000021.1:0-75042 GCF_027705305.1 Aeromonas sp. QDB17
ATCGATTGGATCGGACATACTGAGTACAGTGAAACCAGAATAGAGCAATTAGATCACATCTTTAATCTGATTGGTATTACAAGCGTTGCTACTGTATTCTTTTGAATCAGCGTGATCAAGTTTCTGCACAGATATGCAGCGCCGACACCGGTGTCGCGGGGCCGCAATACGGGGGTAAAGGGGAGAAAAGGTGAGACAGAGAGTGTCGCTGGGGGGAGGAGAGAGACAGCAAAAGGGGATGCCGTGGCATCCCCTTTTTTACGTTACCTGAGCGAAGTCAGATTACTTTTGAACTTCTTGTACGCCGGATACGCGAACTTCTACGCGACGGTCCGGAGCCAGGCAGGAGATCAGCTGAGCCTTGGCCTTGACGCCGTCACACTTGGTGCCGGTGACCGGGTTGGCTTCGCCGCGACCTTCGATGGCAACCTTGCTGGCAGCCATACCCTTGCTGACCAGGAAGTTGGCAACGGTGCGGGCACGAGCTTCAGACAGCTTCTGGTTGTAAGCGTCGGAACCGATACGGTCGGTGTAACCAACAACAACGGCGTTGCCGTCTTTCGGCTGGAACTCAACGATTTGCTGGTACAGAGCGTTCAGGGCTTGCACGCCTTCGGCCTTCAGGCTGTCTTTGCCAAAGGCGAACAGCACGTCGGAGTTCAGGGCGAAGTTCTTCTCAACGATTTGCGGAGCCGGGGCCGGTGCTTCTTCAACAACCGGGGCCGGTGCAGGCGCTACGTAGGAAGTACGGAACGGGTGGTAAACGGCTTCCAGGGTCGCAACGCTCTGGTTGGACTTGTAGCGTACGTTGTCGGCGTGCAGGTCAGCCACGTCCCACATGTAGCGGTAGCGAGCTTGCAGATCCAGCGCGTCGTTGACCTTGTAGGTCACACCGGCACCGGCCAGCGGGGATACTTTGGTATCGCTGGTGCCCAGACCGTCGGTGTGGCCCCAGTAGGCGCCAGCTTCACCGAACAGGGAGAAATCGTTGCCCAGCGGCAGACGAGCGATACCGGACAGGGTGGCACCCTGGCTCTCGTAACGGTTGCCGTCGGTGTTGCCACGGCCGGTGTACTGGTAGCCCAGCTCGGAACCGAAGTATTCGTTGAAGTTGTAACCAACGAAGGCATTGGCAGCAGCCGCATCTTCTTCGCCAACGTTCACGCCTTCGATCTTGTTCAGACCGTTGAAGTGAGTTGCACCAACACCGGCGCCGAAGTAGATGTCGTCAGCGGCGTGAGCTGCAGTTGCACCCATGGTGGCCATAGCGATGGCGATCAGGGAAGGAGCCATTTTCATCATAAAATAATCCTCGTTGAGATGGCACGTTGTTCACGTGCTTCGCACTTTGTAATTTATGTAAGCTGCTGGCTCTGTCGACCAACGACGTTGGTGCGAACAGGGATCCTAGATCCATCCAGGAGGCACGTATCTGGGTGCACAAGTGCGCGGGTTGCACTGTCGACAATGCATACTCCGCCACGAACAGCCGACGTCATTCCGATGACGTGGCGCACTTTATGCCCATTTCAAAACATGATCAAGCTCACAGATAAGGGATGGGGCAAATTGTGTCGTAGGGATAACTGGCTGTTTCTTGGGATTTATTAGTGATCCAAGTAGGCGCGATGCAGTTTCTTCTCAAGCTTCATATAAGCCTCAGCCCAAGCGTGCCGCGGGGTGGCGTCACCCGCCCTGACCGAGAGGACAGCAAGATAGTCCGCCTCAGTTGCTTCGCACAGCAAGGGTGTGAAACTGAGCAAGAAGTGACGGGCGAGGTAGGGATCGAGAGGCCAGATGTTGAGGATGGCCCGCGCCACGGGCTGGACAGCGGTGTAGCAGATGAAGTGCCGATGACCAGCTTCCAGCCATTGGGCCATCTCGGCGAGGCTTTCTTCCGGCACGATGCCGCCATCGCCTTTCTCCCTGGCCAGCGTCATCGTGTGACCATTGCCCAGCGCCAGGGTGCCGTTTTCTGCCACGACGCCGTCGTGGCTGCGCAGGGGAAGCGTCGCCTGGCCTTCAAGATAGAGGCTGCAGCTGTCCGGGAGGGCCGCCAGCACGGTGGCGGCGTCCCCCTGCATGGCAATGGGCAGCCAGAACGCCTCGGCCCGGGTCTGCAGACCCTGGGCGAGCTGACGGGGGAGGGAGTCCGGGTCGGAATGAAGACGGGAAATGATGCCGGGAAATGCCATGTTGATGACTCTCTTGGAAATAACCGGCGAATTATACGAGGGATGGCCGGGCAACAAGAAAGGTTTCTTTTCGAGACTGTTTACCTGAGGCGACGCAGCGATTACCATCCCCGAGGTTTGTGAAGGGTTGTCGTCGAAAGACGCTGATTATAGATAGAGGCTCGACCATAACGAGTCCGTTCAAAACTGATACACTTGACTACGAGTCGTCGCGAAAAATAAAGGTGGAGTCAATCCGCCGAACGGAGTATGGAACACATGAATTCAAATATCGTAACTGTTGGCAAGAAGATCCGTCAGATCCGCGAAGCGGTAGGCCTGAGCCGTCCCAAGTTTGCCGATCTGCTGGGCGTCCCCCCAACCACCCTGAAGAACTATGAACTGGGTTACCGTGAAGTCGGAGGCGCCTTCCTGGTTGCCCTGGCCCACCACCCCGATCTGCACAAGTTCACCCTCTGGCTGCTGGCTGACAAGAAAGTCGCCGAAATCGGCCAGATCGGTCCGGACGATATTGCCAAGGCTTGATTCAGTTCAACCTTGATAAAAATGCCGCCCTCGAGGCGGCATTTTTTATTTGTCAAAATGGATGATTATTTAATTAAATAATGCGTTGTGTGCGGTCAACGGCGATTTTCACTAAATCATCTTGTCGGGCTGGATTAATCCACGGAACACTCCGACCCTTTTAATTCAGGCGGTGATCCACACAGCGAGACAACGATGAGCCAATCCATTACCAAAGCCAGAGATGGGTTTACCAGCACCTTTGGCGTGCTGGCCGCGACCCTGGGGTCTGCCGTCGGGCTCGGCAATATCTGGAAGTTTCCCTATCTGACCGGTGAGAACGGTGGCGCCGGTTTTCTGCTGGTCTATGTCATCGCCACCCTGCTGGTGGGATTGCCGGTGATGATCTCCGAGATCATGCTGGGGCGCGAGGCCAGGACGGATGCGGTCAGCGGGCTCATCGAGCTGGCTCCGAAGGGGCAACCCTGGTGGCTGATCGCCGCCATGGGGGTGAGCGCGGCCTTCCTCATCATGTCGTTCTACTCCGAGGTGGCGGCCTGGGTGTTTGCCTACATCTTCAAGGCGGCCAGCGGCGAGATCCTCTCCACCGATCCCGCCGTCACGGGGGCTGCCTTCAATTCGCTCATCACGGATCCCTTGCAGAGTCTGCTCTGGCAGTGGCTGGTGCTGGCCCTGATGGGGGGGATCTTGCTGATGGGGGTCTCCAGGGGGATCGAAGCGGTCACCAAGCGGTTGATGCCACTGCTCTTCATCCTGCTGCTGGTGATAGGCGTGCGCAGCCTGACTCTGCCCGGAGCGAGCGAAGGACTGCATTTCCTGTTCTCGCCGGATTTCTCCAAGGTGACCGCAGGCGTCGTGCTGACGGCCATGGGGCTGGCGTTCTTCAAGCTCTCCATCGGGATGGGCTGCATGATGACCTATGGCAGCTATTTTCGCGATGATCAGCACATCCCTCTCACCACGGTACGGGTGATGTGCGCGGATCTCTTCGTCTCCATGCTGGCGGGGATCGCCATCTTCCCGGCGGTGTTTGCCTTTGGCTTCGAGCCGAGCGCAGGCCCCTCCCTGCTGTTCATCACCATACCCGCGGTGTTTGCCAGCATCCCGTTTGGACACCTCTTCATGGTGCTCTTCTTCGTGCTCTCCGCCATCGCAGCCACCGGGGCCATGCTCTCCATCCTGGAGGTGCCGGTCTCGGTGCTCTCCGAGCGCTTTCACATGAGCCGCACAAGGGCGACCCTGATCAACCTGCTGGTGCTGGGGGCGGTCGGCTCGACCTGTGCGCTCTCGAGCAGCACGCTGGCGGATGTGCAGGTTGTCGGGAAAACCTTCTTCGATCTGTTCGACTTCGTCTCTTCCAACGTGCTGATGCCCCTTGGCGGCATCTTCCTCTGCCTCTTTGTGGGCTGGGTATGGGGATTCGAGCGGATGACGACGGCGCTGACCAATGGAGGCAAGCTGGCGCTGCCCATCCTCAGCCCCCTGTTTTTCATCATCCGCTATGTGTCGCCGCTGCTGATCCTGGTGGTGATGCTCAAGGGGCTGGGGCTGTTCTGAGCCGCGTCGCCCGAAACAAAAAAGCGCCTATTGGCGCTCTTTTTGTCTTTTACCCCGATATGCCTTCATATCAGGCAGAGTCGTGACAGCTCCTCCTTGAGCTGCTCCAGGTTGCGCTCGACACAGGCTTCCCCCTCGTTGATGGCGTCGCTCGCGCGGTGAAAATCCATGATGGAGAGGTTGCCAAGGCGCGGGCAGAGCTGGATCTCGGGGGGATCCCCGGCCATCCGGGCACGGGTGATGCGCTCCTGCATGATGTTGATGGAGCCCGTCATCACCCCCCACATGCCGGGGGTACTGGGTTCGCGCTCGCCCCGGTTCAACCACTGGCTGAGCAGCCCCCCCTGCACGGGCTCGTCCGGTTCGTCGGTCCAGGGCTGGTGCATGTCGGTGTTGAGGTTGACGGCGATCACCACCTCGGCTCCCATGGCGCGGGCCAGGGAGATGGGGACCGGGTTGACCACGGCCCCGTCTACCAGCCAGCGATCCTCCACCCGGGTCGGGGTGAGCAGGCCGGGCATGCCGCAAGAGGCGCGCACACACTGGCGAAGCGGCCCTTCCTGCAACCAGATCTCGCGGCCGGTATCGAGTTCGGTGGCGACGCAGGCAAAGGGCAGCGGCAGGCTTTCGATGGCGGGATCCCCCAGATGGCCGGCGGCGATGCCAAATACCTTGTCACCGCGAAACAGGCCACCGGAGAGGGCAGGATCGAGCAGCCCCATGACCTGCAGGCGGCTGAAGCCGCGCACCCAGCTCTCCAGCTTGTCCAGTTCACCAGCGGCATAGGCGGCGCCGACAAAGCTGCCGATGGAGCAGCCAGCCACCAGATCCGGCTTGACGCCCAGTCGCTCCAGGGCACGGATGATGCCGATGTGGGCCCATCCTCGGGCCGCACCGCTGCCCAGGGCCAATCCCAGACGGGGTTTTCGTGACACAGTTGCGTCTCCTGACATGAAGTGGGAGTCCAGCTTACTCCGGCTTCTCCTGTCCGTCATCCCGCCACGCTTCGCTGCGATTGCGGCCGTCGGCCTTGGCCTGATAGAGGGCGATATCGGCGCGGCGGATCACCTCCTGCAAGGAGATGGCCGGTGATTGACGACAGTGGCCCAGGCTGACGGTCACCTTCAGCTCGGCCGCGATGGCGCTCCAGGGATGCTCTGCTATGCACAGGCGAAGCCGCTCGGCCAAGGGGGCCAGAGGGATCGCTTCATCGGCGACGAGCAGCAGGAACTCCTCGCCGCCCCAGCGGATCAGGTGGCACTCCCGTGTCAGCAGGGACTGGCAGAGCTGCACCAGACGGATGAGGACCTGATCGCCCACCCCGTGGCCGAAACGGTCGTTGACCTGTTTGAAGTGATCGCAGTCAAACATGATGGCGCCGATGCGTTGGCGGCCTGCCAGGGCCTGGCGGTGTTCGAAGGCATCGAAGTAGTGGCGGTTGAAGGCGCCGGTCAGGGCATCGTGGCGCGACAGGTAGTTGAGGCGCCGGTTGAGGCGCTGGGCACGCAGGCTGGAGACGGTCGCCACCACCAGACAGAGAATGGTGATGAGCGCCGTCGCCGATTGCCACAACAGCGTCTGCAGCAGAGGCAGCAGCGGGATGCGATGGATGAGGGAGAGCGGTGTCTCCGGGATGGGGTAGACGATCTGCAAGGCGCCCTGTTGCCACTCATATTCCGCTGACTGCGCCCTCCTGACCGGGGGCGGCGCGGTACCGGACTGACTGCTGGCGAGGATCTGCTGATGGGCGTTGAGCAGGAACAGGGTGCCAATCCGGGGGGCGAGGCGGTGCAGGGTCTGCGCCAGCGTGACGGTCTGGATGTCGATGCTGAGCAGGCCAATGATCTGGCCGCCCTGGGTAATGGGCTGGGAGAGGGTGATCATCTGCCCCCGTCCGGCAAAATCCTGGTAGGGGCGCGAGAGCATGGCGTGCTCCAGGTGGGGATGCCCGGCCATCGCCTCCTGCCAGTAGGCCTTGCTGTAAATCACGGGATCGAAGCGAAACTGGCTGGATGGCACCCAGGGATAGAGGTAGATGAAATTGTCCGTACCGGTGAAGTAGATCCAGGCCACGTCCCTGTCCAGCAGCTTGCTGGCCGTGGCGAGCAGGGGGGAGAGGCTGAGGGCGAGATGTATTCTGGCTTGCCGCTCGCTGCCGTCATGGGGCAGCGGGCCCTGCCCGGTCAGGTTGCCGATGAGGGCGGGGGGCAGATCGACGGGGATGCGATCCAGGTTGATGCCGTGCTCCCCGTCGGATTGCAGCGCCTGATAGAGCTGGCGAGAGAGCACGGACTGGGGATTGCTGCGCAGGCGCTCCTCCGCCTGGCCGCGCATGGCCTCAAGGAAGGTCTCCATCCGCTGGTGCTGGCTGCTGAGCTGAGTCGCGGCGTTGATGGTGTCACGCTTGTTGATCTCGGTAACCTGGCGAAACGCATGTTGCAGGGCGAGCAGCAACAGCAGCAGGCCGAGGCCCAGCAGCAGCCACTGCAATCGGTATTTGGCAAAGGCGGGGGAGGGAATGGACATGGGCGTACCGGAAGATGGCGAGAGTCGGCATCAGTGTAAGGCAGAACCCTGACGTGCGTGCTGACAAGATGCGTTTTTGATGATCTTCTCACCGGACTGTTACGTTTTGTCACATTTATACATAGTCACGGCATAGTCAGGGGGTAACATGGTGCCATCCTTGATGAAGCTATCTCTTCTTCCTCTCTCTTTGACTGCATGGATCTTGTGATGAAAACGCGCGTGTGGCTTTTCCCTCTTCTTCTATTGCTGGCGGCGGGCGCCTGGCATCTGCGGCAGGCTGAACCCGCCAGCAAGCCTGCACCAAGAGAGATCAATATCAGGGCCGAAACCGTCAGGCAGAGTCTGGCCGAGCCCTCCATCAAGCTGGTGAGCAAGCTTGCGGCCAATCGCTCCGTGGCCATCAGTCCCGAGGTGACCGGCCGCATTGCCACCATCGCGGTGAGCTCTGGCCAGCAGGTCAAACAGGGGCAGACCCTGATCGCCCTGGATGCGGGCAAGCAGCAGGCGGAGCTGGCCGAGCAGAGCGCCAGCGTGCGCGACGAGGCCCGCAAGCTGCGGGACATGCGCAAGCTGGTGGCGCGAGGTGCCGTCACCACCTCGGAGCTGGAAGGGCAGGAGGCGACTGTTGCCCAGGCCCAGGCCCGGGTCGATGCGGCCCGTTACGAGCTCTCCCTGCGCACCCTGGCCGCCCCCTTCGACGGCACCGTCAGCCTCATCGATCTCAGCGAAGGAGCCCTGGTCAACAGCGGCGACGTGCTCTTGCATCTGGACGAGCTGGCAAAACTGCGGCTCGATCTGGCGGTGCCCGAGCGCTACCTCTCCCTGCTGCGCCCCGGCATGGCGGTGACGGCAACCAGCTCGGCCTGGCCGGATCAATCCTTTTCCGGCGTGCTGGAGACCCTCGACAGCCGGATCTCCAGCGACACCCAGAACATCAAGGCCCGCGTCATCCTGCCCAACACCGGCGGTCAGCTGCGCCCCGGCATGCTGATGAACGTGGATCTCTCTCTGCCACCCCAGAAGATGACCCTGATCCCCGCCCAGTCGGTGGAGTATGCCGGCGAGCAGCGCTTCGTCTATCGCCTGGAGGCGGACGGACGGGTGAAGCGGGTGCCGGTGGAGCTTGGCGACACCCATGGCGAGGCCGTCTGGGTGCTCAAGGGGTTGAACGTCGGCGATCGCATCGCGGTGGAGGGGCTGGTCAATCTGCGCGACGGCGCCCAGGTACGTGATCTGGGCGAGGTGAAAGGCTGATGTGGCTCTCCGATATCTCAGTACGCCGTCCCCTGGTGGCGGTGGTCATCAGTGCCCTGCTCACCGTGTTCGGCCTGGTGGCCTTCAGCAAACTCACCGTGCGGGAGATGCCGGATGTGCAGACTCCGTCCGTCTCCATCACCACCACCTATGAGGGGGCGGCCCCCGAGGTGATGGAGAGCCAGGTCACCAAGCCCATCGAGGATCAGCTCTCCGGCATCAGCGGCATCAAGAACATCAACTCGGTGACCCGCAAGGGGCGCTCCTCCATCACGGTGGAGTTCAAGCTCGGCTGGAACATGCTGGAGGGCACCTCCGACGTGCGTGACGCCATCTCCCGGGCCAGACCCAAGCTGCCAGACGGGGCGGACGAGCCCATGGTGACCAAGGACAACGGCAACGGGGATGTGGCCATCTGGCTCAACTTCAGCAGCACCCAGATGGACCGTACCGCCATGACGGATTACGCCAATCGCATGCTGGTGGACCCCTTGAGCCTGGTGGACGGGGTAAGCGAGGTCTCCCTCTCCGGGGACCTGACCCAGGTGATGTACGTGCGGCTGCGCCCCGCCGACATGGCGGCCCGCGGCATCACGGTGGCCGACGTGCAGGATGCCCTCAAGCGGGAGAACATCGAGCTGCCGGGCGGCGAGATCCGCAACAACACCATGACCATGGCGGTGCAGATCGCACGGCTCTATCACAGTGCGGAAGATTTTCGCACCCTGCCGGTGAAAACCGCCACCAATGGTCAGAGCATCTATCTGGCGGACATTGCGGATGTGGAGGTGGGGGCCAAGAACGAAGACAGCGCCTATCAGCGCAACGGCCGCGAGAGCCTGGGGATTGGCATCGTCGCCCAGTCCACCGCCAACCCCCTGGCGGTGGCCCAGGGCATCGAGAAGAAGCTCGTGGAGATGCAGCGCTTCCTGCCAGAGGGGGCCACCCTTGAGGTCGACTACGACTCCACCATCTTCATCAAGCAGGCCATCGACGAGGTGTATGAGACACTCGCCATCTGCGCCCTGCTGGTGGTGGCCGTGCTCTATCTCTTCCTCGGGCAGGGGCGCACCACGCTCATCCCTGCCATCACGGTCCCCGTTTCCCTGATTTCGGCCTTCATCGGTGCCTGGTATCTGGGCTTTTCCATCAACCTCATCACCTTGCTGGCCCTCATCCTCGCCATCGGCCTGGTGGTGGATGACGCCATCGTGGTGGTGGAGAACATCCACCACCACCTGCAACGGGGCGAGTCCCCCTTGATGGCGGCCTGGCACGGCACCCGGGAGGTGGGCTTTGCCGTCATCGCCACCACCGCCGTGCTGGTGATGGTGTTCGTGCCCATCGCCTTCATGGATGGCATGGTGGGGCGCCTCTTCACCGAGTTCGCCATCCTGCTCTCCTTGGCCGTGCTCTTCTCCTCCCTGGTGGCGCTCACCCTGACCCCGGCCATGGGCTCCTGGCTGATGCGTGCCGTGGACAAGCCCAACGCCCTGACCGCCACCCTGGACAAGGGACTTGGCTGGGTGGAGGAGCGTTATCGCCGCGTGCTGGGGGCCGTGCTGCGCCGCGCCGTCTGGATGCCCCTGGTGTTGCTGCTCTGCCTTGGCGGCATTGGCGTCCTCTTTGGCAAGCTGCCCGCGAGCCTCACCCCGACCGAGGACAGGGGCGTGCTCTATGTGTTCGTGAAAGGGGCGGAGGGCACCAGCATCGAGCGGATGAAGCGCAACATGCAGCAGGTGGAGGCCGCCATCCTGCCGCTGCTCGGCAAGGGGGTGGTGCAGGCCATGAGCTTCAGCACCCCGGCCTTCGGGCGCGGCGGCGATCAGACCGGCATGGCCATCATCCAGCTCAGTGACTGGGCGGTGCGGGACGAAACGGCCACCGAGTTTGGCCGCTCCCTGAGCGGTCGCCTCGCCGGCATCCCCGACGTGATGATCCGCACCTTCCAGCCGGGGTTCAGAGGTGGCTCCACCGCGGCGGTGCAGTTCGTGCTGCAAGGCTCCGATTACGGCGAGCTCAACCAGCAGGGGCTGGCACTCAAGGAGGCGGCGGCCCGGAGCGGGCTGATGCAGAGCCCGGATCTCGACTATGCCGAGAAGACCCCGGAGCTGCAGGTGACCATAGAGCGGGAACGAGCCACCCAGCTCGGCATTCCGGTCTCCACCATCGCAAGCTCCCTGCAGGCCCTGCTCGGCGGCGTCAGCCAGACCACCTATGTGGACAGGGGCGAAGAGTATGATGTCTACCTGCGCGCCAACCAGACCCAGTTCAACGGCATCTCCGACATCAGCCGCATCTATTTGAAGGCCGCGAGCGGCGAGATGGTGAGCCTCTCCACCCTGGCGACCGTCACCCAGGTGGCGAGTCCCCAGCGCCTCAACCACTATCAGCGCCAGAAGGCGGTCACCCTCACCGCGGACGTGGCCCCCGGCCACACCCTGGGGGAAGCGCTTGACTTCCTGGATGGCTGGGCCGCAGATCACCTGCCCACCGGCATGTCGGTGGATTACGCCGGCGAGTCCAAGGACTATCGCGACAACCAGGGGGAGATGGCACTGGTGTTCGGCCTGGCCCTGCTGGTGGTCTATCTGGTGCTGGTGGCCCAGTTCGAGAGCCTGCTGACCCCGGCGGTGGTGATGATGACGGTGCCGCTCGGCATCTTCGGCGGCCTGCTCGGCCTCTGGCTCACGGGGCAGGAGCTCAGCATCTACAGCCAGATAGGCATGATCATGCTCATCGGCATGGTGACCAAGAACGGCATCCTCATCGTGGAGTTCATCAACCAGCTGCGCCAGCGGGGTGAAGGGTTCGAGGAGGCGATCATCAAGGGGTCGGTGCGCCGCCTGCGCCCCATCTTGATGACCTCGCTCACCGCCATCATCGGCGCCGTGCCCCTGATGCTCTCCATGGGGGCGGGGTACGAGAGCCGGATGGCCGTGGGGACCGTGGTCTTCTTCGGGTTGTCGCTCGCGACCCTGGTGACCCTGCTGGTGGTGCCCGCCATCTATCACCTGATCGCCAGACGCGCGGGGATGACGGGGGCGCGGGACCGACTGGTGGACGAGGTACTGGCCACGGCAACCTCGGCCAGCCCCTCCCCGGTGCCGGGGGCCCCCGAGGGGCGGGACAAACCGGCGGCCTAGCGTGCCGACCCGGATGACAGCAAGCAGGGCGCCAATGGGCGCCCTGCTTGTTGATGAGATCTGAGTCTGTCACGCCGACCTGTCGCGCCCGCTCGAAGGCGCCCCTTCCCCTCGCGTTCTGTAGGGGCAAAAAGCCGTCGCCCCCGCCTTGCTCTGCCGGTATAATGCGCGACCCGAATTGTTCCAGGTGGTCAAAATGCAGCCGGTTACCAACCTATTCTCCTATCCCCGTTACTGGGCCGAGTGCTACGGCACGGCGCCCTTCCTGCCCATGTCCCGCGCGGAGATGGACAAGCTCGGCTGGGACAGCTGCGACATCGTGCTGGTGACAGGCGACGCCTACGTGGATCACCCGAGCTTCGGCATGGCGGTGATCGGCCGCATGCTCGAATCCCAGGGTTTTCGGGTCGGCATCATCGCCCAGCCGGACTGGTCATCGAAGGATGACTTCATGCGCCTGGGCAAGCCCAACCTCTTCTACGGGGTGACGGCGGGCAACATGGACTCCATGATCAACCGCTATACCGCCGACAAGAAGCTGCGCCACGACGACGCCTACACCCCGGGGGATGTGGGCGGCAAGCGGCCGGACCGCGCCACCCTGGTCTATACCCAGCGCTGCAAAGAGGCCTATAAAGAGGTGCCGGTGGTCATCGGCGGCATCGAGGCATCCCTGCGCCGTATCGCCCACTACGACTACTGGTCCGAGACCATCCGTCGCTCCATCCTGATCGACGCCAAGGCCGACATCCTCATCTACGGCAACGCCGAGCGCCCCCTGGTGGAAGTGGCTCACCGCATCGCAGGCGGCGAGACCATCGAGACCATGCAGGACATTCGCGGCACCGCCGTGATCCGCAAGGAGCCACTGCCGGGCTGGCGCGGGGTGGATTCGAGCAAGCTCGACCAGATTGGCCGCATCGATCCCATCCCCAACCCCTATATGGAAGGGGCGCCCTGCAGCGATGACGAGGGTACCGCGCCGGTGGAGCAGGAAGCCAAGCCCATCCTGGTACAACCCCCTAAGCAAAAGCCGTGGGAGAAGACCTACGTCAAGCTGCCGGCGTTCGAGCGGGTGAAGGAGGACAAGGTGCTCTACGCCCATGCGTCGCGCATCCTGCACCACGAAACCAACCCGGGCTGCGCCCGCGCGCTCTCGCAGGCCCACGGCGATCGCATCATCTGGGTCAACCCGCCCGCCTTCCCGCTCGAAACCGACGAGATGGACGGGGTGTTTGGCCTGCCGTACCAGCGGGTGCCGCACCCGGCCTATGGCAACGCGAAGATCCCGGCCTACGACATGATCAAGACCTCGGTCAACATCATGCGCGGCTGCTTTGGCGGCTGCTCCTTCTGCTCCATCACCGAGCACGAAGGGCGCATCATCCAGAGCCGCTCGGAAGAGTCGATTCTCAAAGAAATCGAAGAGATCCGCGACAAGGTGCCGGGCTTTACCGGCGTCATCTCGGATCTGGGCGGCCCCACCGCCAACATGTACAAGCTCCGCTGCAAGAGCCCCAAGGCCGAGCAGACCTGTCGGCGCGCCTCCTGCGTCTGGCCGACCATCTGCCCGCACATGGACACCGACCACAGCCCGACCATCAACCTCTATCGCAAGGCGCGCGACCTCAAGGGCATCAAGAAGATCCTGATCGCCTCCGGGGTGCGTTACGACATCGCGGTGGAAGATCCGCGCTACATCAAGGAGCTGGCCAAGTACCACGTGGGCGGCTACCTCAAGATTGCGCCGGAACACACCGAAGAGGGCCCGCTCTCCAAGATGATGAAGCCGGGCATGGGCAGCTACTACAGCTTCAAGGAGCTGTTCGACAAGTATTCCAAAGAGGCGGGCAAGCAGCAGTACCTGATCCCCTACTTCATCTCCGCCCACCCGGGCACCACGGATGAAGACATGGTGAACATGGCGCTCTGGATCAAGTCCAACCGCTTCAAGCTCGATCAGGTGCAGAACTTCTACCCGTCGCCGCTGGCCAACGCCACCACCATGTATTACACCGAGAAAAACCCCCTCAACAAGGTGAGCCGCCAGGGCGGGGACGTGTTCGTGGTGAAAGGGGAGCGTCGCCGTCGCCTGCACAAGGCGCTGCTGCGCTATCACGATCCGGCTGGCTGGCCGATGATCCGCGAAGCCCTGCTGGAGATGGGCAAGGGCCACCTGATCGGCAACGGCCCCGACTGCCTGGTGCCGCCGGAAGGCCGTGGCGAAGCCAAGGCCGAGCGCAGCCGCAGCAAGGGCCTGAAACCTGCCTTGACCCGCCACAGTGCCATCACCCATCAGCGCAGTAACGGGGCTGGCAACAAGGCTGCCCGCAGCGAGGCTGGCGCAGCCAATGCCCCGGCGGCCAGCAGAAATGGTGGCAAGGCGGGCAATGGCAAGCCGGTGGGCTCCCAGCTCCAGAAAGGGGCTGGCAACGGCAAGCCTGTCGCGCAGGGGGCTGGGCAGGGTAAACCTGCCGGAAAACCCGCCCATAAGGGTAAAACCCCGACCCGCGCCGGCTCTGCCAAGCCGGGTGCCAAACCTGCCACCCAGGGCGGCAAGCCCGCGGCAAAAGGGAATGGTGCCAAGCGACCGGCTCGGTGAGTTTTCCTGACTGGAAAGTGATAGAAATAAAAAGGCGACCGGATGGTTGCCTTTTTATATGAGAGAGGTTCTAACAGTGGAGTTTATTTTGTTACCACATTTCTCCCAAACTACCATCTCTTAAATAGTATTTTTTCCCATCAATAATACTCTTTATGACTGCTTGAATATGAATAGGTTGTGTTTCTAAGTTTATATTCATTGCATGTTCTTTTAATTTTTCGATATTGATCATGTCATAAAAGTCATCTTTCTCAATTTTTACATAGGGTCCATTAGTAGAGTCACTACCTGAGTTACCTATAATTTCAGAAACTCTAATAATACCATCATAAGAATTTAAAGTATCAATTATATAATGAGCTGCTTTTGTTTTAGAGGACCGTTTTAGTTCAAAGAAAATATGAGATTCCAAGTGATTATTAATGAATTTTTTAGTTGAAAGGGCGTGAATAGCTACAGATTGAAATATTTCTTCCATCTCTTTTAGTTCAGCCTCACTGATCCATTTTGTTTCATGGTATTCTCCATTATATTGCTCTCTCGCTTTATACAGCACATCCCCACCGAGCGGAGCATTATTTTCTCGTTCGATCAGTTTTTTTATGAGTGAATACTTATTTTCATAATCAGAGATAATTTTATTTGTAAGCCAGTTTATCTGGCGATAAATGTCTTTTGATAGAAATCCATAATTACTTTCAAGAGATGTTTTAAGTTTTTCTGAATTTAGAAAACAGTCATAAATACTAATTAGAATGTCAAAACTATCTTTTTTACATTTTTCTGAATAATTCATCATCATTTCAAAGAAACGTTCATCTGCATCGTCTCTAAGTAATTCATTGATGAATTCAATCCTATCAACATCTCCATTTATGAATTTTAGTATATCCTTGTCAGATATATATCCTATTGGAGTTTTATAATGGAATGCTACATATAATCGCTGTGGAGATGACACCCGTCCAGCAGCATCACCATCTGAAACACTATAATGTGAGTATCTATCGCCATTAATTAAAGGAAATATATCGCCTATTAGTCCAGATATCAGTGTTTGATCGCTTGCATTAAAATTTCCAAGTAAATTATCCCTCTCACTTTCAAATCTCTTTGCTACATCACTTTCTTTATCCATCATCAAACCATCGTTTTCAAATCTCTTTCCTATGTATGCTTCAGGTGTACATTTTATATGCTCGTAAATAGAATTTGCTTTAGTTGCGATAATGGATAAAGAAAATAAGTCTGCAAAACATACTTGGCCCTCAATCTGTTCTAATACAAATCGCAAATGATTAAAACATCTTTTTAGTTCTCTTGGATTTTTAATGAGATGTTTGAAATACATGTGATAAATCCAACTTAGCCTCTCTTGGTCTTGCTCGAAATGCTTGGTTAGATTTATCTGATTGAGATTTTCAAGTTCAAGGCTAGCTAATTCATTCATTCCTTTTTCAGATATTACAGGCAGGGGGACTCTGAGTTGAATAATTTTATTTATATACTCATGAGAATTAATTATATCATTCTTATCTAGCACAGAAGTTAGGTATTTAGGATCAAAGGCTAACAAAAACGATGTACTTGGGAAATCTGCGACTGCTTTGACTAGTCGGAGAACTTGAAATGTTTCTACTGGCGTTAGCCGATCAATATCATCGATAATAACAACGATTGGTCTATCGATCTTTGAAATTGCTTTGATGACACTGTGCTTTTTGCCAAGTAAATCAAGCTTCTTTAGTTCTGCAATTTTTTTCGTTGCATTCCCGAACTTTGAAAAAACATCTCCAATTATTGATGCCCAAGGTTCAGCTCCAGGGACCAGTTTGGCAACATTGAATAAGCTAGAATAAGCAATCAATTCCTTGGATGCTTTTAATGTGTCTTCTGATGCATCTCTAATATTTAATTGGGCAGAAAATTGCAATAAAAAATCCTGAATTAAGGACTCAGGTTTCCCTGCTAGCCATGGATTATATTCAACTATTATTGGGAAACTATCTTTTTCATTTAGGGCACCTTTTACAAGATTTATTACGGATGTTTTCCCATACCCCCATTCACCCTCTAGGGAAACAGTCAGGCTACTTTCTCCATGATTTAATAATAAGATGTTTGCAAGGTTGTTTGCGAAATCAGCCCTGTTCAATAAGTCTGGATCATTATAACCACCATGAATAGGCTGATCGTTGTGATATTTTCCCATGTTTTCGCCTGTATCGGATTGTTGTGACTAGCAATTGAATAATTAAAGCAATAAATCTTGTGGCGGAAATCTGGGGCACCCATCTTTCTGAGCAAAGCTTAACGCCCCCGAATCTCACGCTACCGCCCGTGGATGACAGATTCCAAAATGCTCCATTGACCGGTGAGGGCTGTAACCCATCGCAGTTCAACAGGCTCTGGATGGACATGGTAAGCCAAACGAAACTGCCTGGGCGAGTTTTAAAATGATGTATCCATCAGATTCTCATCGTTTTTTGAACTGGATCAGCAAATGGATTTGAAAGGGCATATGTGGCTATTTTTATCGCTCCAAAAGATGGCAGTGCCCATCGGGGAAGGCTTTGTTATCTTGCCGAGTAGATCGGCTGGGGCGATAGGTACCCCTTATCTCATCTCAACAGGAGCAATCAGATGGCGTTAAAGGTGCGATCCCGCAGGGAGAAGGTGGGCAGCGGCCTTGGGCTGCTGCTCGGGATCATCGGCTTCAATCTGCTGGTGCCTTTTTTCTTTGAAAAGCAGGCGGGCTTTGATGGCAACCAGATGTTCTGGGCCGCCGTGACGGCGCTGCTCTGCTCCGAGCTGGGGGCAAGGATAGGCAAGTGGCTGGATCGCCGGGAGCAAACGAGAGCCGACGACTGACTCAGGAGGCGGCCGACAGATCTCGGGTTGCTCTGAACTGGCTGGGAGTCAGGCCGGTGATGCGCTGAAACTCGCGATTGAAGTTGGATTTGGTTTGAAAACCGGCGCTCATCAAAATCTGGGTGATACTCTCATCCGTGTTCAGCAGGGCCTGCCTGGCATGGGCAATCCGATATTCGTTGATGATCCTGGGGATGCTCTGCTGGCGCACCAGATTGACGGCACTGGAGATCTGCTTGGCGGGAATGCCCAGTTTGCGTGAGAGACGGGCCAGGGTGATGCCCAATGTGGGACATCTACCGCTTGATGACAGAAAATCTGGGACACCCACTTTTTTGACAGCGGCGTAGCCCTGTACTTGGCTTGAGGTGTCACTGCCCAGGGGGTGAGCCATGACCATTGCCCGTTCACGTCAAATCAGTTTGCAGGATACGCCTTACTATCATGTGGTCAGTCGCTGTGTGCGGCGGGCGTTTCTGTGCGGGGAAGATGCCCACTCCGGCCAGAGTTACGAGCATCGGCGCCAGTGGGTGGTGGACAAGTTGGGCCAATTGTCGCGACTGTTTGCCATCGGTGTGTGTGCCTATGCGGTGATGAGCAATCACTATCACCTGGTGCTCAAGGTCGAGTCGGATACCGCTGCCAATTGGAGCGAGCGAGAGGTGGCCGAGCGTTGGTCGGCGCTGTTCCAGTGGCCGCTGCTGGTACGACGCTGGTATCAGGGGGAATCCCTGATTGAGCCTGAACTCGCTGTGGTGCAACAACTGATAGGACAGTGGCGGGAGCGCCTGCATCCCATCAGCTGGTTTGTGCGGTTGCTCAACGAAAACCTGGCTCGGCAGGCCAATAGGGAAGATGGTTGCAAGGGCCATTTTGGGGAAGGGCGCTTCAAGAGCCAGGCCCTGCTCACCGAATCAGCCCTGCTGGCCTGCATGGCCTATGTTGATCTCAATCCGATACGGGCGGCGATTGCCGACCGGCCTGAGCAGAGCGACTACACCAGCCTCAAGCAGCGTCTCGATGGCGAGCAGTCCGCCGCCCCATTGTCGCCGTTGTTGTTGCCATTTGCGCACGACGCGCGACCCGATAGCCTGCCATATGCCTTTGCGGATTACCTGATGCTGGTGGACTGGACAGGTCGCGCCATCCGAGTGGACAAACGGGGCCATATCCCAGTTTGTCTTGCCCCCATCCTGGCGCGGCTGGGGGTGGACGAGGTGCGCTGGCTCAAGCAAGTGACGCTGTTTCGGCGCCAGGGCATCAGAGTGGTGGGTGACAAAGAGCATTGTCAGCAGTTTGCTTGGCACTGTGGCCAGCGACGGTGTCATCAACCATCCCTTTGAGTGATGAATGCTCGCATCATAACAACGTCCGGTATCGCGCCATCACCCCGCCGGTGTGATCGCATCTGAATTGGCGTCATCGATGCCAAGACATTCTCTTTAATCCCCCGAGTTTCACAAATGCCATCGCAAATGCTGGATGACAAGTTGTGCTGGGCGCTGGATGAGGGCTTTCTCCAAAAGATGGCTGTCCTGATAAGGCTGCAGATAAGAAGAGAAGGGTTAAGGAAGATGTACTATCGGCCCTTTGTTATCAGGCCGTTTTTTCACAACGCTGCGCCACCGTGGGTGTTGCTTGAGCAGGTGATTTTTGCATCAGTGAAACAGAGTGGGTGATATGGTTCCTCCAATGGAACAATTCGTACACAAAGATGGCTGTCCCAAATGAAGAAAGGCTTTGTTATCTTGCTGGATACGTTGGCAAGGGCGAGTCACGTGGAACGTTCAAGTCAGGAGCAATCAGATGGCGATAACAACGCGATCCCGAAGAGAGAAGGTAGGCAGCGGGCTCGGGCTGGTGATGGGGCTCATCGCCTTTAACCTGATCGTGCTCCTGCTTCCGGTTGCAACAGAGATGTCGGATATGACCCGGATGATAGGAGCCATGGTCAGCGCCATGCTTTGCGCCGAGCTGGGCGCCAGGATTGGCAAGTGGCGGGATGCCAAAGAGCAGGCCGGATCGGCAGAGTAACTCGACGTGAGAAGAGTGCCAATCGCCTGAGTGCGGCGGTGTGTGCGGGTGTAACAGGCAGGGCGACAGTTGTCTCCCTGCCTGTTTTGCTATCGCGGTTTGCCGCTCAAGCGCCGCGCCGCCGGGGGTCGCTTCGATGGAGGAAGGTGGCCAGGGTGTCGTGGGGCGATGCCGCATTGCATCAGAAGGCACCTGGAGCGAGATGGCGCCAAGGCTAGATCTGCGAGGGAAATCCTGAGATCGTGCAGGCAGTTATCTGGTTATCCCCTTGATAGGAGTGCCCATGCGCATTGCCCTGATTGGCCTTGGCGATATCGCCCGGAAGGCCTATCTGCCGCTGCTGGCAAACGACGAGCGAATCACCCCGCTGCTCTGTACCCGGAGTCCCTCGGTGCTCGGCAAACTGGCGCGCCAGTACCGGATTGGCGAGTGTTTTACCGAGGTCGATGCGCTGCTGGCGAGCCGACCTGATGCGGTGATGATCCACGCTGCCACCGCCGTGCACGGCAAACTGGCGGAGCTGTGCCTGCGTGCCGGCATTCCCACCTTTGTGGACAAGCCGCTGTGTGACAACGCAGGAGAGGTGGAGGCGCTCGCCAATCTCGCCATCGCCAGGGACTGCCCGCTGTTTGTGGGCTTCAACCGTCGCTATCTGCCCGCCATGGCCGCCGCACGTGGCCAGCCGCTGACCGAGCTCCATTGGCAAAAGCACAGGCACGCCCTGCCAGGGGCGCCTCGCCAGTTCCTTTTCGACGACTGTATCCATGTGCTCGACAGCCTCTGCTGTTATGGCGGCGAGCCGGACGGGGAGCTGCATGCGGTGCTCCGACGCAGCAGTGAGCAGCCCGAACTGCTGGCCGGGGTGAGCGTCGCCTGGCAGAGCGGGCAGATGGCAGTGAGCGGCAGCATGAATCGCAGCGCCGGCATGACCGAGGAGCGCATCGATGCCTATGGCGACAACCTCTCATTGCATATCGAGAATTGCACCCGTGGCCTGCTTGCGCGAGACAACACAGTGCAGACCTTGGCACCGGGCGACTGGCAGCCCGTGCTGGCGAGCCGAGGCTTTGTCGCCATGCTCGAGCACTGGTATGGGCAGATTGACGCCGGGCGGGCAGACGGGGCGCTGGTCGAGAGCTACCTGAAAAGCCATCGACTGGCGGAGCGCCTCGTCGCCCTGGCAAAGGGATGACCCGGAGGCAAGGGGCTGGTGACTCCGGCAGGCATCACTGGCCAGAGAAGCGGCAGAGCACTGTATGAGATGGTGGCTCCTTGCGCAGTCAGCCGGGAAAGGTGCCAGCGAGCGAGCCAAGCGAAGGCGGGTTTGTTATCTTGGCGGCCATCAAGCGCTGCAGGGCAAGAGATCGCAATGAAGAAGGTGTCGAAGATGAGATGGCTGACCGCAGTGGGCGGGGTATTCCGTTCATGAGCATCATTCTGGGGATCGATCCCGGTTCGCGCATCACCGGTTACGGGGTCATTCGCATCGTCGCGGGCAAGGCGGAATATCTGGGATCGGGCTGCATCCGTACCGATCTGGGGGAGCTGCCGTCTCGCCTGAAGCAGGTCTATGACGGGGTGAGCGAGATCATTACCCAGTTCAAGCCGGACGAGTTCGCCATCGAGCGGGTCTTCATGGCGCGCAACGCGGACTCGGCCCTGAAGCTCGGCCAGGCCAGGGGAAGCGCCATCGTCGCGGCGGTCAATGCCCTGCTGCCGGTCAGCGAGTACTCGGCCACCCAGATCAAGCAGGCGGTGGTGGGCACCGGTGGCGCCGCCAAGGAGCAGGTGCAGCACATGGTGACCCATCTGCTCAAGCTCTCTGCCACCCCGCAGGCGGATGCGGCGGATGCCCTCGGGGTGGCGCTCTGCCACTTCCACACCCGTCAGAGCCTCATTCGCATGGCCGGGCGGGCCAGCGGATCGGTGCGCGGCCGTTATCGCTGATCCCCGGGGGAGGGCTTCTGGTGTTGGCAGGGGAGCGCGGGGAGCTGCTGGCAAAATCGCTGGTCGGGTCACAATCTGTCGCATCCCTTGATGGGACTCCCATGGAGAAGTGCACCGAGCGGGTGAATATCTTTCTACTTTATCAATAACTTGTGACTTTCATCACATATCCGCGATGAATCGGGTCGGTTTCGTCTTGCTCCGCCACACTCCCATAATATGGCACCTGTTCAATAACAGTGTCCGTATGAGCCTTTCAGGTTCGCGTGTTAGTCATCATGGGAGAGACAAGAGTGAAACCTTTTGCTGCTGAATTTATGGGAACCTTCTGGCTGGTGCTGGGGGGCTGCGGGAGCGCCGTGCTGGCTGCCGCCTTCCCCAATGTGGGGATTGGCCTGCTGGGCGTCGCCCTGGCGTTCGGCCTGACCGTGCTGACCATGGCCTATGCCATCGGTCATATCTCGGGTTGCCACCTGAACCCGGCCGTGACCGTCGGACTCTGGGCCGGTGGTCGCTTCCCGGCCTCCAACGTGCTGCCCTACATCGTGGCCCAGGTGCTTGGCGGGATCGTGGCTGGTGGCGTGCTCTATGTCATTGCCAGCGGACAGGCGGGTTTTGATGTGAGCGCCGGCTTTGCTTCCAACGGCTATGGCGAGCATTCCCCCGGCGGTTACAGCCTGCTGGCCGCGCTCGTGTGTGAAGTGGTGATGACCGGTTTCTTCCTGTTCGTCATCATGGGCGCCACCGACAGCCGTGCACCGGCCGGGTTTGCTCCCATCTCCATCGGTCTGTGCCTGACCCTCATCCACCTCATCAGCATTCCGGTGACCAACACCTCGGTCAACCCGGCGCGCAGCACTGGCGTGGCGCTTTTTGTCGGTGACTGGGCCGTGGGCCAGCTCTGGCTGTTCTGGGTTGCCCCCATTGTCGGTGCCATTCTGGGTGCATTGGCCTATCGTGTGATCGCCACGAAAGAGTGATGTGTTGCTAGTTAACGTGTGGTATCGACACGCCCCCGGGCGTGTTTTTTTATGCCTGAAGGAACACCGGGCAGGGCGCCATGCTGACGATAGGGTGCGGCATGATCACAGTCCCTTGGCGCTCAGCATCTCTTTGTAGCGCTGATGCAGCAGCTTGACTCGTTCCACATAAGCCCGGGTTTCGGCATAGGGCGGTATGCCGCCGTGTTTTTGCACCGCACCGGCGCCTGCATTGTAGGCGGCGGTGGCCAGGGCCACATTGCCGTCATACTGCTTGAGCAGACCCGCCAGGTATTTCACCCCGCCAAAGATGTTCTGCTCCGCCAGCAGGGCGTTGCCGACCCCGAGCTCGCGCGCCGTGGCGGGCATCAGCTGGGTCAGTCCCATGGCGCCCTTGCGGGAGACGGCCAGGGGATTGAAGGCGGACTCGGCATGGATCAGCGCCCGGATGAGGGCAGGCTCGACCTGATAAGCCTTGGCTGCCGCCTGTATGGTGCTGGCGTAGTCATAGAGGAAGAGGCCTGTCGTGCGCCAGTTGACCTTGGACGCCGGATCGCAGGCATAGCAGTCGTTGAACAGCAGCAGTTCGTAGTGACCCTGCTCCGGCATCATGTCGGAATAGCGTATGACCCCGTTCTTTTGTACCGACTTGTAGACCTGGATCTGACGGCTTGCAGGCTTAGCGGGTTCAGGGGAGGGGAGCGGCGCCGTGGTGATCGCCACGGTACGCGGCGTGGGAACCGGGGAGGAGACAGCCGTCTCCGGGGTCAGGATCACCACCTCGGCCGGTGGCGGTATCTGAGCCGGGGCTGCGTGGGAAAACAGAGGCATCATGCCCAGCAACATCCATGCTTTCAACGGCTTGCTCCTTAAGCCTCGTTAGCCACGTTGAGTAAAGCATTCGGGATGGCGCAGAACAAGTTCCCGTGAACAGGGGAGGCTGGAAATGTGATGGCAGAGGGACGTCCCGCCTGTGTGCTCACTCAGGACAAGGGGCGCGGCTCATGGCGTCAAGGAACGCATGGTCGCAACCTCGTCTTTTCCATCTAGTTATTGGCTTTTTTGTAAGTTAAAGGCGTGTTATCTTGCTGTTGCTCCACTCTGGTCAGATCTCTTCGTGGAGCCAGCGAGCGAGCAGGAGAGGGCCGGTATGGCCAGAGCGCAATGGGCATGACAAGCAGGCGAGCGATGGAGCTCACATTCGAAGAGTACTGTGATGCGGATCTTTCCCTCATCAGAGACTATTACGAGACGACGTTTTCCCACTATGTGCCGGATTTGGCAGAACGGATTTTTGTGGTTCGTGATGCGCACTGGCTGGTGGGGGCGGTGCGCCTGCGCGATGAACAGGATTATTACCACTTGTGCGGCTTTCGTCTGCTCCCTCACTACCAGTCCCTGGGGCTGGGGTCCCGCCTGCTGCAGCATGCCTGCCGCGATCTTTCCGACAAGCCCGTGATCTGTCACGCCCTGCCGTTCGAGAAACCCTTCTACCTCAAGGCGGGATTTGACCACCTTCCCCTGCATGAACTCGACGGGCCCCTCCACTCCCTCTATCACCAGCAGCACGAACAGGGTTACCAGATCGAGCTGCTGGTGCGCCAGGCGAAGGCGCCTGTTTTCAACTGACGTCTTATTGGGGTTTGGTCAGCAGGTGGATCTTGCCTGGTGACAGCTCCAGCCCCAGCAGATTTTCCTTGAGCCAGGCCTGATTGGGATCCTTGTTATCCAGCTTGTAGACAGGCTGGGTCTCCAGCCGTTTCTCCATGCTCTGCAGCAGCATCCTCAGCATGAAACCAAACTTCTGTTCCGCCGCGGCAGGCTCCAGCTTGTAATCGATGAGCTTCATGTTGTCGAGGAAGAGCGCACTCCTGGCCTTATCGTAGCGGGGCCTCGCCTCATAGGTCATGTTGAGGCGCGCGTCGTACTCGGTCTGATCCGGGAGCGCGATTTTCAACTTGCCTTTGCCAAACACCCTGGCGGTATCCGGGCTCTGGCGACCAATCTGCACATCGCTCTGCTCGAGTTGCACATGGGCCTTGATGATGCCGGGCAATTCCAGCTGTTTGTCCACTTGCACCTGGGACTGCAGGTACTGATTTATCTGCTGCTCATTGATGTCATATGAGCCTTGACCTAGCATGGCCAGACTCAGCAGCATAGATTGCAGGATCATGCTAACGACCTGATAGAATGGGTGTGCCCCATAGCATACCATCCCGACCCTGTGGGGTCTGCCCGTGCCATCTGTCCAATACACCAAGGAGTCGCCTTGCTCGACGGTCTGGAATACGACATTCAGTTGCTGTTTTCCCGCTTTCTCGGCTGGTTGTTGCTGTTGTTTCACACCGTGATCGTGGCTGGGATCTCCCTGCGGGTGGTGATGAAGCGACGTCCCATCGGGGTATCCCTCGCCTGGTTGGCCCTCATCTATGCCATCCCCTTCGCCGGGGTCGGTTTCTACGTGCTGTTTGGCGAGATTCGTCTCGGTCGCAAGCGGGCGGAGCGGGCCCAGGCCATGTACCGTCCTTACGCCATCTGGATCCGCCAGCTCGCGCGCCTCTTCCCCCAGCACTGCTGCGAGGTGGGCAGCAAGGCACGCCCGCTCCACGATCTGATCCAGGGGCGCTTGGCCATGCCCATGCTCTCGGGCAACCGGATGACCCTGCTGCACAAGCCCAAGAGCATCGTAGAGGAGATAGTGCGCGACATCCGGGGCTCCTCCCAATCCTGTTATCTGGAGTTCTACATCTGGCACCCCGGCGGGGATGTGGACGAGGTGTGCGAGGCGTTGATGGAGGTGGCGGCACGCGGCGTGGATTGTCGTGTTTTGCTCGACTCCATCGGCAGCAAGACCTTCTTCCGCTCCTCCTGGCCCAAAACCTTGCGCGCCGCCGGCGTTAAAGTCGTGGAAGTGTTGCCGGTCGGCGCCTGGCGAATCCCCTTCCAGCGCCAGGACTTGCGCATGCACCGCAAGCTGGTGGTGATCGATGACAAGGTTGGTTATACCGGCTCCATGAACATGGTGGATCCCCGTTTCTTCAAGCAGGATGCCGGGGTCGGCCAGTGGGTCGACATCATGATCCGGGTGCAGGGCCCCGTGGTGCCGTTGATGTGGTCCACCTTCGTCTGGGACTGGGAGATGGAGACCGGCGAGCGGCTGCTCGACAGTCTGCAACATGAGCCGGAAGCCTGGCCACAGACCAACTATCGGGCCCAGCTCATTCCCTCCGGCCCCTTCGTCGGTGGTGACTGTATCCAGCAGAGCCTGCTGCTCGCCATCTACCAGGCTCGTCACCATCTGGTGCTGACCACCCCCTATTTCGTGCCGGACGATCCGCTGGCTGCGGCCCTCTCTTCGGCGGCGGCCCGCGGCGTGCTGGTGCAACTGGTGCTGCCTGCGCGCAACGACTCCCTGATGGCGAACCACGCCAGCAACTCCTTCATGGAGGATCTGCTGGCGGCAGGAGTGGAGATATATCGCTATGATGCCGGGCTGCTGCACACCAAGAGCGTGCTGGTGGACGATGATTTCGCTCTGGTGGGCACGGTCAACCTCGACCGGCGCAGTCTCTGGCTCAATTTCGAGATCACCCTGCTCATCGACAACCCGGTGTTTGTCGCCGAGATGAACCAGCTGGTGCAGGGCTACATGCTGGAGGCGACCCCCATGTCACTGACCAGGTGGCGTGCCCGCCCCTGGTACAAAAAATTGCTTGAGAACATCTTCTACCTGTTCAGCCCCCTGCTGTGACAGCCAGAGCGTGGACCCCAAGCCGTTGTCTGGCTTGTGTTGATGCCCATCCTCCCCGTAGAGTGCGCCCATGCACCCGCCATTGAACCATTGTGGAGAAACAGAACTGATGAAGAAAAAAGTGGCCTTGGCCGTCGGAGCCGTGTTGGTGGTGGGAGGGCTTGGCGCCTGCTGGTACACGGGCAATACGTTCGACCGGATCCTGGCCGAGCAGATCGCCAGGGCGCAGCAGGAGAGCGGGATCGAAGTCACCTGGAGCCCAGAGACGGAGAATCTGTTTACCCGCGACGGCGTACTCAAGGTGGTGGTGCCGCCCCAGACGCTAGCGAGTTTTGATCCCCAACTGGCGGGAAGCGAACCCATCGAGATGCACTTCGCGTTCAACAGCCGCCTGTTGCCGCTCTATATCAAGAGTCACCTCCAGCTTGATACCGCACAGGGCACGCTGGCGCCCATCCTGACCTCCCTGGGGATGCAGCAGTGGCAACTGGGGGCAGAATCGGCGAGCAGCCTCTGGACCATGAGCAACAGCTCCCGCTTCTGGGTGAGTGACTTCAAGGTCAAAGAGGGGCTCAACGAATTCACCTTCCTGCCCCTGAACGGCGACTATCGTGGGGATCTCGACGGCAATGGCCATCTCACCGCCCACTGGCTGGGGATGACGGTCCACGATGCCCAGAGCAAGACAGATCTGGCCTTGGCGGATCTCAAGGGCAGTGCCGACATGGCCGAGATCAGCGGACTCTGGCTCTCTCCCCGCAGCGATGCGACCCTCACGGCCTTCTCCCTGACCCAGCCGGGGAACGTCAAGATCACGCTGGAGGGGCTGACCACGGCCACCGAGCTGGCGGGGGACGATCTTCAGACGCTCTCCACTCGCTATCAGATGAAGGTGGCGACCCTCAACATGGAGAGCGAGGAAGACCGGCTCGCGCTGACTCAGGGTAATCTGGATCTCTCCCTCAAGGGGCTGGATCTCGAGGGGTATCAGACGCTGCAGGAGGCCAGCAGCAAACGGGTGGACGAAGCGGCCATCCAGGAAGCGCTGGACAAGATGCTCCAGAGAGGGGCCACGCTGGAACTGGCGGATCTGAGTGCGCGATTGAACGGTGAGCCTGTCCGCCTGCAAGGGGAGGCCAAGCTGGCGCCCACCACCCTGGCACAGTTGATGGGCAGCGAGGAGGGGATGCAGGCACTCTCCGGTCTGCTTCATGCCCACCTTGGGGAGAAGCTGGGCCAGGCCGTTCCCCAGTTGGCCCCCATGCTGGAGCAATTCACGGCCATGGGATACCTGAAGGCGCAGGAGTCACAGCTTCAGGCCGAGCTCAAGCTCGACAAAGGGGTCGTGACCGTCAATGGTCTGCCGCTGCACCCGTGAGTGCCGCGCAATGAAAAAGGCTCCCTCGGGAGCCTTTTTGCTGGGGGGCGCGCAGCCGCTTACTTGAACACGACGGTCTTGTTGCCGTAGACGAAGACCCGCTCGTTCAGCACCAGTTCCAGCGCCCGGCTCAGCACGGATTTCTCCACGTCGCGTCCGGCCTTGGCCATGTCATCGGCACTGAAGGTGTGATCGACGTGGATCACGTCCTGCTCGACGATGGGGCCTTCATCCAGATCGTCGGTGACGAAGTGGGCGGTGGCACCAATCAGCTTGACCCCGCGGTCGAAGGCCTGACGATAGGGGCGGGCGCCGATGAAGGCAGGCAAGAAGGAGTGGTGGATATTGATGATCTTGCGCGGATAGGCTTCGACGAAGCTTGGGGTCAGCACACGCATGTATTTGGCCAGGATAACGTAATCCGGCTGGTAGCCATCGATGAGCGTGCGCACTTGCTCCTCATGCTCGGTGCGGCTGAGATCCTCGTGGCTCACGCAGTGGAAGGGGATGTCGAACTTGCCGGTCAGCTCGGCGAGGGTGTCGTAGTTGCCGATGACCGCGACGATGTCCATGTCCAGGGCGCCGGCATAGTTCTTCATCAGGATGTCGCCGAGGCAGTGGGTCTCCTTGGTCACCAGGATGACGATGCGCTTCTTGCCCGCCTTGACGAGACGACGCTGGGCGCCGGCAGGCAGGGCATCATCGAGGTCGGCCAGCAGGGTCTCGTCGTTGAAGCGCCCTTCCAGCTCGGTGCGCATGAAGAAGCGGCCGTTTTCGTGATCCACGAACTCGTCGTTCTTGTTGATGTTGAGCTGGTGCTTGTAGCAGATGTTGGTGATCTTGGCGATGAGACCCTTGGCGTCGGGGCAATCGGTCAGCAGTATTTTCTTTTCCATCTCTGTCATGATTCCGTTTGTGATGTTGGCACCCGGTCTGCGCGGGCGCGCGCGTTTTTGCTGGCACTATGCCACAAACGAAATCAGAAAGGACAGCGCGCCGTGTATCGGGTGGTGCTCGCGCGAAAATTGCAGTGCAGCCAGATCCCGGTTTGTCTTTGATGGGTTTTTGGCTGGCATCCTGCGTCTTTTTTCTTTAGGCTGTCTGCGCTTATTCTCAGGGCGGGGCGAAATTCCCCACCGGCGGTATCCCGATGTGACTCGGGGAGCCCGCGAGCGCCCGACCCGGCATTCATCCGGGACGGGGTCAGCAGATCCGGTGAGATGCCGGAGCCGACGGTCATAGTCCGGATGAAAGAGGATAAGACAGATATTGCTGGCCAGACCCTGCCGGGTTGGCCGCCGCATGGCTACTTCTGTCTGCCTTTCCATGCCCTGATTCTGGTCCTTGTCTTTTTTAGGAGTCTTACCATGAATCAGTCTCTACTCAGTGAATTCGGTGATCCCATTGCTCGCGTCGAAGCCGCGCTGGCCGCCCTGCGTGCCGGTCAGGGTGTGCTGGTGGCCGATGATGAAGATCGTGAGAACGAAGGCGATCTCATCTTTGCCGCAGAAACCATGACCAACGAGCAGATGGCCATGATGATCCGCGAGTGCTCCGGCATCGTCTGCCTCTGTCTGACCGACGAGCGGGTTCGCCAGCTCGAGCTGCCGATGATGGTGGAGGCCAACTCCAGCCACTATCAGACTGCCTTCACCGTGACCATCGAAGCGGCGCAGGGGGTGACCACCGGGGTGTCCGCCGCCGATCGCATCACCACCATCCGCGCGGCCATCGCCGACGGAGCCCGGCCCTCCGATTTGCATCGACCCGGCCATGTCTTCCCGCTGCGCGCCCGTACGGGTGGGGTACTGACCCGCCGTGGTCACACCGAAGCGACCGTCGATCTGATGCAGCTCGCCGGGCTCAAACCTTATGGAGTTTTGTGCGAGTTGACCAAGGAAGATGGCTCCATGGCCAGGTTGCCGGACCTGGTGGCCTTCGGTCGTCAGCACCGGATGCCGGTCCTGACCATCGAAGATCTGGTGCAATATCGTCAATTGCTGTCAGAACGTTCAGCCTGAGCCTCATACGAAATTGTAATAAGCCCAAATTTTGGTTACGCTTTGTGCGAACCTCATCCAGGGACACTCATTTTTGCTTAAAGTTTGTACGGAAAGTGTGCAGCTAAAAAAAAATGAGGGTTTTAACGCATTTATCTGTGATGAGGCCTATCCAAACTATGATTTTTTTGTGCCATAATCACGCCGCTTGCTAAACGTCTGGCGAGTTAAAGGGAGCTTTTAAAAATGAAAAAAATGTTGTTGGTAGGTGTTGTTGGTCTGTCCGCTCTGCTGGGCGGTTGTGCAAACACCAGCGAACTGGAAACTTCCGTTCAGAATCTGTCTAACAAAGTTGACCAACTGGCTCAAGATGTTAGCGCTGTTCGTGCTGATCAGTCCAAGATCGCTGCTGATGTTGCAGAAGCCAAGCAAGAAGCTATGCGTGCTAACCAGCGCATCGACAACATGGCTACTTCCTACAAGAAGTAATCCATGCGAAAAAATGGCGCATTTCAATGCGCCATTTTTTTTGCCTCAAATTCATCAAATTACCGCGTTTCCCCGCTGAAACCCGCCTGACAAGGCAATGCCGACGAATCGGCATCCCCTCTTCTGATTTTCCTGTCGCTCAATAGAGCAGGCTGTAGAGCTTGCGACGATAACTCTGCGCCGCCGGGTGCGCGCCCATGGTTGCCAGCACATCGAGATAGATCTTCTTGGCATCGCCAAAGGCGAGATCACGTTTGAGGATGGTGAACAACAGAGCCAATGCCTCCTCTTGTCGACCAACCTGGCTGTAGAGCACCGCTAGCTCCTGGGCGAGGGCATGGTCATCAGGCTGTTCAGCGTGGCGCAGCTCCAGGGCGCGCAGCTCAGGACTGTCGCTGGCCTGCAGCGCCAGCGAGAGGCGGGAGCTCAGGGTCTGGTAATGATCATCCTGTGCCACCATGGGGATGGTCGAGAGCAGGCTCTGCGCCTCGTCAAGGAGATTGAGATCCAGCGCCGCCTGTATCAGCCAGAGCGTGATGTCGTGACGCTCGGGGGCGAGGCGATGGGCCTGGCCAAGATGGGTGTGCGCCACATCGGCTTGCCCGTTCTCCAGCGCCTGCTTTGCCTGATCGAGCAGCAACTCCTCCTCTTTGGGGGCAAAGGCGGCGAAATACTGGCGCAATGTGGCTTCATCCTGCGGCCCTTCCAGAATGGCCTGCTCATCCGGACGTCCCTGATGGAACAGCACCAGCGCTGGTAGTGCGCGCAAGGCAAGCTGGCTGGCCAGAGGCTGCAACTGGGGGTCGTTCATGTCGACTTTGGCCAGGGTCACCGCCGCATTGGCCGGGCCGACCAGCGCTTCCACTTGCGGGGTCATGGCCTGGCACTCCGGCATCTGGGGCGCGTGGAAATAGATGACGACCGGCTTTTTCATGGACGCATCGAGCAATTCTGCGTGGAAGTTCTGGGGAGTGATGTCGACGATCATGAGGCTGACTCTCGAAAAATGGTGTGGATAAACATGGGGTCCAGCGGGGTGGAATTCAAGCGTGCGTCCAGCAGATGGGCATCGACCCGGCGGGTCGGGGCAGCCAGGCTGAGCCATCCGCTGCCCGTGGGCCAGTCACGGATTTCATAGTGGCGATTGTCGAGATGATTATTGAGCTGCCATGCCTGCTCCGGAAGGAAGCAGATCTTGTCGAGCCCGGCGGAAATACCATCGCCATGCGCCTTGAGCACAGCTTCCTTGCGAGACCATAGCCGATAGAAGGCCGAATGTTGCTCCTCTCGGGGCTGGGCGCTCAACCATTGGTATTCGCTTGGCGCATAGAAGCGTTTGGCCAGCGGCAGTATGGGGCGGTGACGCACTCCCATCTCGATGTCCACCCCAAGGGGGCCCTCCTCACAGAGGGCGATCACCAGCCACTTTCCGCTGTGGCTGAGGTTGAACTGCCAGCGATGACTGAGCAGTGTCGGTTTGCCATGCGCACCGATACCAAAAGTCAGGGCATCGGCCCGGCAATGGAGTCGCTCGGCCAGCAGGCGGCGCAGCAGCACCCGGCCGAGCAGGTACTCATGCTGGCGACCCGCCTGGTGGATCTCGTGCCAGTGACGGCGTTCATCCGGGGCGAGTTCGGATGCCAGCCTGATCACCAGGTCTGCATCAACGCTTGCCGTATTTAACAAATAGAGATCCGCAGATAGCATAATATTTCACTTAAAAATGGGGGTGAAATAGTGATAACAGTCCGTTTGATGCGCTCAAAACCGATGCTTTCAAGATTGTATATTGTTTGGGCATGATCACATAAATTGCGCTAAACAGAGCATTTCCTTGCAAAAATGTGAGGTCGATTGGGATTTTCGCTTGCCTCGATAGAATTCTTGGATATAGTCGGGTGCTGTTGCCTTATAAATTGCCCTTTCGGGCTGCATTTTAACAAGTTTCACTCTTTTTGCGGGGATAAAGGATTGCGCCACCTGATGCTACTGCTGGTCGCGCTCGGAATGGTGGGTTGTGCATCGGCACCCCAACCCGAGGTCGCGAGCAAGATCGAGGTTTCCATGATGGAACCCGTGATTGAACCCGAAGTTTCACCAACCCCTGACGTCAACGAAATCCTGACCGTATACAAAGAGTGGCGCGGCGTTCCTTACCGGATGGGAGGCAGCAGCCAGCGAGGCATCGATTGCTCCGCCTTTGCCCGTGAAGTGTTCCGCAATGCCGTCGGCATCGAATTACCCCGTGATACCCGCTCCCAGGTCCATGAAGGCACCCGGGTTTCCAAACAGGATCTGGTCGAAGGAGACCTGGTCTTCTTCAAGATCAACCGCCGCCTCAATCACGTGGGCATCTATGTCGGCAATGGCGAATTCATCCATGCCTCCACCCGCGCCGGGGTGACACGCTCCAAGCTCGACAGCAGTTACTGGCGCAGCAAATTCTGGCAGGCACGCCGGATAGACATCTGAGTCAGGCTGGACAAACGGCTCGCAGTACGGACTGTTTTTCCAACCTCACTTGAACCGGGCCCTCAGGGCCCGGTTTTTTTATGACCCTCGTTTAGACTTTCCCTGGTCGACTCTCTATAGTGTGGCCCCCTTGATCCTCGGCAGGTCCAGCATGACACCCCAGCAGAAAACCGGATTGCACCCGCGCAATCGCCATCAGGCACCCTACGACTTCGACGCGCTCTGCCAGCGTACCCCGGCGTTGACGCCTTTCGTGTTCACCAACGAGCACGGCACCCGAACCCTGGACTTTGCCGATCCGGCCGCCGTCAAGACGCTCAACCGGGCATTGCTGGCACTGCACTATGGCATTGCGCATTGGGATCTGCCCCCCGGCTATCTCTGCCCGCCCATTCCGGGCCGGGTAGACTACCTGCATCGAGCCGCGGATCTGCTGGCCGAGAGCGCGGGATGCGTACCGACGGGCAAGCAGGTTCGAGTGCTGGATGTCGGTGTCGGGGCCAACTGCATCTATCCCTTGCTGGGCGCCCGGGAGTATGGCTGGCGCTTTGTGGGCTCAGACATCGATCCTGTGTCGGTGAAGGCGGCGACCCTGCTGGCCACCAGCAATGGATTGGGCAACCAGATCACATGCCGTCATCAGGGTAACCCCAAGCATGTCTTTCGCGGGATCCTGGGGCCGAAGGAGCACTTTGCCCTGACTCTGTGCAACCCGCCGTTTCATGCTTCTCTGGCGGAAGCGAGCAAGGGGACGGAGCGCAAGCTGCGCAACCTGGGCAAGGGCCAGGCAGTGGCCGGGGCGCCCGTGCTCAATTTCGGCGGTCAGAAGGCCGAGCTCTGGTGCGAGGGGGGCGAGGCGGCGTTTCTGGCGGCCATGATAGAGCAGAGCAAGGAGTTTGCCAGCCAATGCCTCTGGTTCAGCTCGCTGGTGTCGAAAAAGGAAAATCTGCCGGCCGCCCGCAAGGCGCTGGTCAGGGTCGGTGCACGGGAAGTGCGGGTGCTCGAGATGGCGCAAGGCAACAAGGTGAGCCGGATCCTCGCCTGGAGTTTCCTGGACGATGGGCAGCGCAAGACCTGGTGGACAGCCCAGGGGAGATGATCGAGGACGGGGCTCAGTGGCGACACGGGCCCCGTCTCTTTTTCAGATCAGATGTTGATTCGTTTGCAGCCTTCCATTCAATCGTTTTCCTGCCCGTGTTTGCTCGCATGTTAGTGACCACTTTCGCGCCTGGTACAGGTGTACGCCGAGATTTTTTTGTACTTGCTGATGAAACTTTCATAAAATAGGACTGGTTAGACCTCTTTACAGGCTTTGAATCGAATAGGGATCGGTAAATGAAAGTTGTCGATTTTCTGAAGCACAAGCGCGAAATTCTGGCGCAACACCCCTTTGAGCTCAAGGATTGGCTCTCTCCGGCGATCCGCGACTACTGGCGTGAGTTTCAGCAAAAGGCACACCTTCACCCCTTGCTGGGAAGAGTGCTGGATCTGCAGGGGGAGTCCCAGGATGCCCGCCAGCAAGAGGCTGCCAGAGTCACCCAGGTCGCGAATGGCCAGCCTGCCCTGGCGCAGGATCCCGTGGTAGAGCTCGAAGGCGAAGCGGCGGCACTCTATGCCGAGTTGCAGACCCGCATCGGTGAAGAGACCCATGTAGGTGAGTGGTTGCAGGTCACCCAGGCGTTGATCAACCAGTTCGCGACCGTGACCGGCGATCATCAGTGGATCCACACCGATCCCGAGCGTGCGGCAGCCGAGTCTCCCTTCAAGACCACCATTGCCCATGGCTTCCTGACTCTGGCCCTGCTGCCCCAGTTGACCGGTTCGGTGGACGAGAGCACGCCGGAGTTCCCGACCGCCCGCATGGTGGTGAATTTCGGCCTGGAACAGGTCCGCTTCCCTTATCCTATCAAGGTGGACAGCAACATCCGCGCCCGTACCAAGCTGTCGCGTGTCACGCCCATCAAGGGAGGCATCGAGCTCCTCAAGGAGATCAAGATAGAGATCGAGGGGATCCGTCGCCCTGGCTGCGTCATCGAGTCGGTCACCCGGATCTATTTCTGACGCGCTCGTCTTGCACCCATGAACACAGGCCCACTTCGGTGGGCCTGTGTCGTTTCTGGCGGGTTAAAAACTCGCCCCCAGGGTGATGAGGTGACGCCACTCCTTCTCGCTCACATCCATGTTCAGGCCATGGTAGTCGAGCCAGGCATCGTCCCAATCCAGTTCGCTTGACCAGGAGAGGCGCAAATGATCGCTGAAGTAATACCTGAGGCCCAGGCTGCCGCTGACGGACTGCTTTCTGGTCAGATAGGGGGATGGTTGGTCGACGAACCTTTCATAACTGCCCTTGCCAAACAGCTCGAACTTCTCTTCCCAGAGTGCCAAGGGCTGCCGGTAGTCCCAACCCAGGCTGACGAAGGGATAATTGATGATCCTGTCGTCAAACAGGTCTGAGTTGCTCCACACCTCCGGCCTGAAATAGGCCCGCTCCAGGCCGAGCTGGCTGATGATCTCCAACCGGCGTTGTCTGTCATTCCAGAAGCGGTAGCCGGGACCGGAGGCATAGTCAATCTCCAGATAGCCTGCCTCGATCATGTTGTAATCGATGTCGACGGAAGATCGCAGGAACCAGTGATCGTCGAAGAAGAAGTCGAGCTTGGGTTTGAGCTTGTACTCGTGGCTGTCGGTGATGTTGTTCGCCGTTTCGTAGATGTACTCGCCATCCAGGCTGTAACGCCAGTCCAGATTGGCAAACTCGGTGGAGACCTTGAGATTGACGTTGTTGGTCTTCTTGGTGTTCTCCTTGAGCTTGATGTTGAGATCCCCGTTCCCCGTCAGCAGCCAGGCATTGGCCTCATCAGGAGAGTCCAGCAGGGGGATCCCCGTCTTGGTGAGCGGCTTGGGTTTCTCCTGCTTGTCCAGACGCCATCGTTTGATGGCGTGGCGCGGGACCGTCATGGCCTGACTGTAGGCGGGCTTGATGCGGATCTGCTCGTCCGTGATCTCCTCTATGGTCCCGCTCACTCGATCGCCGTTGTGCATCCAGAGGATGTCCGCCATCGCCGCGGAGCCAGGCAGCAGAAGCAACAGGCAAACCACATGACTGATTCTGTTCATGGTGGTCAGGCCTTCAGCCGCTCACGGGTTTGGGCAGCCCGCTCTTGCGCTCGAGCAGGGCGGTCACCCGGGCACTGTCGATGTCGGGTGCGGCGATGAACTGCTCGGCCTCGGGGGAGAGCACTAGCGGCGCCCCCTGTGCCATCTCCGCTTCGGTGCGGGAGAGGGGGGAGTGTACCTCCAGCCAGCGACGACCGTCGGGTTCTACCGCCATCTTGACCGGCTGGTTGATGACCCGGACCGGGGTGCCGACGGGAACAAGACCAAACAGGGTTTCGATGTCATCCGGGCGCAGCCGGATACAACCCGCGCTGACTCGCAGACCGACCCCGAAATCCTTGTTGGTGCCGTGGATGAGGTAGTCCTTGTTGCCATAGCCAAGACGCATGGCGAACTTGCCGAGGGGATTGTCGGGGCCGGGGGGGACCACGGCGGGCAGATCGATCCCCTTCTGCTCCAGCCAGGACTTGCGGACCATGGGGCCGGGCACCCAGGTCGGGTTGGGATTTTTCGCGATGACGGTGGTGGTCATCTCCGGCGTCTCGCGGCCGATGTCACCGATCCCGATGGGCAGCACCATCACCTCCTGCTTGCCCTTGGGGAAGTAGTAGAGGCGAAGTTCAGGCAGGTTGATGACGATGCCTTCTCGCGGCACGTCGGGCAGCAGCATCTGGGTCGGCAGAGTGAGCCGGGTGCCCGGGGTGGGCAGATAGGGGTCTACGCCGGGATTGGCTTCGAGCAGTGCCAGAAAGCCTGTCCGGGTATGCTTGCCGACCAGTTCCAGATGATCGCCAGGCTGTACGATGTAATCTTCCAGGGCGCCGATGAGACGGCTGTCCGCTGGCGGCAGGGGATAGGTGTTGGACCAGACAGGTGCGGCCCAGAGGCTGGCGGCGGCCAGCAGCAGTGAGACGATACGAGTGTTGAGCATGGTTGTTCCTATCGGCTGGGGCGAGGGACGGGTTCCCTTCCAAAAAATGAGCAGAGATTGTCAACGAATCCCGCGGGGATTACCAGTCCGGCACCATGACTGCCGGGAGGGCGGTGGCGAGCGCGTCACAGGGTGTCACTGGCCCATCAGGCTCGCCGTATTCACCCACCCGGAACCGGGCACAAAGTGGAGGCCGTGAGTGGGGAGGCGCTGCCGGGTGAAAGTCACTGGCGTTGGGAGGGGCGGGATCGCCGGATGGCGGTTTTATCGCCAGTCGTCTGATCTGCAACGAGATTTACATTGATTTCCCGGCTAGGGTTGGGTCAATATGAGTGCCCGTGGAGAGATGCCGGAGTGGCCGAACGGGATTGACTCGAAATCAATTGTGGCAGCAATGCCACCCAGGGTTCGAATCCCTGTCTCTCCGCCATTCATTAAGCCCAACCTATTGATTAGGTTGGGTTTTTTATTTTTGTGTGTTTTTCAGTATGCCATTGGGTATGCCATTACATGTTGGCTGGGGTTACACAAATCTGGCTTTCTTTGGACAGGAACAGGGGCAAGTTCCTGTTGCGATAAGATAAAGAATCGTGGGACGGGTAATGTTAGTCTGAAGTTCTCAGTTCCCTTACCTGTGAGAGCCGGAGACTCTATGCCGCGTCGGTCAACATCCACGCTATGGCCATTGGCCTTGATCGTGATAGTCCTCTCCCCATTTTCGGTTCATGCAACTGATTGCACCTATCGCAAGGACAGTCTCGGTACTACCCGTTATCAGTGTAAGGAAGGCAAAACGGGCACCCTGCGAACCGACAGTCTCGGCAATGTCAGGGATTCGGGTACCGGCACCACTTGGCGCAAAGACTCTCTGGGCAATGTCAGGGGCAGTGACGGCACCACTTATCGGCAGGATAGCCTGGGCAATGTGCGCGGTAGCAACGCCACGTCGGGTGAACGGGTGACATGGCGTGAAGATGCACTTGGTCAGTTGCGTGCATCTGATGGCACCGTCTGTCGAACCAACGCGCTGGGACAACTCAAATGCCGTGGCGAGAGCACACCGCCGGCCTTGCTGGAAGGCAAATGATGGCTTTTGCAGCAAACGATCTGCCTATCCGTCACTGATGTGATATCCACCATGGTTGCCACGGGGTCAAGTGGGTAAACTCGTTGGCAATCTCTGGCATGCTCACCCGTATGGGTGCAAACAATCGCCTCTTTTCGTTTTCCATGCGCCCTTGGCGCAAACTGACTCTTATTGGAACCCTTTCCATGGCTATCAAGAAAAACGAACTCTACTCCTCCCTGTGGGCCAGTTGCGATGAACTGCGCGGTGGCATGGACGCCTCCCAGTACAAGGACTATGTGCTCACCCTGCTGTTTGTGAAGTACGTTTCCGACAAGGCCAAGGGTAACCCCTACGCCATGATTGAGGTGCCGCACGGGGCGAGTTTTAGTGACATGGTGGCGCTCAAGGGGACCGCGAATATCGGCGAGGCGATCAACCTCACCATCTCGGCGCTGGCCGAAGCTAATGATCTCAAGGGCGTCATCGACATCGCCGACTTCAACGATGAGGACAAGCTCGGCAAGGGCAAGGAGATGATCGACCGCCTGACCAAGCTGATTGGCATCTTCGAGGGGCTGGATCTCTCCGCCAACCGCACCGAGGGCGATGATCTGCTAGGCGATGCCTACGAATACCTGATGCGCTACTTTGCCACTGAATCGGGCAAGTCCAAGGGGCAGTTCTATACCCCGGCCGAGGTGTCGCGCATTCTGGCCAAGGTGATCGGCATCAGTCGCCAGACGCCGCAAGATGCCACCGTCTACGACCCCACCTGCGGCTCCGGCTCATTGCTGCTCAAGGCCAGTGACGAGGCGGGACCCAAGGGGCTCACCATCTACGGTCAGGAGATGGATAACGCCACCAGCGCCTTGGCGCGCATGAACATGATCCTGCACGACAATCCGACCGCCAAGATCTGGAAGGGCAATACCCTGGCCGCGCCCCAGTGGAAGGAGGGCAACAACCAGCTCAAGTGCTTCGACTTTGCCGTCGCCAACCCGCCCTTTTCCAACAAGAACTGGACCAGCGGCCTGGATGCTGAGCACGATGAGTTTGGCCGCTTTGTCTGGGGGGTACCGCCGGAGAAAAACGGCGATTACGCCTTCTTGCTGCACATCATCAAGAGCCTCAACAGCCGTGGCAAGGGGGCGGTGATCTTGCCCCACGGCGTGCTGTTCCGTGGCAATGCCGAGGCGCGCATCCGCGAGAATCTGCTCAAACAGGGCTTTATCAAGGGCATCATCGGCCTGCCTGCCAACCTCTTCTACGGCACCGGCATTCCGGCCTGCATCATCGTCATCGACAAAGAGACGGCGCACCAGCGCGCCATCCAGGCCAACGGCTATACCAGCCAGCGCCTGTTTATGATCGATGCCAGTAAAGGCTTTATCAAAGATGGCAACAAGAACCGGCTGCGCGAGCAGGACATCCACAAGATTGTCGATACCTTTACCCGCGAGCAGGTGATCCCCCGTTACAGCCGCGCCGTGCCGCTCTCCGAGATCGCCGCCAACGACTACAACCTGAATATTCCGCGCTATATCGATGCCAGCGAGCCTGAAGATCTGCACGATCTGGCCGCCCACCTTAAAGGCGGCATTCCCAATCGGGATATCGACGCCCTGGGCGCTTACTGGCAGGTGTTTCCGACCCTGCGGGCCGATTTGTTTGCCCCGGCCCATGCGGGTTATAGCCATGGGTTGGTGGAGGCCGCCCAGGTCAAGGGCACCATACTGGCGCACCCCGAATTTGTCCGTTTTGCCACTGCTTCGCTTGAACCCTTCTCACGCTGGTTTACCGAGTGCCATCTGGCGGAGATAAAGCCGGGTGAATCGCCCAAGGCATTGATCGAGGAGATCAGCGAATCGCTGCTCGCCGCCTATGCGCCGCTGCCGCTGCTGGATAACTACGATATCTACCAACTGCTGATGGACTACTGGCATGCCGTGATGCAAGACGATGTCTATGTGCTCTGCCAGGATGGCTGGGCGGCGGGCAAGGTGCTGCGCGAGCTTAAAGTCGACAAGGGCGAAAAGCTTAAAGAGACGCCGGATCTGGTGCTGGGCAAGAGCAAGTACAAGGCCGAGCTGTTGCCACCGGTACTGCTGGTGGCCCGCTTCTTTAGCGATGAGCAGGCCGACATCGACGCCCTGCAGGCCGCCGCGGATGAGGCAAGCCAAGCCTTGGAAAGCTATCTGGAAGAGCAAGGGGGCGAGGAGGGGCTGCTGAGTGACGCGGCCAACGACGCAGGCAAGATCAACGCCGCCAGCCTGAAGGCGCGGCTCAAGCAAGCCAGTGATGCCGAGGAAAAGGCGGCACTAAAAACCGCCATCAAGCTGTTCGAAGCCGAAAGCCAGGCTAAAAGGGCGGTAAAAGAAGCGCAAGAGGCGCTGGATCTGGCTGTCTTTGCCCGTTACCCCAAGCTTCTTGATGCCGAAATCAAGCAACTGCTGGTGGAGGATAAGTGGCGCGCCAGTTTGCAGGCCGCCATCGAGGCGGAGATTGAGCGCATTACCCAGCAACTGGCCAACCGCGTCAAGGAATTGGAGGAGCGCTACAGCGCCACCTTGCCGCAACTGACCCAGCAGGTCAGCACCCTGGAGGCCAAGGTGGCCGCGCATCTCAAAAGCATGGGGCTGGAGTGGGCATAATGGCAGAGCAGATGATGCAAGACGCAGCAGGCAAGGCGATCCCGGCAGGCTATAAGCAGACCGAGGTGGGGGTTATTCCGGAGGATTGGGGGGTTTCATCGCTAAAGGATGTGGCATTCTTCGGTGGTGGTACTACTCCATCCCGGAGTCAATATGATCTTTTTTATAAAGATGGTCATCATCCTTGGGTGAAAACTTTAGATTTAAATAATGGACCTATTTTTGAGACGGATGAATATGTAACAGATGCTGCTTTGACTAATACAAGCCTGAGAAAGCATAAAGCAGGCTCTGTCCTCGTGGCCATGTACGGTGGTTTTAATCAAATTGGACGAACTGGTTTGTTGAGAACAGATGCTGCAATTAATCAAGCATTGTTGGCAATAATTCCAGATGGTTCAAAGCTTTATTCTGGTTTTCTATTGAGCCAACTGAATTACCATGTTGATTATTGGAAGTTAGTTGCTAGTAGCAGTCGGAAAGACCCGAATATAACAAGTACAGATATAAAAAATTACGAATTACCCCTTCCATCGGTGAAAGAACAAACCGCCATTGCCAATGTGCTGTCGGATAGCGATGCGCTGATCGATGCGCTGGAGCAGCTGATCGCCAAGAAACAGGCCATCAAAAGCGCCACCATGCAGCAACTGCTGACCGGCCGCACCCGCCTGCCCGCCTTCGCCCTGCGCCCCGATGGCACCCCCAAAGGCTATAAACCCAGCGAACTGGGAGAAATCCCGGAGGATTGGGAGGTTACTTATTTGCTGGATGTTGCAACTCTAATCCATGGTAAGGCCCACGAACCTTATGTCACGGAGGCGGGTAAATATATCGTAATTAACTCGAAGTTTGTTTCGACTGGAGGGGAAGTACGGAAATATTGCTCACAGAATGATTGTGCGGCAAGAAATGGCGATGTCTTGATGGTGTTAAGTGACCTTCCGAATGGGAAAGCATTGGCAAAATGCTTCTATGCCGATCAGAACAATGTTTACGCAGTTAATCAACGAGTCTGCATTTTTAGAACAAACATTATTGTTCCCAAGTATCTGTATCTTGTTCTGAATCGTCATAAATATTTTCTGGCGTTAGATGATGGCGTGACCCAAACGCATATTCTGAATGGCGATATTGCCAATTGCCAGTTATACGCTCCAGTTAACAAAGCAGAACAAACCGCCATCGCCACTATTTTATCCGATATGGATAACGAGCTGCAGGCATTGACCCAAAAGCTGGACAAGGCCCGCGCCTTGAAGCAAGGCATGATGCAACAACTGCTGACCGGCAAAATCCGCCTGCCGCTGACGGCGGGGGCATAGACAGGGCATAAGTGTAGCCCAGCCAGATGACCGCCTCTGCAGTGAGCTTTGCAACGAGCCCACCCTACACTGGATTTGCTTGAGCGTTGCTTGACTGGAACGGTTGTTTTGTCGTACTGATTTTATTATGTTGTTGATATATAAAAATTAATTTAATTCGGGTTGTTTGATGGTTGATTGCTAAACGTGATTGGCTGTCAAACCGCAAGAGCAGCCCGGCATAACGCGCCAAGCAAATACCAGCCTATAGCTTGGTTGCCTTCTGGGGCTAAAAATGAAAACAGGCTGCAGGTTAGCAGCCTCCAAAACTGAACCTCGGGATAGTGGTATGAACGCCGAAAGCCTGCGAACACCAGAAGTCATTGCCACCATGCAAACATTGCCGACTGGCATAAACCGTCTGGTGAAGCCCAACGATATCGATAGGGAGTGTGCTCATGATTGATCAAGATCTGGCTCCGGTTTATACCCAGGCCCGTTTTTTTAAATGTGCCTTGCAGGTTAACCCCGCTGGCTATATCGCCTATCGTGGGCAGTTGCAGGATCTATCTGAGGCCGAATACAACCAGCAGTTACTGGCGGCGGCACTGGAAGTCGGAGTCATGGTGATTGGGTTGGCGGATCATGGTTCTGTTGATGGGATGGAATCGTTGCGGACCTTGTTTAATCAGCATGGGATTGTGGTATTTCCGGGTTTCGAGATTGCCTCCAGCGAAAAGATTCACTTTGTATGTTTGTTCGATGAGAGTCTTTCGAGTCAAACGCTATATGGCTACCTGGGGGCATTAGGCGTGGATAGGACCCATCCTGCCGCACCGGTGCAAAAATCCGCGGCGCAAATTATTGAGTACATCAATGATCAGGGTGGTTTTATTTTTGCGGCTCATAGCACTAACGATGACGGCGTACTTAAACGCCGGATGGATCATGTCTGGCAACACAAGGGGCTGTTGGCGGCGCAGATTCCGGGATCTGTAGAGGATCTCAAAAGTGTAGAGAGTGATTTCTATCGCAAGGTATTTCTGAACAAAGAGCCTAACTACCGGCGAGAGCGGGAGATGGCGGCTATCAATGCCGCCGATGTGGCCAAACCGGACGATATTAAAGCCGATGGTGCATCCTGCCTTATCAAGATGACCCGCCCTTGTTTTGCTTCGTTTAAACAGGCCTTTTTAGATGCAGGATCCCGCGTGCGCTTGAATTCTGATAAGCCTGAAAATTTTGCATCGGGCATTGAGCGGGTGCGTGTTGTGGGGGGGTATCTGGATGGTGTGGATATTTCGTTTTCTGACCACCTGAATGCGGTGATCGGGGGCCGGGGCACTGGTAAATCGACCCTGCTGGAGTGCATCCGTTTTGCGCTAGCGTTGGAGCCATTTGGCAGATCGGCACAGCAACAGCACGATGCCATCGTAAAAAACAATTTGGGGCGGGAAAAGGGGCTGGTTGAAATTCAACTGCGTTCGGCCGCTATGAATGGCCGTAGGTTCAAGATCAGTCGCAAGTGGGGTGATCAACCTGTCGTACAGGACGAGCAAGGTAATATCTCGCCCTATCAACCGCGTGACTTGCTGCCAGGTATCGAGTTGTATGGGCAGAACGAAATCTACGAGATGACGCGTGATCCTCTCAGTCGTAATCGGCTTATCGAGCGTTTTTTGGATGGCGAACATGAACAATACGATGCCACCATTTCCAAGGCGTTGAATCGACTTAAAGATAACCGAGAATCCATCATCCGGGCTCTAGCGCAAAAGAACGAGATAGAGGGCGATGTCGAACGGTTGCCAAAACTCCAAGATCAAGCTAGTCAATTCCATGCTCTGGGGCTGGATGAAAAACTTAAAGTCATACCCAAGTTAGAGAAAGAGAAACAGTTAGATCTCCGGGTACGAGAAGAAATCCATCGCTTGCAGGAGGCGGTGACCAATCTCAAAGACAGTCAGCCAGATCTGGCTTTTTTGAGTGACAGTGCGCTGGAATCTTTGCCTCACTCTGCACTATTACAGCAACAACGTGAGGCGTTAGAACAGTTGGCTCACGCTGTGATGCAGACCATAACTCATTTTGAAGTGCAAATCCGACAGTCAGGCGAGACATTAGCACCCCTACAGCTACAGCTTCAGGAGGGCATTGCAGCCGAGGAACAAGCGCTTGAGGCTGCATTTAAGGAGATCCCTGCTGCGCAGGGTAAATCCGGCCGCCAGATTGGTGCCGAATATCAATCCTTGCTCAAACAGATTGAACAGATCCGCCCTAAACAAAGTGCATTGCAAACCCGTCAGGCACAGATCGATGAGCTTTATATTCAACGAAAAAAAATGCTGCTGGAGTTGGCTGAGGCGATCAGTGAACGTTCCAGCGCAATGCAAAAATCTGTAAAACGGCTGAACAAAAAGCTGGAGCAGAAAGTCAGGCTTGAATTGCAAAACGAAGGGGATCGCCAGCCGTTAATGCAGTTTCTTGACCAATGTAACCTGGATGGCGTGGGTTCCAAGCGTCTGGCTTGGGTGATGGAGGGGGAATTCTCTTCGGCTAATCTGGCTGCAACTATTCGGTTGGGAGAAGAGTCGTTAAGAGCGTCCAATTGGGGAATCACCCCTACGGTTGGTCAAGCGTTGTGCCGGTTGCCTGAGAGTTCTTTGCTGGAGATGGAAGAGCTGACTTTACCCGATACCATGGCCATATCGTTGAATGTGACTCATGGCGCTAGTGATGCGCACTTTAAATCGATAGATGAGCTTTCCACTGGACAGCAATGCACTGCGGTTTTGCATCTATTGCTTTTGGATAATCAGGACCCGCTGATCCTGGATCAGCCCGAGGACAATCTGGACAATGCTTTTATTGCTGAACGCATTGTGTCGGAATTGCGACGGGCCAAACTGACCAGACAGTTCCTGTTCGCTACGCACAATGCCAATATCCCGGTATTTGGTGATGCCGAATGGATTGGTGTACTCAGCGTCGAAGAGAACCGAGGACAGATCTTGCCTCATGAGCAGGGGGCTATCGATGTGCCCGAAATCCAGCGGCTAGCGGCCGATATTCTTGAAGGCGGTAAAAGTGCTTTTAATCAGCGCCGGGAAAAATACGGGTTTGAGTAAGCCAAATATGACGCTCGGAATTTTCCGATGTCTGGAGAGTAAATCGACATGTTAAGAACAGAATTGTTAGAAATCATCGCCAGCGGGGAAAACTCAGGGATTGAGTTTAAACGCGATGATATTCGCCCTGAGCAACTGGCGATTGAGGTTGTGGCCATGGCGAACTTTCAGGGGGGTAAGGTGCTGCTGGGTGTTGAGGATGACGGCACCATCAGCGGCATTCAAAGAGCGGATCTGGAAGAGTGGGTGATGAATGTTTTTCAAAGCAGAATTCACCCGATGATTTTGCCTTTCTACGAGATAGTTCGACTAGATGACGAAAAGGCCGTTGCTGTCATCAGCTTTCCCCAAGGCATTTCGAAACCCTATGTGGTTCGGGACCGAGGGCGGGAAGATGTATATATCCGTGTCGGCTCCACTTCGCGAATTGCCACTCGTGAGCAGCAAATGAGGCTCTTCGAGCTGGGAGGCATGTTGCATACCGAGGTAATGCCTGTTCCTCGCACGGACATCAGTTGTTTGGATGATGCGCGGCTGTCGGACTACTTCCGGAACATTTTGCGTGATCCAGATGTTCCCGAAACCCAGGAACAATGGCAGACCCGTTTGCTTGGTTTGAGCTTTTTAACCGAAGCTGGGGGTAACATCTGCTGCACAGTAGCCGGTCTGGTACTGTTTGGCAAAAATCCGCGCCGCTATCTGAAGCAGTCAGGCCTGAGAGTGATGGCATTTAATGCCCCCGACAAAGAGTATCAGGCAGTGCTTGACGATATTCTGGATGGCCCCATGGTTGGCCGCTGGGATATTGAGGAGGGGGAACGGTGTCTAGTGGATGGTGGGTTGATTGAGCGATTTATTGAACAAATGAAGCCATTTATCTCTCAGGAGGCTGATCAGATCGATGCGGGGCTACGTCGGGAAACTCAATGGTTTTATCCCCTTGAAGCGGTGCGTGAATCTTTGATCAATGCCCTTGCGCATCGTGACTGGACCCGGTTTGTTGAAATCGAAGTAGTCAATTATTCAGACCGCTTTGAAGTGATTAGTCCGGGTGCTCTTAATAACTCAATGACGGTGGATAAGATGAAGGCGGGTCAGCGTTCTCCTCGCAACACCATAATCATGGAAGTGCTTCGTGATTACGGCTACGTCGATTACCGCGGCATGGGCGTCAGAACCAAGATTGTGCCTCTCACCAGGCAACTGACCGGCAAGGATCCCGAGTTTGTTGTGACGGATGATTACCTTAAAACCGTTTTGTATCGTTAGTGAAAACAAAAGGATTGTTAACGTGATAGTCGGCCAACGGGAGCGGGCAACCCAGAACCGCGTCATCAAGTTATTTCAAGCGGAGCTGGGCTATCGCTATCTGGGGGATTGGCATACACGGGAGAACAACCGGAATGTCGAGCCGGAACTGCTGACCGCTTGGCTGGTGGGACGGGGAGTGGACGCGGTGCTTATCCCTAAGGTGCTAAGGCAACTGGATCGGGCGGCGAGCCTGGGCGAAGGGCGCATCCTCTATGACGCCAACAAGGAGGTCTATCGCCTACTGCGTTATGGCGTGAAGGAAAAAGTAGGGGCAGGCGAGCAAAACCAGACCGTCTGGCTTGTTGACTGGACCAATCCGCAGGCCAACGACTTTGCCATTGCCGAGGAGGTCACGGTCAAAGGCGAGAATAAGAAACGGCCGGATCTGGTGCTCTATGTCAACGGCATTGCCCTTGGCGTCATTGAGCTCAAGCGCTCTACCGTCTCTGTCTCTGAAGGTATCCACCAGAACCTGGATAACCAGAAGAAGGATTTTATCCGTAACTTCTTCACCACCATGCAGCTGGTGATGGCGGGCAACGACACCCAGGGGGTGCGCTACGGCACCATTGAAACCCCCGAGAAGTACTATCTGGAGTGGAAAGAGCCAGCCGATCCAATTCATTCCGACCATGTCGAGCAGCCGGGTGCCAATCTGCTGGACCAGCATCTGGCGCAGTTGTGCAGTAAGGCGCGCTTTCTGGAGCTGATCCACGACTTTATCGTGTTTGATGCGGGCACCAAGAAGACCTGCCGCCATAACCAGTATTTCGGCATCCGTGCCGCCAAGGCCTATATCCGCCGCCGGGATGGCGGCATCATCTGGCACACCCAAGGCAGCGGCAAGAGCCTGACCATGGTCTGGTTGGCCAAGTGGATCCGCGAAAATGTGACCGACAGCCGGGTGCTTATCATCACCGACCGTACCGAACTCGATGAGCAGATCGAGAAGGTATTCAGTGGGGTGGAGGAGGAGATCCTGCGCACCAAAAGCGGTGCCGATCTGGTGACCCGTCTGCATGCCCATAACCCTTGGCTTATCTGCTCGCTGGTACACAAGTTCGGTCGCACGCCAGAAGGCGAGTCGGATGACGAAGATGATGGCAGCTCGGATGATTTTATTGCTGATATGCGCCGCAGTTTGCCCTCGGACTTCAGCCCCAAGGGGCAGCTGTTTGTGTTTGTCGATGAGTGCCACCGAACTCAGTCCGGCAAGCTGCATGGGGCTATGAAGAGCCTGTTGCCAGAGGCGCTGTTTATCGGTTTTACCGGCACACCGCTGATGAAGCAGGACAAAAAAAAGTCCATCGAGGTCTTTGGCCCCTACATTCACACCTACAAGTTCAACGAGGCGGTGAGTGATGGCGTGGTGCTGGATCTGCGCTACGAGGCGCGGGATATCGATCAGCGGGTCAAATCCCAGAAAAAAGTGGATGAGTGGTTCGATACCAAGACCAAGGATCTCTCGCGGCTGGGCAAGCAGCAGCTTAAACAGAAGTGGGCCTCAATGCAGAAGCTGCTCTCCAGTCGTTCGCGGCTGGAGCAGATAGTGGCCGATATTCTGCTCGACTTCGAGCGCAAGCCCCGGCTGGCCGATGGTCGTGGCAATGCCATGCTGGTCTGCGCCAGCGTCTATCAAGCCTGCAAAAGTTACGAGATGTTCAGCCAGGCCGGTTTTGCTGGCAAGTGCGCCATCGTCACCAGTTACCAACCCAATGCCAGCGAGATCAAGGGCGAGGAGACGGGCGAGGGGCTGACGGAGAAGCTGGCCAAGTACAACATCTATCGCAAGATGCTGGCCGACTATTTCGAGCAGCCGGAGGATGAGGCGGCTAAGCGGGTCGAAGAGTTTGAAAAACTGGTCAAGCAGCGTTTTATCAAAGAGCCGGGCCAGATGCGGCTGCTCATTGTCGTGGATAAGCTGCTGACCGGTTTTGATGCCCCCTCTGCCACCTACCTCTATATCGACAAGAAGATGGCTGATCACAACCTGTTCCAAGCCATCTGTCGGGTGAATCGGCTGGATGGTGACGACAAGGAGTACGGCTACATCATCGATTACAAAGACCTGTTCAAGTCGCTGGAGAAGACGGTCAACGACTATACGGCCGAGGCCTTCGCGGGTTATGACAAGGAGGATGTGGCCGGGCTGCTCAAGGATCGACTGGCCCAGGCCAAAGAGGATCTGGATAACGCTCTGGAAGCCGTTCGTGCCTTGTGTGAGCCGGTGAAGGCGCCCAAGTCGCAACTCGATTATCAGCATTATTTCTGTTGTGAGCCGGGAGCCGATGAAGAGACGTTGAGCGAGAAAGAGGCATTGCGGCTGACCCTCTATCAGTTGGTGGCCAAGTTGATCCGCGCCTTTACCAATCTGGCGGGTGAGCTGGAGGAGGCGGGTTACAGCGCCTCGCAGGCCGCCTCGATCAAGCAGGAGGTCGAACACTTCGCCAAGGTCCGGGATGAGATCAAGCTGGCCAGTGGTGATCTGGTGGATATGAAGCAGTTCGAGCCGGGCATGCGCCAGATGCTGGATCTGTGGGTGGATGCCGACCCCAGCGAGACGCTGATGGACTTTGAGGAGCTGGGGCTGCTGGAGCTCATTATCCAGCGCGGCCCCGAGGCGCTGGATGGGTTGCCCAAGGAGATGCGCGACAATCAGGAGTCGATGGCCGAGGCGATTGAAAACAACGTGCGCCGGACCATCGTCGATGAGAACCCGGTCAACCCCAAATACTACGAGAGGATGTCGGTGCTGCTCGATGAGCTGATCGATCTGCGCCGCCAGCAGGCCATCTCCTATCAGGAGTATCTGGAAAAGGTCCGCGAGCTGGCCAAGCAGGTGAAATATCCACAGAGCCATAGCCAGAGCGCCTACCCAGAGAGCATAGACACGGCAGCCAAACGGGCACTCTATGACAATCTGGGCAAGGATGAGCTGCTGGTGGCCAGGATTGATACCGCCGTGCGTTATACCAAGAAGGCCGATTGGTATGGCGATCGCTTCAAGGAGCGGGAGATCGCGTTTGCCATTGCCGAAGAAACCAAGGGATACGATGTGACCGTTGCCGAGGTGATGGAGCTGGTGAAAGCGCAGCAGGAGTACCACTGATGCCCCTGATCACCATTGGTGAGCTCACGCTGGAGTTGCAGCATAAGGGGATCAAGAACCTGCACATCAATGTGCTGCCCCCTGATGGTCGCGTGCGCGTCTCGGCCCCGGCGTCGCTGTCACAGACGGCCATCAGAATGGCCGTGGTCAGACGCTTGCCGTGGATCCGGCAGCAACAGGCCCACTTTCAGGCGCAGCCACGTCAGAGCGAGCGCCAGATGTGCAGCGGCGAGACGCACTACCTTTGGGGACGGGGCTATCGATTGGAGGTGATCCCGGTTGAGGGAGCGCACAGCGTCAAGCTACAAGGGGGGTGGATCCGGATGCGGGTTCCCGCTCATTATGACGCCGCGAAGCGAGAAGCCTTGCTACTGGGCTGGTATCGCCAATTGCTACGCCAGCGGCTGCCGATATTGATGGCCAAGTGGCAGGCCTTGCTCAACGTCACCCCTTCGTTTGTCGGTATCAAACGGATGAAGACCATGTGGGGGAGCTGCAAAACAGATACATCCCGCATCTGGATCAACCTCGAATTAGTCAAGAAGCCCCCTGAATGCCTGGAATTTATTGTGGTGCACGAGCTGGTTCACCTGTTAGAGCGCAAACATAACCAGCGATTTATCACACTGATGGATACCCATCTGCCCAACTGGCGCGAGCATCGCGAGAAGCTCAACAAGATGCCGCTGGCATTTAATCGGTGGGGGTATTAGGGCTGGTTTAGCCACGATTTATTCTTCCAAAAAGTAATCTGAATCCAGGGTTTTAATGGTGAGGGTCTGGCGGGTAGTGACGCCGACGCCGTATTCGATCATCAGGGCGGCAAGACGGGCACCGTCGATCAGCACGATGCGCTTCTCAATCAGTCCGACATACTCCTGCGCCTCACGGCTAAAGCTGGAGGTGGTGATAAAGACCCCCTTGCGGGCCTTGTGCAGATCCAGCGCCCCCGCGAAGGACTGGATCTCGGGACGCCCCACGGTTTTGTCGGTGTAGCGCTTTGCCTGCAGGTAGATGGAGTCGAGCCCCAACCGGTCTTCCTTGATGATGCCATCGATGCCGCCATCGCTTTGGTAACGGGTGGTGCGGGCGGCATCCTGCTGGCTGCCGCCATAGCCCATGGCCACCATCAGATCGACCACCAGCTGTTCAAAGAAACGAGGGGAAAGGCCCAAGATCTCGGCAAGCAGGTCATCGGCAAGGGAGCGATTGATGGCAGATAGTGCCTGCTCAATCTGCTCTTGAGGGGTGCTGGCCTGCTCTGGTGTTGGCGTGTCTGTCGGGATCGCTATGGCTTGTTGCGTATTGCCTGCGCTCTCACTGGAGGCCAGGGTAAACGCCACGAACTCGTTGAATTGGGCCAGATAGCGGTTGTCGATAGTATGTCCCGAGACTAGCGCCGCCTTACCCCGTTCGGTGATAAGGCAAATGCCCCGCTTGGGTTGCTCGATGAGTCCTGCCTTGACCAGATAGGTCTTGGCCCAGCCAACCCGGCTGCGCAGCGTGGTTTGGCGACCACTGGGCAAGGTGTCAGCCAACTGCTCCGGAGTAAAGGCGTAGTGCTGGCAAACCCGCTCGAATACCTCACGTAGAGAGCGGGCGACACCATCGGCCAATACCTTGAGCACGGCAGGCATCATGGCTTCATAGCTGGGCAGGGTTTCTTTCATCGGGCAACCAGATCGAGATAAAACAGGGGCTTATCTTGTCACAGCGACCTACTTGGGGCCAGTTGGTATCGAAGTCACTGGGAGCAACCTCAAAAAAAACAGCGTCACCAAAAAAAGGGAAGGTCATGAATTGGCCTTCCCCAAGACCCACCCACTTATCACGGACGAGTAGGTTTAAAAATGTTACCACAAGCGGATGTGTGGTCACGCCTTGCGGTCAGGATTGGCGTCCATGCTCGCCGCAGGGTAAATACAGATATAGACATAGCCATGGCTACCGAGGGTGTCGGCTTCGCAGGTAAAGCCGCCGTGCTGGATAGTGATGCAGTGCTGACGTTGAGCATCCAGCTCGCCGGTTAGCAGCTTGGCTTCCAGAGCCTTGATGACCTCCGGGAAAGCCAGGTCGAGCTTGGCTATCTGCGTCTCACTCCATTCACCGATCAGACTGGCCCGATCGGATAGAAAATCGAGCCGGTAGCGACTCTGTATCAGACGAGCGCCAAAGCGTGGCGTCACGGTATGGGGCAAACCCCACTGTGCAAAAATCCGAGTGGGGTGGTCTGGCGCTACGGGGTGTTGGTTGTTGGTGTGGGTGGTTGTCGTGGTCATGATTAGCGATACCTCAGTTGAATGTCGATGCAGGTGCCGGGCACGTTGTGGCGCTGGCGTAGTCTGGTCAGGTGCTCAGGGAGTTCGGTCAGGTTTGTCAGCCGCCCCCGGTAGAGCCGAGAAAGATTGATGTAGTCGGGATGGCTCACGGTGATGGTCACCTGATGCCCAGGTTGCTAACGAGCAAACAGGCGGGCTTTGGCTTGCTTGATGGTGGTGATGCCGGGAGCGGGTAGTGTCTGACGGTTTCGCAGGTGCAGTTTGTTGAGCTCGGGGGCATAGCGATGCACCTCGAGTCCGGTGATAAGACGGGTCATGTTCGGTGACTCCAATGATGCAAGGGGCCAGCCTTTGAGGGCTGGCCCTTTATGTTGTTTGTGGATGAGCGGAGACAGTAGGGCGTCAACGAGCGCAGTCAGCCATCTCATTGATAACCGGCTTGCAATTGAGCCGGTCTAGCAGGTGCCGCGAGCCGTATTGAGCCACCAGCCGGGCGATGGCCATTTGAGCGCAGGTCGCTCTGCTGGGCTTATTCTCAGGGATTGCGTAACGCGCAGTGAGCCAGCCGCCGAGCAATGCGATGCGGTAGCCGCTTGGGATGTGAGTGAGCGACGTACCGATGCCCCTCCCGTGAATGAGAAAGGGCACAGCTTGTCCGCCGATGTCGATATCCATGCGCTGCCCCTTGAGCTCGAAGGTAGTGAGCTCGCCGGTTTGCGGATGTTTGCCGGGCACCTTGATGGTGATGTGTTTGGCCATTTCATACCTCCGGCTTGCTTTCAACGTGGTGGGTCACAGTGTTGGCCTCGGGGTCGATACTGATAAACGCCGGGGCTTGTGGGTGGTAGTGGTATAGCCGCGCCAATTCAGCGCGAAACGCCTCGACGTTTGGCGCAATCACATGGCTGGTATCTCCCTCGGCATAGGTAAAGGTCTCCAGCTTCTCGGTATTAATCCAGATACCGAAGTACCAGGCGTCTTCCTCGGTATCGTATTGCTGCCAACCTTGAGCCAGTAGCGTCCGGTCGTAGTAGTAGCGGTCAGCCTGATGGCTACCCCGGTCGATGCGGCAACCCGTCACAGTGAGCTCGAACGGGATACGCCCCGCTTGGTGAGCCTTCTTGACTCTGCGCAGCAGCTTGAGGGCTTTGGTTCTGCTGCGGCCATTACCGAGCGGTTGCGGCTGCCTGGCCCGCAATCCCAGGTGGGTCATTATCTTCGGCGCGGTGCTGTGGTTGAGCTGACCGATGGCTGTGGTTATCTGCCGAGCGGTCAGGGTTTTGTAATCACTCAGGTCGTGCATGGGTGGGGTCCTTAAAATGCAAACAGCCCCTCGGTGTGAGGGGCTGCATGAGGTCTTGTTTGTACTGGTGGCCGTGACTCAGGTATGACTACTCCAATCCGGCGTGTCGTTACTGCCGTGGTTGACGTAGGCTCCAACAATCACCCGTTGCCACTCGCCGACCGGTTGACCCGCTGCATTACAGGCGCAGCGAAAGCGGGCGAAGTGAATCTCTCGTGGCAGGTGTTCACGCATATCCCGTGGACTGACAAAGAGCGTGGTCTTGTGCAACACAGGGTTGGGGGCCACCAGCGGGCCACCAATACGTCGCCCCTCCACATCGTGGGCATAGGCAAAGCCCGGCAGCATCAACTGCTGACTGATGAGCTTGGCAAGCCCTGAGTGAGCACACATGGCCTCCGCTACGGAGGCCTGGCTAAAGCTGTCGTTGAATTCGATCATGGGTGTTTCTCCATTTCTGCAGGTGCACGGTAAGCCGCTGCCAACACCGCAAATTTTTCGACCAGGTAACTGATGCTGATGCCCAGTTCATCACTGGCCCCATCACGCAGACGGTGATGCAGGTGTGCCATGTCCTCGGCGATACGTTGGGCTAGCACGGCTGTGCTGTCCGGCTGTGAACTCGTCATGGTCAGGGTGGTGGAGAGATTCATCGCATCTCCCCCCAGGGGGCTTGCTCCCACAGTGACAGGCGGGTCAGCACGTCTTGCGCCATGGCCTGCTGCAACTGCTGTATTACCTTTACCAACCGAGGTGCCTGCTCTGGACTCCCGGTCCATTCGCTCGATTGGTACAGGGCGCAGCAGGTGAATTTGTACAGAGCCACCAGCTCGGTATCGGTGAGTGGTGTCTGGTGGTAATGGTGGGCAGGTTTAAATGGACTTAGCTTGGTAGAGGCATGTTGGCGTGACTCCTTACGCTCCTGCTGACGCCCCAGCTGATAGCGACGCCAGACTGCACGGTGGTTGGCGAGCATCATCAACCGTACCAGCCTGTCTATTCGCCACGTCCAGGTACTGGTCGTATCTACTGGCGGGTTCCACCAGAGGGTGCGCAACAACTCAAGGGTGTAATGAGGTGGCATGGGTGCGTTGCAAAAGCGGTGCAACTGCACGGCAAAGGCCAGGTAATCCTTGCGGTCGATCATAAAAGCAGACATGTGGATGAATCCTTGAAATGAACAAGGCCACCTTGGTGAGGTGGCCTTGGGGGTTGTGTCGGGATATCCGGATCATGGTGTTGGACCTGATGATCCTGGTTTGATGACCCAGGTTATCTGGTGGAAATGTGATCGGTATGCATGTTATTCGGCGATCGTCATGCATGTTATTGCTGTGCCCGCGCTGCGTCTTGGTAAGCCGCATCGAACAGGATGGCGTAGAGCGCACAATCAATGCCGTTGACGGCGTCGTGGTGCGGGTAATAGGGCGGTGTGTCGCTGGAGCATTCGAAGTAGTCGCCAAAACAACTGAGGCACTCGCGGATCTCGATGGTGGATCCCCGCAGCAAGGTCTCTTCAAACTGCTTGGCATAACCCTCGTCGTCACGGGCCTTGGTGACGGCCTTTTCCAGCAACGTCAGCGCATCCTCGTTGCAGGCGGTTGTCAGGCCATGGCGTAGCTTGCCCAGGGTTTCCTCAAGGGCATAGGGATTGGGTAATCGCATGGTGCGTGTCCCTTCTTGGATTGGCTAACGGCGCAGATGATGCAGCAGCGCATCGATGGCCTCGACACAATCGCTCTGGGTGAGTTGGTAGCCGCTCGGCAGGTGAGCCACGATGGCGGGCTCGGCCTGCATCTCGACGTTGTCAGCAAGCCAGCAACGCAATTCGAGGATGATATCGAGGGCGGTGAGGTGGGTTTTGTCTGGAGTAAGGCTCATAGCTGACCTCTTTCGGCCAGGGATACCATGCCCTCAGCGCCAACTACCAGATGGTCGAGCAGTCGCACATCCACCAGCGCCAAGGCCTCTTTGAGGGCTTGGGTAAAGACCCGGTCAGATTGACTGGGTTCCGGGTCACCGCTGGGGTGATTGTGGACGGCGATGATGGCCCCGCAGTTGAGTAGCAAGGCCCGCTTGACCACTTCCCGTGGGTAGATGCTGGCACTGTCGAGAGTGCCGCGAAATAGCTCCTCAAAGGCCAGTACACGATGTTGGGAGTCGAGGAACAGTGCACCAAACACTTCGTGCTCCCGGTCCTGCAGCAAGGTTTGTAACCGTTCGGCGGCCTCAGTGGTACTGGTGATAGCGGTGCCTTTGGCCAGGCGTTTGCGGGCAATCTGGTTGGCGATGCGCAGCAGGTCTTGCTCGGTCACTGGTTCGGTGACGACATAGGTGCCGGGGCATTCCCCAGCTTTCAGTTTGTGGTAACGCATGTAGGGTTCTCCAAATAAACAAAACCCCGGCACGCATGAAGCATGTCGGGGTTAAAGGTAGAGCGGTTGTTGGTTCACTTTGAGGGTAGTTCAGTTGGTCTTGGTGGCGGCTTCTGCTCCTGCTCCGGCTGTAGGGGCACGCTTCACCGGCATCAGCAATCCGGGGACCTGCAGGGTGAGCGGGATAGCGAGCGCAACGCTCAGCCGTTCCGCCAGCTCATAGGCTTGGCCGATAGTGTCGTAGTCAGCTATCCAGGTAGCCAGCGCCAATCCACTGGCTTCTACCGCTCGCAAGTAAACGCCGTAGCCGTGCACGGGCAGGGCGCTGCCCCGAACCACTTGCGTCTCGCCATTACGATTGATGGCTTCAAGTTCAACGGCTACCGGTTGTTTTGGCATCTTGTGCCTCCTCTTGGGGTAAGGGGCCACTCTCCACACGATAGCCGTGATGGATGCAGGCACGCTGCAGGTCACTCATAAAGCTTCCCAGCACGCGGGGCTGCTCAGAGAGTGGGACGGGTCCTGCCTGGCTGCGCCAGAAACAGCGACGCTTAGGGTCCACACAGATTTCATCCACGGGCTGGCTCATGGTGTGCCAGTCCTCGGCATTGGTGAGGGAGAGCAGTTGCCACTGCACGCCAGATCAACGCACTTGCAAGGTGACTGTGCGGGCTGGTGGGCTATTCGGTGTCAGGTGCAGCAGCCAACGCTGACCACTGCGAGTGGGGGTTAGCTTGGCGCTGGTGGCGACTCGTCCCAGCCACTGGCGTGAGTAGTGGGAGAGAGCTAATTCTTGGGTCATCGTGACCTCCTAATCTCCTGCGACCGTGACGCTGAAGCATTCCAACCGGCAGTAGGCAATGAAGTTGCTTTGCCAGATATCGAACAATTCCCGCGCTTCGGCCAGCCGCAGCGGTCCCCAGCCCAACATGGTGTGTTCCCCATCGAGGAAGTTGAAGTCGATCTCCTTGCAGAGCTCGGCATCATGGCCGAGCCCCTGGTAGCTGAAGTCGGTGACGTAATCGAACAGCCAGTCGTCAAGACCGCGCACCAAGCGTATCTCGACCGGATGTATGCCGCCTTGCTCGGCGCTGTAACCGGGGTTACGGAAGTTGAAGGTCAGCTGGGTGCAGCGCCCCAGATCGAGATCGGTTCGTTCGGCTTCCTGACTGAGCAGAGCCAGCAGGGCGGGGGTGACGGGCAGGGCAAAGCCGTCCCGGTAGAAGGGAATAGTCATAGGTTGTGCTCCTTGTTGTGCGAGGGTAGGCAGTGGCTCAGTCGGTGAGCCAGGACCAGAGGCGGCTGACTGCGTGAAGGGCTAATGCGCCGGTTGCCAGGGGGACCCAGCTTGGCGATGTCGCGAGGGTGGTCAGGGTGATAGCAGAGGTGGCGAGCGTTATGTAATCAGACGTGGTGCGCTCGCGGCTCAACACAGTCATAGCTGGGGGAATGATAGTAGTCTGTGGAGTACGAAGGGCCGCTTTCGCCACCGCCGTTGCTACCTGACTAACCTGTGTCGAGTGGTGGATACCGTGGATGCACCACATCACGAAGTGTTCACAGTTACTGAACAACACATCGTATCGATGCTCGCCCAGCCGTGTGCGGGCACGTTTGAGGCTCGCTGTTCGGTCATACCGCCTGACAGGGCAAAATTTGCACCAGACCGGCTTACCATCGGAAAACGCATCCAGAGAGGTCATCACGATTTCACCGGGTAGGCCGAGATTAGGCCCCTGGTAGTGGATAACGAGGTCGCCCCCGACATAGAGGCCGTGGTGGGTATAACCGAGGCGAGCGGTCACCAGATGATCGCCTGGGGTGAATCGAGACATGAAGTTAACTCCTTGTGGTCAGGCATAAAAACGAAACAGGGCACCTTGTGGGTGCCCTGTTATCAGTGTGGAAAAGTGACGACGCTATTTGTGCAACGTCAGGGTACGGGAATCCCAGGCCCAGGTTTCGGCAGGGTTGCCTGGCAGGGCCAACGTGAAGCCGTTGGTGTCATGCTTCAGCTTGCCAAGGTCGCTACAGGTGCCGAAGGTGGGAGTGAGCAGGGGAAGTGCATCCGAACGGATGACGGCCAGCTGATAGAGTACTGGGCAGGCGACTCCCCCGGTGTTGAGTTCGAGTAACACGGCTTTTCCCTGAGCCAGTGGTTGCTCATGTTTGATGGTAATGGAATGGTACATGTCAGTGCTCAACAGTACCTGCTCGCCATTGGCTACCTCGATGGTGCCGTCGTCTTGCTGGCTGATGGATAGTCCAGGTGAGGTTGGGGCCGAGAATTTGGGTTCGAAATAGACACTCCCGTTTGAGTAGGTCACCATGGCGCCGTTGAGCGATACCGGTTTCCCTACGAGCTCGATAAGCCCTCCCTCATCGTCGGCATCGGTGAGTAATTCCACATTCCCTTTGCCTGGCACTTCTATCCAATATTGCAGACTGGCATAGCCGAGTGTTCCGCTGAGGGTGGTGGGGATTTTCGATTCAATCTGTAGTGCATCATCGGCAGCAAAGGTTGTGCCCGAGCAACTTAGCAGAGCTACCATCGTTGCCACTCGTAGCATTCGCATTATTTGCATATTTTTGAATCCCATTGGTCGGGGCCATAAAAAGAAAGGGCATCATGACGATACCCTGTGATGTTATATCTTCAGAGAACGCTTCGCGCCTTCTTTGGCAGCTAAAATCTTGATGAATTCAGGAGCCCATTTTCTACCTGTAACAATATCAATAATCGCCTCGTCGCTCATCTTAGGTACTTTATAAATGAGCTTGATAATAAGACCACCTAAGCTATTGCCATTTATTGTTGTGAGTGTTTTAAAAAGACCCATATTGTCAACCTTAATTATTAATCCTTGACGCATAAGCATGTGCATCAGGTGAACGCTATGTCAGTCTTTGCAAATCAACCAGTAAAATAATCCAGCCAAAATTGGGTCGATAAGCAGTCCGAGCATGAACCAACCCCAGAATGAGCGCCCGTTGCCAGAGGCAACAATACCTAGCAGTAGAGCAAGTCCGATCCATAGCAGTGGGATTAACATGTTTGTTCTCCATTTCATGATTTTTGGCAATAGGAACCTATCCGACGAGATGGTCGGTTGGTTGAGCGTGATAAACGTGTTGTCAGCAGGCGTGCTGGCAGATGACCAAAGCCATCGTGGGAGAGTCAGGTGTTAGATCGTAGGGAGAGCTCCATTCAATTCAGGTCCATGTATTTCAATGAAAAAGATCTAATAGGTTGATATTCAACCCTACAGGTCCTTCATGTCAATGGGTCTCCATTCAACCATATGGGTTGATTGGAGGACTTATGACGAACATCAAAGTTGAGTTGCTGGCTAAAAGCGTGGGTAAGGCGATTGGGCGGCAGCGCCAGCAGGCGGGACTGACCCAGGAACAGGTGGCAGAGCACCTAAAGATCGGGATGGAAGCCGTCTCTCGGATGGAGCGCGGTATCGTGGTGCCGACCATTGCCCGGCTGGCTGAACTGGCTCAGCTGTTTGGGTGCGAGCTGGCCGATTTCTTGCGCGAAACCAGCCCGCGCCCAACTGAGCAGGGTATCGTCTTGGGGCAGAAACTCGCCCGGCTGGACAGCGACGACCGGGCATTGCTGCTGGAGACATTTGAGCGGTTGGTCGAGCGCCTGGCCAAATCCTGAGTTAGGGTGTACCGGGTGCCGGTGTGGCGTCCTTGCCTAGCTTGTTGGTTAACGGGGATGCCCGTGCTCGCGTTCCCCGTGGCTGGGCCACTGTTTGCGGTGCTGGTTCGGCAGTCGAATGCTCCCCTTCCTCCACCTGGGGGTAAAACTCTTCCAGCAGCATTGGCACCTCTTCATCCACTTCCTCGAACTGACCATTGCGCAGTAGCGCCCGCGCCACGGCTTCCATCTCGCTAATCGTCAGCCCAGCCTCATCATCCAGCAACGCTTCCTGCCGTGCCTGACAGACTGCCTCAGTCAGGGTCAGTTCATCGCGCAGGGTCAAATCCACGTAGTAGACCGGGGTACGGTAGGACTGGGTGGTGCTCTTGGCCCGCAGCCGTAAGGTCAGCGGCAGGTAGCGAGTCAGGCCACCACTCACCGCCTCAAAGTACTTGAGCCGTGCCGCCAGGGTCCGTACCGAGTTATAGCCGGTGGTGCGAAAGATAAAGCTGCCGAGTTCATCCCCCTGTCCCTCCACAAACAGGTTCAGTCGTCCGTACAGCTTGCAGCCCTGCTGCTGGCCATAAGGGCAGCGCTCCGGACCGGGGCAACTGACCTCCTCCATCCCTTGTGCCCCCACCCGTTTAGCCATCTCTCCATTGCCGACACAGAGCGGTCTGCCAGTTTGGCGGTCAAAGGCGCTGTACTCTGCCCGCAGGTTCAGGTCGCTGTCATTGAACAGCACCCGCACCGGAATGGCGCGGATCTTGGCCTGCTCATGCCCTTGAGCGAACTGCTGATGCAAGGGATGGAGTAACCATCCCCCCTTTTGCTGGACCTGGGTGGTGAGGGTGAAACTGTCGTCCTTCTCCGGCACCCATTTCCCCTCTTTCTGTACCAGCCTGCCAATACAGATCCGCCCGATCACGGGCGGGGTAATCGCTAGTCCTTTGATCATGGTGTGTGTCTCCTGGCAGTGTGAACTGCCTGAATGGTGAATCGGCGTGAGCCGGGCACCGGTTTGACGTAGTGGCTGAGCAGGTCGGGATGATCCTGACCGAGCCGGTCCAGATCGGGCGCCAGCCGATCCTTGCTGCGTTTCCAGGTGATCTTGCCGTCGGCAAAGAGTCCCGCAGTGGCCTCGCCCAACGTGGCCTGTAGCCGCTGCTTGATCTGCGATTCGCGTAGCTCCACTTCCTCCTTGTGCTCACGCAGATGCAGCAACTCCCCGAACAGCTGGTTGAACTCGGGCGAATCGGAGAGATCGACGGTTTCCCCGTCATCGCGGGGAAATAGCCAGGCTAGCGCCGAGCCTGCATCTTCCGAGCCATCGGGATCGGGTTGCTGGTCACTCGTGACCTGATGCCAGAACTGCGCTTCTCGTTCGGTGAGATCCCGGATCTTCTCCTCGTCGCGCTCGATGCGGTAAATCCGAAAATCCTGACCCCCGATGAGCACCGCCACTTCCGCCCAGGCATGACCGGTGACGGCCAGCTGATGCAGTACCTGACACTGGTAGGCGACCGGCACGCCTTCCTCCCATTGCGGCGCACTGTGATAGCTGGCGGTTTTGATTTCGAGGATGCCGGGGCCGTCGGGGTGGCCCACCACCTCCCGGTCGAGATTGGCGAGCATAAACAGATGCTCCGGGTGCTGGAGTACCGCATTGACCCGACGCACCCGATAACCAGTGCGCTTGGCGTAGACCTGTGCCAAGACCGGTTCGAGCTCGATACCCCACAACACAGCTTCTTTGTGGGAGATATCTTCCGGCTCCTTGCGCCCGGTTTTCTCCAGCCACAGCGACAGCGGGCACTTATAGGGCGAGAGGCCCACCGCCACGGCGGCATCGGACGAGCCGAGCCCCAGCTTGCGGATCGCCAACCACTGTTCGCGAGAGAGGTCGGTGGTGGAGGCTAAACGAATGGCCTGACCGTATTTGGCTTTTGCTTTCATCATTGCTCCTTGTCGGCGGCATAAACATTCCCGCCCGGATTGGCTTATACCAGTCCGGGTAAGGGGATTTTTGCTATCTGATGGAATGAAAAAGAGGCTGCAAATGCAGCCTCAGGATAGGGGTGTTGAAGAGCGATCTACATTGGTAGATGCCTGTTATCGGGTCGTCGCAACGGCGTCAGACGTTGAATCCGATGTGTCGTCCGGTTGGCAACTCGACATCCACACGCAGCTTGCCGCCCATGGCTTCGACATAGCGTTTCATGGTGGATAGCTTGATATCACTGCCACGTTGCTCCATCGCCACGACGGCAGGCTGACTGACACCGAGTGCCTTGGCCAACTCAACCTGCGACACCTCCAGCTCTTCGCGTAACGCCTGTATACGCACCTCCAGCAACAGCTCGTTAGCCATTTCCTGGATGCGTTGCCGACTCTCTTCTGAACGGGAGGCCAGCAAATCGTCTAGTGTTCTTCCCATTACTTTTCCTCCAACTCAGCCAGATGCCTGGCGTACTGTGCCTCTGCCAACGGCAGCATCTCTTTGTAAAACCGCTTCTCGTTCCCGCCCTTGTTACCAGCACATAGCACGATGGCTTGTCGCAACGGGTCAAAGGCGAAGAATGCACGTAGCGGCTCTCCCTGATGCTGCACCCTCAGCTCTTTCAAGTTTGTAAAACGCGAGCCCTTGATGGTATCGACCAAGGGGCGGCCTATCGATGGGCCACCCTGCGCCAAGGCGAGTAGTCCAGCCAAGACTTTTTCCTGCGTCGCGTCATCTTGCACATCAAACCAAACATCAAACAGCTCGGTCGTTTTTACTGTCCACATAGCGCACCAATATAATCTTTAGTTTATATCCTAGATGGATACGGCCATTACTGCAACAGCGTCAGCGCTTGGTTTAATGCCTGGGTTTTGAGCTGCGCCCCCTGACCGAACCAAGCGGAGTCGAGCCGGTGATCTTGACTGCGGGCACGGCGATGGTGATCCACGTATTCGGTCACCGCATTGACCAGCCCCCAGGCGGTATTGCGGGAGCTCGATAAATCAGACCCCATTCCGGCTCCCTGATAGAGCTCGTGCAGGCGTTGTACTGGACGGGTGAGGATGATGTTTTCGTCATCCAGCGGTTGGGCTAGCAGGTCACTAAAGAAACGCAGCGCCTCTTCAGGGGCGACCGGGCGTTGCGCTAGTGCCTTGGTTTGGGCTTTGAACTCATCCCAATGGGAGAGGCCGAGTCCCAGCGACTCTTTCACCGCAGCCGCATCGAACTGAGTAGAGTGGGGGACCTTGATGGCCCCGCTGCTATCGCGTAGGGCCATCTGCAAGGTGTTATTGCAGACCACCCGCAAGGAGGTGAACTGGGCCGTGGTGCAGAGGGTGCCATCGCAACTGGTGGCGAGCAGCAGATAGGACTTCACCACATCCCCGCCCTTGAGTTTCATGTCCTGGCCGGTACGGGCCAGCGCCCACAACTTGCGACCGCCTTTGAGCGAGCCGGCCGTTTCCAATTCAAAGCCACCGGCTTCCACCAAGTCTTGATAGAAGTGCAGCACCTCGTGGGGCTGTACCACGTTGTAGCGTTGGGAGACTACCGAGAGCGGTGTCAGGGTATCGGAGCGGTAGAGCACCTTGCTATCGCTGTAGGGGCGGATATGCAGGGCATCGGAAGCCACGTTAAACATCACATCGCTCTGCTCGATGGTCCAATCCATCCCGGCAGCTTGCAACCAGGTATCGAGCGATTGCTGTGCAGGCAATAGATTGCCGAGGCCATGCCAAGGTGTTTGGCCGGTGTAGGCCATGGTGTCGATGAAGTGAGCCATACGAAAATCTCCAATGAAAAAGGGACTGCAAAGGCAGTCCCGGAAGGTGTTCATGGCGATGATATATAACTGAGATTTTTTTGGATCGTGTTGGAAAAGTAGCTTGTTATTACGATGTTTGAATTCATCAACCAAATCGCGTTGAACTGTCAAAATGCGGACTATGCGGTAAAAGCGGAATGGCGAACGTTCTACGAAGGCAATCAGAAAAAAGCACAAATCCTACCTATGTGGTGGTGCGATGATAGGCACGAATTGGTGTACAGGACAAACCTATAGCATGCGATCTACTGCCGTCGTGATTTGAACCTCTCTCGTTCCTTCTGTCGAAAGCTCTTGATGTATTCGGCTGTGACCAGGGAGTCTGCGTCGAGCTCCGTAATGCAGTTCAGGATAGTGGCCATGGCGCTGTCAGACAGTCTGAGATTGGATGGAAGTGAGCCGCCGAGTGCGTAGTCATCCAATTTGGCTTGGAATGCGCGAAGGACGTCATACTGTGATGGCTTTCTGGATGAAGTACCAGCCTCCGTTTCCGCGTCGTGGGCGTACACCTCCGATTGCTCCGCGTCGCACGCCAGCACCTTGAGCAGGTCTTCAATGCTTGGCCAGTACTTGTAATCATATCTGTGCGCAAGGCGTAAAAATTCATCCTGGGGGTACATGGTATAGAGCGGGTTGTGCTCACCTGCACGATCAAATAGTGCTGCCAGACCGGTTTCTCTTTCACACCCGAACCCAGCTCGATTACAGATGTCCTCTCTCTCCCTCAGCAAATCAGCCAGGCGAGAGGCGAGATCCGATATGTCCTCGTTAACTTGGATGAGCCTGCTACGATCTTCCCTGGCCTTGCGCATGTCGTCTTCATCCCAGAAGGTGAATGTGCTGATCAGCGCGTCCAGAAAGCTAGCCACATACCGTTCCAGGGCGAGCAGTTCGCAGAGTTCTTCGTAGACTGGTGCCATGGTTTGGCTTTGCCGGAGCAGAACCCTGACTGTTGCGTTGATGGAGGGGTATATATTGTTCTTCTCGTTGTACTCTATTTCCTTCCTGAGAATACCTTCGCACACTTCGACGGCTTCGATTCTGCTCTTGGTCATTGGGTATGTCTCCTTCATTGAGTCCACGCCTATGGTACTGATGGCTGCGGCCATGTCGGTATCTATAAGAAAAAACATTCAGGGGGAATAGATACCAGACTGCCGCCTACTCGAATGATCACTACAGAGCCAGCATGAAGCGCTGGCCCGCGCTCCGGCGCAGAGCTGGCTGACTACCTTGAGCGGCAGTTGATCGATATCGGGGGACATGTGCGGGTCTGCGGTCCCGCTTTGCACTCTTGACCAACGGCCAAAGCAAGGCCCAAATCCGGTCAGCGAGGGGGCTGGGGTCATTCCGCTTGCAACCCTGCAATCCAAACGGCCGAAACCGGGTACAATGGGGGCCCATGTCGCCCAGGAATCACCTGATGCCTACCCTTATCCAAGGACTGGTCGCCCTGGCCACCGATCCCACCGTCAAGGCCTCCGCTTTGCTGCGTAAAGTCTTTGTTGCCACCCGCCAGCTAAGCAGCCAGAGTGGACCACCTGGATCTACCATGAGCTGATAGTGTTCGATGGCGTGGGGCATGTTGTCCCGCAGCGCGAAGCGCTGCAGGCCCTCCTGCGGTTCTCAGGTGCATGAAGGTTACGCTTATCTAGTCGCCAACATCCTGAGCAACAGGGATGACCACTTGATGGAGTCATAGACGAGTGCGGCGATAACAGGCTTGGTGCCATGCACGTCGCCCATATCGGCTCTCAGTTTTTGCATGCCTAAAGCCAAATCCCCCCTCATCCCCAGCCCTTCTCCCCCTGTTTATAACAAAGAATGGGAAAAGGGAGCAGAGCGGCGGCACATTGTGGATCCCCGCACTTGCCGATCCCCCGATCGGTTCCCTCTCCCTCAGGGAGAGGGTCAGGGTGAGGGTGGTGTTCTCCTTCAGCCTCCCCGAACCAAGACTGGGGCTTTTGCTCACTCCAGCAGGAAGACGGCGTCTACGCTGTCGGTGACACTGATCTGCTGCTGTTGATAGCTGTTTTCCACCATATCGGCGGCGGGGGCGGCGGCCTTCATGGCTCGGCTATAGACGGGGACGGGGGAGCTGTTGCGATACTCCACGCTGTAAACCTTGCCCAGCTTCATGCCAAAGGCCTTGGCCAGGGACTCCGCTTTGTTTGTGGCGTCGGCCACCGCGCCAAGGCGAGCCTGCTCCTTGATCGTCTGCGGTGACTTGAGACCGTACTCGATCTGGGAAACAGACTCCAACCCTGCCGCCAGGGCGGTATCCATCAGCTGGCTCAACTTGTCGAGCTGATAGAGCTTGACCGTCAGCTGGCGCTGGGCGCGATAACCAACCCTCTCGGGCGGCTTGTTCTGGGAATAGCGATATTCAGGGGCGATCAGCAGGTTGCCGGCCTCCACATCGCTGCGCTTGATGCCAAGGCTCTCAAGCTGGCCGAAGAAGGCGGCTACCTTGGTATCCACCTGCTGCTTGGCCTGGATGCCCTGTTTTTCCAGCGCCGTCACCGCCACATTAAGGGTCAGCATATCGGGTTCGGCCTTCTGCTCGGCATAACCGCTCACCACCAGATGAGGCGCCTGGGGCGTCTCGATAGCCAGCAGGGGAACGCTGACAAGCAGCGCAGAGAGAGACAACAAGGGACGCCACATAAAAACCTCCATCAAGGTGATGGAGGTCATTATGCCCGTCGTCAAATGAGATTTACATCTCGTGCAGCGGAGGAATATGCCCCAGCACCTGATCCGTTATATCGATATTGATACTGATCTCGCTACCCAGCAGACTGCCATGGCCCGCCAGCGCAGCAACCGATGCCGGGGGGCCGAGCAGCGACTCCTCTTCAAAATGAAAAGAGTCCCACGACAACACCTGACCCTGGGGGGGCGTGTGGGTGGGTGAGAGTGCGTGTGCGGATGCGGGCACCGCCAGCGCGCTCCAGTCAAGACTCTCGCCGTAACTGAGCAGCTCCTGCAACGGGCAGTCGCTCAGGCTCTGGAGCGAATACTCTTGCTGCCCCTGCTCGTGGCCGACCAGCACCATCATCTGTGGCAAACTGGCCCCCGCCGCCGGGGTAAAGCTGATGTGCGCGGCGGCAAAATCCACATTGAGAGTACCCGCCACCTCGCCATCTTCACTCTCCAGCTCCAGCGAGCTGATCCGGTCGCCCGTCATCGACGTCTGATAGCCAAAGCGGCCGGTGCAGACAATGCTCTCTTCACCGTCCCAGCGATAGCGGATCCCGTCGATGTCGATCCAGTTAAATGATTCCATGGCGGCCTTCTCCTGATACAGCCGTTATCTTAGCCATCCTCCAGACCAAATAATAGGGGCCGGATAAGTCCGGCCCCATGGTCTGGTTAAGGATCAACCTTAAGATTGCCCTGCTCCAGCAGGTACTGAATGATCTGCAGGCTGGTTGTGTGCTCTGTTGGCAAACCCGACATACCGGTAAACTCAACCGTCTGGGTCATGCCACCAGTAGTGGTAGCGCCATTGGTATCGATAGTCAGGGTCATCGTCGTAGCGCTTGAACGTGCAAATGTCAGATAGTGATCCAGAGAGGCTGTGTTGGCATGTTCACCATTCAGCAGCTCACTTAGATCCAGCACATCCGCATTAGCGCCACTACCCGCAGTAAAGTCAGTGATGGTGTCTATGGTACCTGTTGTGTCAGCATCCCCCGCCAGCCATTTGAAGATATCGTGGCCATTACCGCCCGTCATGGTGTCGCTGCCCTTACCGCCGATCAGCAGATCGTTGCCAGCGCCACCGCTTAGGCTATCGTTGCCCAAGCCGCCAATCAGGGTGTCGTTGCCCGCTCCACCGTTCAAGGTGTCGTTACCCGCCCCACCATCAAGGTAGTCATTGAGCGCCCCGCCGGTGATCACGTTGTTGCTGCTGTTCCCGTACAGCTCGTACTGCAAGCGAGACTCGAAATTCGCCTCGTTGAACGTGCCAGTGGTTGATGTAAAGGTCAGAACAACATCACCGGGATCAGCGAAACTGCCATTACCATCGAGATTGATAAGACCTGTCGAGGTTGTGTAGCTGTCCACACCTGAACCATCAGTGCCGCTTCCTCCCGTACCGATCGCCGTATGGGTGCCATGCGTGAAGTTCGCCACATTGGTTGCCACGATCCTGATGGTATCTTCCGTAAAGTCGAAACCACTGATGGTATCCTGACCCCTATCATTGCCATTACCGGAGACGTTAACCCGAGCAGAATCCGACGAAATACCCGCTACGGCAGCGATGATAAATGTATCGGCGCCCGAGCCGCCATCCAAGGTGTCTCCGCCTGCACCGCCAACCAAGATATCATTGCCAGCGCCGCCAATCAGGCTGTCGTCACCACCCAGGCCAATAAGGATATCGTTACCAGCAGCGCCATTGAGCGTGTCGCTGGCGTTGTCACGTCCCAGCAGAATCTCATCACGGAAGGTGCCCGTGAGGAGGTTGCTACCGGCCGAACGAGTCACTACCACATTTGCGTTCCCAATACTTACACCATCCAGGGAAGCCGCATAGTTGAAGCTGCCGCCGTCAGTAACATTATTGTTACTACTGCTATTTTCAGTGAAGCGCACATTGTCACCATTCAATGCTGCGCTACCACTGCTTGCCCCGGATACCGACGAAATCAGCAGGCCATCCCTCCCCGTATCATTAGCCAGTAGCGCCCAACGCGGGATATCGATAATGTCCTGACCACTTTGAGCATTCACATTGGTCAGCACCAGATCGTCGCGGATCACCGCAGGCTGACTATCAGGATTGACAGTGATACTCAGGGTCGAGCTGGCCATATCGCCATCATTATCACTCAAGGTGAAGCCGATATTTAAAATAACGGCCGTGGTAATGGCACTCGGCGGCGTATAGGTATATTTACCGGTGAGCATGTTAACCACCAGGCTCGAACCATTGCCCAAGGAGATGCTCAGGTCGTTGCCCGTCAGCGTGCCACCGCCAGTGACTGTGCCGGTTGCCTTGTTGTAGGTGTAAGTGGTTGAGCCTATTGTGAGGCTGCGCACATAACCACCATCAGCGCCATAACCGCCGCTGTTGTCCGTCAAATTGCCAAGCAACGGCGAAGCCTGGGCCAGAGATACCAACGTTTGAGTCAGTTGACCCATGTCAGTCACCTCGATGGCATTGGTATTACCTCCCCCAACCCTGCCGTCATAGGCGATTGGGTTCAAAGCGCTGGCAGTGACCCCCGTCCCCATACCAAGGGCATAGGACTGGATCTGGTTCGCCTTAAGGAAATTGATCCAGGTCTGCTCCTCGGAAGCGTTGTTATTGTTGCCGCTGGTATCGTTGTAGAGCGTCGGCCAATCCGTTGCGGTACCGTTGTCACTGGAGATACCAGCATCTCCGCTCGGTGTATTGGGCAGACCGTCAGAAAGGAAGTACGCCACATTCTGCACATCACTACCCGTCAGCTTGCCACCAGAGGTACCGGTCTGGCCGAAGGCGGTGATAGCATTGATTAGTGCGGCATCATAGTTGGTATTACCGTTGGCGCTCAGCCCCAGCACTGCCGTCTTGGCCTCAGCGATATCCACCCACACCTTGTTAATTGACGAAGACGCGTTAAAGGTAACCAAGGTGACTTTCACCGCCCCCAGCGCTTCATACTGTTCGAACAACTCCAGCAGGGCATTCTTGGCGATATCCAGACGGGTCATCCCCTCAACGCCTGATGCATACCCCGGCCCCATACTACCGGAAATATCGAGTATAATCATCAGGTTGGTATCGCTATGCCTAACCACTTGACCACTGCTACCGACAGGATTGGCGCTTGGAGTATCGTCGATAATATCTATCTTCAGGGTACCGCTGCCTGTATTGCCGCCCAGCCCGGTCACAGTGACCGACACCGTATCCGTCAGGGTATCGTTACCCGGTTGGGTATGTGTCTGCGGCCCATTAAGCGTATAGGTGTAGGTTATCGTCGCACTCTTGTCGCCGTCCGGGCTGGTGTAACCCGTTACCTTGAGTGTGCCTTCACCTGTGTTGATCCCGAGCGATGGTGAGGACTCACTGAAGACCTTGAGCTGGGCCAAGGTAAACTCTTGCCCCCCTATAGTGACCTTCGTGATACCGTCCGTCGCCGTTACTTGGAAGCTGCCAGTATCTGTTTCACTATCGCCCGCTATCGAGCCACCCGGTAAGCCCGCTTCATTGACCGTCGAGTCTGGCCCTGCCACATTCGTCGTCACTTCAGCCGTCTGGTTCGCCACGTTGATTTTCAACGTTGTGGTGCTCAGGTCACCATCGCCGTCCTTGATGGTGTAGGTAAAGGTATCCACCGCATCCGCACTGATCGCATTGGCCGTGCTCTTGTAGCTATAACTACCGTCCGCATTCAGGGTCAGGACGCCATAGGTGCCCGTCAGTGCAGTGCCCACCGAGCCACTCGCCGAGGTCGAGGTATCATCCCCTGTCTTGACGCCCACGACTGCACTGGCATTTGCGCCATCCGCACCAAAGATGTCTGCCATCGAGCCGATGCCAACCCCCGTGACCACGTTGCCCGTCACGGTACTGCCTTCATCCACCGATGCCACGTCAGCCTTGGCCGTCGGCACATCATCCACGATATCGATGACCAGGGTACCGTTACCGCTGTTGCCATCCGTATCTGTCACCTGGAAGCTAAAACTTTCACTGGCCTGGACGTTATTACCGTTGTTCCCAGGGTTCACATCCGGTGCACTGGTCAGGGTATAGGTGTAACTACCGTCAGTGTTGATCACCAGAGTACCGTAGGCACCGGTGAAGGTTCCCGCCGTAAACGTGTACCCGCCTGCACCACCCATCCCTGTCAGGGTGCCCGTCGCCACCTCTTCGTTGCTGGTCGGGTTGCTGCCAAACGACAATGCTGCTTCCAGCACGCTGGTGTCGGACTCGCTACCCACCCCGCCCGTGACCGTCTGGTTCGCCACGTTGATTTTCAACGTTGTGGTGCTCAGGTCACCATCGCCGTCCTTGATGGTGTAGGTAAAGGTATCCACCGCATCCGCACTGATCGCATTGGCCGTGCTCTTGTAGCTATAACTACCGTCCGCATTCAGGGTCAGGACGCCATAGGTGCCCGTCAGTGCAGTGCCCACCGAGCCACTCGCCGAGGTCGAGGTATCATCCCCTGTCTTGACGCCCACGACTGCACTGGCATTTGCGCCATCCGCACCAAAGATGTCTGCCATCGAGCCGATGCCAACCCCCGTGACCACGTTGCCCGTCACGGTACTGCCTTCATCCACCGATGCCACGTCAGCCTTGGCCGTCGGCACATCATCCACGATCTTGATCACCAGATCGCCCGATGAAGTGTCATCATCCATATCCGTGATAACCACCGGGAAGCTTACCTGGGTATTATCCCCCGAGGTGTTGTCCAGCAGGGTGTAGCTGTAGTAGATCTTCCCTTCGCCGGTCGCCGCATCGTATTCGTAATAGGCTTCCAGCTTGCCGGTCGTATCTTCGGTAATGAGCACTTTGACCTTGGTCGCGTCGTTTGTTGCATCCGGCACCGACAGCGGATTACCGTGCTCGTCCTCACCCAGCGAGACCGATTTCAGGCCATCCTTCGAAGTGAAGGTGATCACCCCGTCGGTCTTATTGCCGCCGTCGCCCGCGCTTGACCCCTCCGGCAGGCCCGATTCGTATACCCGCGTGCCATTATTGCTAACGTCCGGATCGGGGTTCGGGTTTGGATCAGGGTTTGGTTCCGGATCCGGTTTCGGGTTTGGATCCGGGATCTCTACCGTCGGTGTCGAGTCGCCTATGTGAATTGTCAAAGTCGCGGTGCTGGTATCGCCATCTCCGTCTTGCAACGTGTAGGTGAACACATCATCTACGCCGCCCGGCGTACCGGTATGGCGCACGTAGCTGTAACTGCCGTCGGGATTTAGCGTCAGCGAGCCGTGCTCGCCGGCCAGGACAAAGTTGCCCCCCTCGTCTGTGACCGTGCCGCCCGGCACCTGATTGCTGACCACGCCAGATACGACTGCTCCGTCCGCTCCCTTGGTGTCTGCTCCCGCGCCCTCGGCGCCGCCCGTGATCACGTTACCCGTTACCGGCTCAAAATTACCCTCCGCCAACGTGTTGCTGTCATTCACCGCATGGGGCAGGTCGTCGACGATCTCGATGGTGATCGAAGCTGGCGCAGAGTTTGCCTTTCCGTCTGACACCGTCAGCGTAAACACGTCAGTTTCGGCCGCCCCCTCCACGTCGGTGGTCGGGCTGGTCAGGGTGTAGCTATAGGTGCCTTGGCCTGTGCTCGGGTTGTAGCTGGTGATCGTCAGGGTACCGTGGTCCCCAGGAATGGTTGCGCCCACCAGGTTGGCAATCGGGATCGTCGTGCCGTTGATGGTTACCGACTTCAGATCGCCGAGGCCGTCGGCATCCCCCAACTTGAAGCCGCCTTCTGCGACCGTGCTGTTGCTACCCATCGACTTGCTGCCGCCCGGTAATCCGGACTCATAGACCAGATCGTTGGCGCCTTGCGGATTGCCTGGATCGACCGATACCGTCGGTACATCGTTCACTGGGGTAATGGTGATGGTCAGGGTTGAGGTAACCTGATCCCTGCCATCGTCCACGACATAGGTCACGGGCGGCACTGGGCCGTCATAGTGGGGTTCTGGGGTAAAGGTGAAGCTACCGTCGCTGTTGATGACTAGCGTGCCGACCCCAGGCTGGGTCACGGATTGGCCAGCGGACACATTCTGGTTGGGGCCCCAGGTATAGGTGCGCACAACGGCTGCCGACGGGCCATCCGGGTTGAAGGTGTTGTCGAGCACATTGCCCGTGATCGCTTCCCCTTCGATGGTGGTGATGGTTTCGTCCCCATCGGCTAACTCGTTTTCAAGCGGTAGGGAGTCTTCAACCTGATTGACGAATAACGGCTGCGCGTGATCGGTATCAAACCCGGCGGTGGCGATGGTGGCGTCGCCGGTGCGTTCGATGGTGACAAAACCGCCATTACCGCTGGCGCCTGCGACGCCGCCGATTCCGCCGCCCCCTGCGGCGGGAGCGCCGCCGGCTGCCGATGCCTCAAAGTTTTGGGTCGGGTCAGTCCCTTGCAGGATGGATTGTTGCAAGGCGGCGATGTCTGGTGAGACGTTCTGGCCTGTTCCGGCAGGTGATGTTCCTGTCGGCGATGGCTGCTGGGCGGTTGCATCTGTTGCTGGGGTCTCGGCTGGGGTGGTCGGTGTTGCATCCGGCCGGTCGTTATAGGGCGCCAGCACTAACTGGGCATCATCGGCGATATTGAGTTTGGCCCCTGGTTGCAGTATTTCCCCTGGCTGAAGCGGGCGGCTGCTGCCATCCGCAAGCTGTATCTGGACATTACCTTGCACGGAAGAGACGACGACGCTCTTGTCAATGATTTGAGTACGCATATCCATTGCTCCGAAGTGGCAAGTAGTGATGCATACATCTTAGATAGGGCGGCGATTGGCTTCCGTTACAAAAATGTACGGCTTTGAATCTATTCGGCCCGCTTCAATGCAGTAAATCGAACAATGATTTTTTACATAATAAAATCAATTGATTAGTTTTGGTGCTGTGGGTTTCGTTAAGAACGCATGGTAGCAAGTGGTTAATTATTATTCTAAATAGATATAAAAATGGGTACCGATGGAGTCTTTTTAGTTGGGTGAATGTGTTTGTAATGTGGGCTGTTTGTTGTTTTGGAGGGAGGGTTAGGGGATGCGTTTTAGCCCTCATCCCCAGCCCTTCTCCCCGTGTTTATGGCAAAGAGTGGGAGAAGGGAGCAAAGCAGCGGCTCATCGTGGAGCCCCTGTAGTGGTCAACTAAATCCGGACACTTGGTTAGGCCGACTTTCGGCTTCGGCTGGCGCCATTCCATCGTTGTGCTGATGGGGGCGCCGCCAGTTATAGTAATCCATCAGGTAAGAACTGATATCCCGTTGCGCTTCCTCAGCGCTCTTGTATCCCTCTGCTGGTACCCACTCCGTCTTCAGGCTTCTGAACACCCGCTCCATCGGCGCATTGTCCCAACAGTTTCCACGCCGACTCATGCTCTGCCTCATCTGATAGCGCCACAGCCGTTGCCGAAATGCCCGACTGCCGTACTGACAACCCTGGTCAGAGTGGAACATCACCCCACACGGCCGGCCATGATGTACGCCGCCTGATTCAAGGAGCCATCAAGGTTGGCCGACAGTGGTTTGTAATCGGTCTCGACCCAGCCAATGTTGGCCAGTTCGCCGATCAGACGGTCTTTCACCTGCAAGGCGTCGAGGGACTTCCTGATGCGCTCCTGAAATGACGCCTTGCCGGCATCGCCAAGGCCGTGGCGGCTATATATGTCGCTGGTCACACTGTCCAAGGCGCCACAGGCGGCCGACAATGCACCGCTCAGGTCGCCATCGCGTAGTCTGCTGGCGGCTTTCTGAAGATCTGCCTGTGCCGTCTCAGGGATGTCAGTCAGCTCCGCAATATCGAAAACCTCGATCGGGATCAACGCCGTGCCGGAAAACTTCCAGCCAACCCTGGACAGCACGCGCTCCAGTTCGTCGACCACTTCTGGCTTGCGGCGCATCATTTCTTCACAGCAGATGGAGACAAAGACGCTGCGTCGCTTGTCGTCCATTGTGCCTACCTGCTTGTCGATCTCACTCAGGAGCTGCGACTTCGATGCTCCGTTCTGCGGTTTTTGTTCAAGGTGCGCGAGCCGAGACATATCCAAGTCGCCATAGCCGACGAGTTACTTAATGTCACCGAACGTGAACTTCTCCGTCAGGGTTGAGCGGATTGGCCCCCAAGGGATGGATTGTGCCTGCATGGGTTTTCTCCTGACCGAATGGCCGCAGCTACGGCCCTGGTTGTCGCCTAAAACAAGAAAGCATGACCGGGCAAGGCAAGACACTAAGGCCAACATGCCGTTGCACCGTCCCTTGAGGATGTCTCCCGCACATAACTGCCCAGTGCGTCGTGAGCTTGCGGGATAGAATCATGCAAGCCCTACCAGCCGGTGTGTATTTCTCTGGTCAATTTCGTTATTGGATTTGAAGATCCTTACTCCACCAGTGACGAAGGTGCTAAGGAGCGGTTGAAAGACATTCAATCTACCAGAGGTGCCGAGACTAGGGTGAGGAAGTTGTGTAATGAGTTAGCCCCAACGCACATCAGCCTTCTCTCACCCGAAGCCCCGACCAGACTCTTGAGTTATTCGCACCTGTTAGTGCCCCTAGGTCTACCAATGCGACGCTGGGGTGATGGCATCTCCATTCGGCCGAAGGTTCGGCGGCCCGATGGCAAGACTGCCAATATATGCTCATCGGATTTGGTCAGATAACCGAGAGCGTCCAGTAGTAGAGCCTGTTTGTCGGTATCTGCGTAATGCACCATCCCTATCCCATCGGTCCCCCATTCCTGATACTGTACTCGCCTGCTATTGCAGTTGTAATAGTTCCCCTGTCCATCGGTGATGGCCTCCCACTGCTCCCCCAGCGCTTTGCCCAATGAGACATCCTGCTGATGCTCAGCCCCATTGAAGATAAACGTGAGGTGGAAATGGAAACGCCGGTCGGCACCGTATTCTATCTTCCAGATATATCCCACCAGGTGTTTGAATCGCCGCTGTATTACGCTCAGGTAATGACGCAGGTCATCAGTGGTGCTATCTACGGTTAATCGATGGTAGTGGGCCTCGCGATACCCAATATCCAAGCGAATGAATAATAGCTTTGCATGTTGAGCGAATAGGCTGTTGATATAGGTCGCTATGCTGCGCTGATTGCGTTTCTCAACGCGTCGAAGGTTATTGAGGCGCTTACGGTGCGGCTGACTCTTGGACTCGCTTAGGAAGGCTTCCAAGGCGTTATTGATATCATCTGCCAGTCTATGAGCAGTCTGGCTGTTGAGAGAACTCATCCTAGCGAGGTGTAGCCTTGGTACTGCTCGCATATAAGTCAGGAATAGCTCAATGGTAGGGTGAGCTGATGATATCTCGGTGTGACAGTAGAAATAATCACACACGGTATCCAATACGTTAAAGAGATACGTTGATAATGGCTGGTTCTCGCAATCTATATGCAACTCGCGGATAGGAGTATATGCCACGATGACGACTGGGAAAGTCGTATGCTGGAGTTTGCGTGATAGGGTCAGGATATCCAAGAGTCTAACGGTATTAAACATGATGGTCTCGCTTAGGCAGCGTTACCCCTACGCGGTGTGATAGACACACGCGTATAAGCGGGTATGGTTGCTCATAGTGGAATGTGGTTATATATACGGGTGTAGTGGTATGCGGGTGTAGCAATAGGATGCTGGGGTATCCATGGCGTTGAGTGGTGATGCGTAGCGTACGTAGAGGGTAATGAATGGTATTAAATAATATATAAACCTAAATTCAACACATCTCTAAGAGTATGGCGAATAGTGAAAATAAAATATAAGAAGAGATAAGTATTTCGACTGTGCTATCAGCAATAATCTGGCTCAGATGGTAATGGGAAGTTAAGGAGCCTGATGGTGACTAAAAAGCGAATGACTCAGGACTGACTCCGAAGGATGAGCCAACGGTCAACGTCATGTTCAAACCAAGCGTTGGTAGATTTGCCAATCTTGAACGGCTTGGGAAAGGTGCAGTCATGGCGCGGTGACTTCGAATCGAGCCAGTCGTATATGGTGGAGCGTGCCATACCAATCTTGGCGATGAGGTCTTTGGTGCGCAAGATTTTGATAGTAGTGCTCATGGTGTACTCCTGATGATGTGATGGGTTGTTTCATCAGAAGGGCGGGCCAGTTAAAAAAAACAGATTTCAACAGAGGTACCTTGTAAAATAGGCTTACAGAGTCAGTAATAAGCCTACATGATTACCCATGATTAGCAGTCAGTTACCACGAACTATACTGATCTTACGTACAGTTATCGAGGTGCGAGATCATGGCCAAAAGCAAAATCCAATTCCAGAAAGGCTACAGCCTGTTTGAGTTTCTCAAGGACTATGGCACTGAGGCTCAGTGCGAAAACGCGCTGTTCACTTGGCGTTTTCCTAACGGCTTTGTCTGCCCTGAATGTGCCAACAAGACCTGTTGTCGCCTGAGAAGGCGGCCACGTGTGTGGCAATGCAATCACTGCCGTCACCAGATGTCATTGACTGGAAACCTTAACCATCCCCTCGTATGAGCGAGGCGTGGCGCGGCTTCTGAGGTATGATCGCCATCCTTGACCAGCTAATACC